>JBDLJJ010000081.1:0-12491 GCA_039714435.1 Gemmatimonadota bacterium | reverse complement strand
GCGCACGTCGTCAGAAACACGGCGGAGTAGGGATGCGCTGCGGATCTGAGCAACCTAACGGCGGTTTAGCAGGTCACAGGGAACCCGCGCACCGCAAAGACCTAGTACATTGTTGCTGTTAAGGCGGTAAGGTTCGTGGCACGCGCGAATCCAGACGAACGACAATCCGAAGATGACACCGATCACGAAGACTGCCCGGCTCACCGGATGGATTCTCATCCTGACCCTGTTCGGAGGGCCAGCTGGGGCCGCTGCGGACATCGTGCGTCATCATCTCGAGAGCGAGTCCGGCCAGCACGAGGCTCATGTCGAAGAGCCCGGGTCGTGCGCCGATCGCGGTCACGCCTGCGAGTTGGGCGTTTGCACCAGTTCGCCCAAGCTGCGGGCTTCGACGCCCGCCGCCTTCTCACAAGCCTATCCAGCTCGTGACCAGACCTGTCCCGCCGATAGCCGTCTCACTAGCCGCGGCCCTTCCGAGCGCCTTCCCTCCTCCAGGGCGCCTCCTACCCTCGTCTGACGGAACCGTTGAATCGACTGCCCCTCGGGTAGACTCGAGAATGATTCCTGGCGGCGTGCCCGCCGGACGTGAGTGGAGGACGACAGAGTGCAGTACAAATTCCGGCGCAGATGGCGCCAAGGATGGCCAACACATCGCCAGACGATTACGCGAACGGTAGCGCTGGCCGTGGGTTTTCTGACCGTGGGCGCGCCGCGGCTCTACAGCCAGGAAGCCGCTCCCGATCCGATAGATGACCTGGCAGACAGACTCGAACAGATAGCGGTCCGGCTGGATTCACTGGAAAGCGGGCTCTGTATGGGTCGTCCTCTCGTTTTCCAGTGGCAGCCTACGGGCGACGCGGCAGCGGACTCGCTGGCTGAGACGGTCAGTCGCCTGGCCGCCAGGCTCGCGCGAGCGGAGGCGCGGACGTGTTCGGATGTGACTGGCGCTCAGGAAGAGCCGCCCGCCGAGCCCCCGGTACCCCCGGTTGATGAGTTGGCGGCCATTCGCGCCGCGGCTGATTCTGCGGCCGCAGCGGCGCAGCCGCGTCCGGTGGCCGCGGGCGAGCAGCAGGTTCGCCGGAGCCTGAACGCGCTCAACCCCGAGATCTCGGTGACCGCCGATCTTCGCGGACAGCTGCGTGAGGGCGACCCCCAGGAGGACAACTTCGAGCTTCGCGAGGTCGAGTTCTCCTTTCAGTCCAACCTGGACCCGGTCTCCAAAGCCAGGGTCTATGTCACGTTCGAGGACGAGGCGTTTGACCTGGAAGAGGGCTTCATCACCTGGACGGGTCTCCCGGGCCACATCCGGGCGGACGCCGGAAAACTCCGCGCCGAGGTCGGGGAACTGAATCGCTGGCACCTGCACGCCCTGCCAGAAGGAGAATACCCTCTTGTCTACAGGCGCTTCTTCGGCGAGGAGGGGCTCGTAAGCACCGGTCTGTCACTCTATTCAGCACTGCCGTTCTCGATTGGCGGTGGGACGCCGGAGGTCTGGTTTCAGGCCACCACGGCGAACAGCGAGCCGCTGGCCGGCGATAGTCGCCAGCTCATGCTGCTCGGCCGGTTCAAGACATTCTGGCAGGTGAGCAGGAGCACGTACGTACAGGCCGGCCTCACCGGGCTCGGGGTCAACAACGCCTCGGCGGACCTCCAGAGCCGGGTGTATGGGGCGGACGTCCGGCTCACGGTCCGGCCTCCCCGCACTGGAACCAGACGTGAGCTGACGCTCAGGGCGGAGGGGTATGTGTTTCACGCAGATCAGAGCGGACTTACGACCGATCGGTACGGTCTGTTTGCGGATGCGCAGTACCGGGCCAGCCGGCGCTGGGTGCTGGGTGTTAGGTACGACAGGGTAGAGACGCCACGAGGAGCGCTGGATACGGAATGGGCCATCACGCCCGCGATCACGTGGTGGCAGAGCGAGTTCGTCTATGTGAGGCTCGAGGGAAGGCATGAGGAGAGCGAACTATTTGGTGAGCAAGAGCAGATCGGACTGCAAGTCGTGTGGTCAGTGGGTCCGCACAAGCATGAGACGTACTGAGATGCGGCGCGCGGTGCTGTGGAGCATGGCGATCGTGGCCGCCATATCCGCGATGCCAACCCGCGCGTCCGGCCAGGAGCCGCTCAACATCGTCACCAGCCTCACCACCTACGCCTCGATCGCACGCGAGGTCGTGGGCGACAAGGGGACCGTGACCGCTATCGCCCAGGGTGACGAAGACGCGCATTTCGTTCAGCCCAAGCCCAGCTTCGTGCGGTTACTACGCGGGGCCGATGTATTCGTCACGACGGGGCTCGACCTGGAGCTCTGGGTGCCGGCCCTCCTCGATCGGGCCGGCAATCGTAAGGTGTCCCCCGGCGGACCTGGATACGTGACAGCATCGGATGGCGTCGACCTGCTCGAAGTGCCGGCAACAGTCGATCGAGCGGCGGGTGACGTACACATTTACGGTAATCCACACATACACGCCGACCCACTCAACGCCATTCTCATTTCACGGTCCATTCGGGCCGGACTCGAACGCGTCTCGCCCCAGAACGCGGACTACTTCCGGGCGCGGGGCGAGACGTTCGAACGGGATGTCCTGACTGCACTGATCGGCGAGGAGTTGGTGCGAATCCTTACGCTGGGCACGGCGATGCAGCTTCTGGAGAGCCATCGGCTGTACGAGTTCCTGGCCAGCACCGACTACCAAGACCAGCCGCTGTCGGGTCGCCTGGACGGCTGGTTCGGCCGGGCGGAGGGGCTCAGAGGTCAGCGCATGGTGTGCTATCACAAGGAGTGGTCCTACTTCAGCCGCCGATTCGGCATCTCCTGCGCAGCCTACGTTGAGTCCAAGCTCGGAATCCCGCCCACTCCGCGGCATGTGCGGGAGCTCATCGACTTGATGCGCCGTGAGAACATTCCGGCCATCTTCGCGGCCAACTACTACAACCAGAATCAGATCTCACAGGTGGCGGAGCGCACCGGAGCCAGCCCGGTGATCGTCCCCGAGAACACGGGCGGAGCAACTGGAACCGGCACCTATTTCGGGCTCGTGGATCACTGGATTGAGAGCCTGATGCGGGTCTATGGAGAGATGGAATAGATATGCTCGAGCTACTCCTGCCCCCGCTCGTGGCATGCCTGGTGATCGTCTCGCTTCACGCCTATCTGGGCCTCCATGTGATCGCGCGCGAGGTCATCTTCGTAGATCTGGCTCTAGCGCAGATGGCGGCTCTTGGCGGAACCGTGGCCATTCTCGCCGGCCTGGAGCATGAATCGACGGCCGCGCTTGTCTACGCGCTGGCCTTCACGACGGTAGGGGCGGGAATTTTCTCGCTCACGCGCACTTCCCGGGAGGGGCGCATTCCCCAGGAAGCGATCATCGGGATCGTGTATGTGGTGGCATCGGCGGCCGCGATCTTGGTAGCCGACCGTGTGCCCCACGGAGGCGAAGCGATCAAAGAGATCCTGGTCGGGAACCTGCTCTGGGTGACGTGGCCCACGATCGTCCGGCTGGCGGCGATTTACGCGATCATCGGGGTCATCCAATTCCTGATGAGAAAGCGCTTCCTGACGATTTCTCTGCAACCGAAGACAGCCCTCGCCAACGGCTGGAGCATAAAGTGGTGGGACTTCCTATTCTACCTCTTGTTCGGAGTCGTGATCACTTTTTCGGTACCAATCGCCGGCGTACTTTTGGTCTTCTCGTTTCTCGTCGTGCCCGCCGTGATCGCCTTCCTGTTCACCCGCGATCCTACCAGACTGACGCTTTACGCCTGGCTCGCGGGCCTGATCGCTTCGGTAGCCGGGCTGGCTGTCTCGTTTCAGTTTGACCTGCCGACAGGGCCAATTATCGTTTGTGCCTTTGGTGCGCTTCTGGTCGTCGCCTGGGCAGCGAAAAAGGTAGTCCCCGGCCCGCGGGAAACCGCCGAAAGCACCTAGCCAGCCTGTTCAGCTACGGTCAGAAACGCCGCACAGCGCTGCGGCCCAAGAAGTTACCTGCCCACTTCCTCTGCGGTCGAATTCCTTAGACTAAAGTCATGGTCGCCTTCGGCGCCCTTCACGAGCTTGGGCCGACTAACACGGCGGGGGAATCGTGAAAGGAGCGGTGCGCCGATGATGCGGACGGACAGACGAGACCGACATCTCTGGACAAGTTTCTACCGAACGAGTTTCCTCCCAGCCGTCCTGCTTGGCGGCGCGCTGGCGGTCGCGGCCTGCGGAGGAGACGGTCCCGCCGAGCCGAACCCCACGCCCACGAATCAGGCGGACTTGCAAGTCACGGTGACCGGTCCGGCCACAGGCGTTCCGGGAGCGGCTCTCGCCTACACCGTGCGCGTCGTAAACGGGGGCCCTTCGGCAGCGGCTGGGGTCGCCATCCAGGCCACCATCTCCGGAAGTGTCACGGTGACAGCCGTGTCAGGCGGAGGGAGCGAGGCCTCGGGAACGGTTACGTGGCCGGCCATTTCTAGTATCGCCAACGGCCAGTCGCAGGACTTCACGATCTCGCTGAGCGCCGATGCGCCCGGTCAGATTACGGTTAGCGCTTCGGGCTCATCTTCCACACCGGATCCCACTCCTGGCAACAACGATGGCACTAGCGCGGTCGCCGGCACATCGATCGGTCGCCTGGCGGATATCGTGGTCAGCCAGACTGGCGGCGGCGGATTCTCGCCCGGGACGGCCGTCGCCTTGACGGTCTCTGTACGGAACGACGGTCCAAGTGACGCCGACGCCGTCAGCGTCACCGAAACCTTCGTGGGCCAGCTCACCGTCGATTCGATCTCCGGTGGCGGCGCGCTGAGCGGAAGCACGATCTCGTGGCCGGTAATGGCCACATTGGCGGCCGGCCAGACGGCCACGTTTAACGTATGGGCCACGGCGCCTTTGATCGGCCCCGTGGAGGGCCGCGCTGCGGCCATGTCCTCTACCACCGACCCCAGCCAGACAAATAACAACGGCAGTACTCCGTCCGCGCTGGCGCGGCTGCTGACCACGTTCACGGTGATCAGAACGATCCCCGGAGAGGGTGCGGGGGATCAGTTCGGATGGGTCATGGAAGATCTCGGCGATATAGACGGAGATGGTGTGTCGGACTTCGCCTCAACCGCCCCCACGAACGACGAGGGGGGAAGCAACGCGGGTAAGGTCTACGTCTACTCGGGCGCCACGGGGAATCTAATCCGTGCCCACACGGGCACGGCCGGCGAACAGTTCGGAAACGGCGTCGACCTGGCCGGTGACATCGACGGTGACGGCGTGGGCGACATGATTGTGGGCGCGCCGTTCAGCAGCCAGGGACGCGCTGTCGTCTACTCCGGCGCAACGGGTGCGGTGCTTTACTCGATTGCCGGACCCACGGCAGGTGAGGCCTTCGGATCCTCGGTCGGGAGAGCTGGCGACGTAAATGGTGACGGCGTGGATGACTTCATCGTGGGCGCCCCTTCTGCCTCGGTCGTGGGCGCCGGAGCCGGCCGGGCGTACGTCTACTCTGGGCTAGATGGCTCAGTGATCTTCACTCACGATCCCGCCGTAAGCGGTGCCGCTTTCGGACATTCAGTCGGAGGACCGGGAGATCTGAACGGCGATGGGTTCGACGACTTGCTGGTCGGCGCGCCCAACACAGGTGGAGGAGGCCGCGTATACGTGATCTCCGGCGCTACGGGGACCCCGCTGTACACTTCGATCGCGCCTGACGCGACCGCCGTCTCACTGGGTCAGTTCTGGCTGGAAAGCCCTGGCGATCTGGATAGCGACGGCTCTCCCGACATTTTCGCCGTTGACATCCTGAATTCAGCCGCTGGCAGCGCCTCAGGACGGGCGTACGTGTACTCGGGCGCCACGGGCGCCACGATCCATGTCCTGACGGGCGAGAAGGCGGGTGATCAGTACGGCATCGGCCGGGGCGTGGCGGACGCGAACGGTGACGGGGTGCGGGATATCTTTGCCGCCGGCTGGCTCAGCAGTGAGGGGGCATTCCAAGCCGGTAAAGCCTACCTGCACTCAGGCGCGGACGGGACCCTGCTGCGCACTTTCACGAGCACGACAGCGAACGAGAACCTGGGTTTCGATGCCATAGGAATCGGAGATGTAGACGCGGATGGCATACCGGACTACGTGCTGTCTGGCGGAATCTCGACCACCACACCCGGGCGCGTGCTGATCGTGAAAGGAGTCGCGATTCCGTAGCCCGCGATTCCCTGGCCTGCTTCCCGGGCAGCGTTAAGTACAGCGGTCGCCGGCCTACCGTAGCCGGGGCCTAACGCAGCTGGCGGCTGCCGTTTCCCTGATACGTGTATTCGATCGTCAGGCAGCCGGGCTCCGGGCCGGGGCAGTAGTAGCTCAGAATTCGCAGCTTCACGTAGTGGCCCTCTGCGGTGCGCAGCACGTAGGTGGCGTCCAGTGGTTCCAGCAGATGCGAGAAGAACCCGTACTCGTACCAATCGTCAAAGCCTGTGCTGAGAGAGTCGCCCCCGGGGCTTACCCGGCTGACCTCGTACTCGCCCCCGGGCGCCTCGGCGAGTTCTCCAAATCCCTCTTGGACCACCATCACCCCGCCGTTTCCACTGAAGCCCGGTCCGCCGTTCACGAGGAGCTGAAAGCGCCGCACTCCGAGGTCCCACTCCATGGGACCCGGTACGGAAGGTGAAGCGGCGCGTGAGAAATCGAACCAGGTCCAACGGTCCGGGCTTCTGGCGTCGAGGCTCACCACCGTCGGTCCGGCCAGAGACGCCTCGGTACCCAAGCCGGTCTCACTGAGCTGAGAAAGCAGAAACGTCCTGGGTTCGGCACGTCTGAGTGAGCCCACGACGATTACAATAATCAGCAGCACGAAGGCGGCGCTCAGGAGAGAGAGCCAGGCGGGGAATGATCTACCTGCCAACACCTACTCCGATTTCCGCCGCAGAATTCTCTTTAGATTGATGAGGTAGACGACCAGGCCGATGGAAAGGAGAAAGAACACGGCTGCCAGGACCAGGGCGGACGTACCGCCGCCGTTCTCGTAACGTCCGATCTCCCAGCCAGCGAACAACAGGCAGAAGACGATCGCGGTGGAAATCAGGACCTTATGAAAACCGATGATGGACACTGTTTCCTCGGTCTTTCAGCTGACTGACGGCAGGCACTCCGGCCCAACGTAACCGGCTCCCAGTCGGTTGCCAAACCTTCTGCGCGGCCTAGCTTCACGTCCCATGAGCATCCGACATCGAACATACGCCGACCTGGAGTCCACGGACGCCTCCGGGCTCGGAGAGCAGGTAGCTGCGCAGGCCCAGCGGGTAGCCGATCGTCTGGCCGGAGTCGGGTCATGTGTAGCCGTAATGAGTGGGAAGGGTGGTGTCGGAAAGAGCCTCGTGAGCGCCGCGCTGACGGCCGCCCTGTCGCGGCTCGGACTGCGTGTCGGCCTCCTGGACGCTGATCTGGTGGGGCCGACGGCGGCCCGCCTGTCCGGGGTGACAGCGACCTCGCTTGTCGTTGACGAGACCGGCGTCGAGCCTCCGGTCAGCGAGGCGGGAGTCCGCGTCATGTCCATGGATCTGCTTCTGGAAGACGGATCGCCCCTGGCCTGGCGCGAACCGGATTCCGACAGTTTCGTGTGGCGCGGGGCGCAGGAGCGGGGAGCTTTGCGCGAATTTCTGTCAGACGTGAAGTGGGGCCAGCTAGACGTGCTGCTTCTGGACCTTCCTCCCGGCACGCAGAGACTGGTGGATCTGTTCGAGCTGGTTCCCAATCTGGCAGGAGCAATAGTCGTAACCATTCCCACTTCGGCCTCGGCCGCCGCTGTCCAGCGCTCGATCGCGCTCGCCCGCACCCGCGGAATTCCCCTTCTGGGCATCGTGGAGAACATGGCGGGCTACGCCTGCCATGACTGCGGCCAGGTGGGAGAACTCTTTCCGGGCGACGCGGCTGACAGCCTCGCGGCGACGCACTCCGTTCCCGTTCTGGCCCGTATTCCGTTCGACGTGTCGGCCGGCCGGGCCGCTGAGTCGGGAGCCATGGGCGAGCTGGTGTCAGGCACCGAGGCGGGCCGCGTGATCGACGAGTTGGCCCGGGTTCTGACCGACTCCCTCGGCCTGGATTCACTGGGCCTGGAGGCCCCTTCGACCGGTGAGCGGGCGTGAAGTTCCTCTGCGTCGAATGCGACGAGCAGATGACGTTCGAGCAGCGGCAGCTGCCTGGCGACGGCACCCTGGCCGCGGCCTTCCGCTGCCCCCAATGCGACCGGCTGGTGGCCATGCTCACCAACCCGATGGAGACGCAGCTGGTCTCGTCGCTGGGGATCAAGATCGGTGGCCGTGAGGTGCCTGAGCAGCCGCTCGAGACCGTCCGTGCTGGACTCGTCGGTGGGCGTGAGGACGCGTTCGAGGAACCGGAGGCTTCGGCCGGCGCGGTGGCTGGACCGACCAGCGGGCCGGTCACGTGGAGTCAGGAGGCCCTCGACCGCTTGGAGATCGTACCGAAGTTCGTGCGCGGAATGGTGAAGCGCATCTATACCGACTACGCGAAAGAGAACCGCATCGCGCAGATCACCCCCGCAATCATGGACCAGGCCCGCTCAGACCTGGGCCTGGAGGGAATGTGAGCAGCACGGATTCCGCGGGCGCGAGCCAGGCCGATCCAGCCGAAGCTGGCGTGCAGGTGTGCCGTACGTTCGGTGACCTGAAGGTGGAAATCGACCGGACGTTGTGTGTGGGTTTCGGCGACTGCGTGCAGGAAGCTCCGGAAGTGTTTGAACTGGATGAAGAGGACATTGCCGTGTTCGTATCCGGCAGCGGTCTTCCGGATCGTGAGCAATTAATGCGGGCCTGCGCCGAATGCCCGGTGGATGCGCTCACGGTGACCGATGGCGACGGCGTAACGCTTGTCCCCTGAACCTCCCGTTGTCGCCTCCGGACTGACGTTCTCCTACGGCAGCGGCCCGCAGGTGTTGGCCGGAGTCGGCCTGACCGTGCGCGAACGCGAAGTCCTGGGCCTGGTGGGCGCCAACGGGTCGGGCAAGACGACGCTGCTGCGTCTGATCGCCGGCCTCCTGCGGCCGCAGGCCGGCGCGCTCGAGGTCACGACTCCCGATCCAGCCGTCGTGTTCGACCGGCTCCCATTTCAGGAAGCTCTCACGGGCGCCGAGAACGTCAGCGTCACACTGGACCTTCGCGGCCGGCGAAGCGCCTCCGATCGGCAGGCGGGAGTGCGGTCATTGTCTGATTTCGGCCTCGCGGAAGCATCCGATCAGGCCGTGTCCGCCTATTCGTTCGGAATGCGCCGCCGCTTGGCGCTGGCTGAAGCCTTCGCCAGCGAGCCGTCCCTGCTGCTTCTGGACGAACCCACCGTGGGCCTGGATCCGCTGGGCCGCGACTGTCTGGCCGCGGCCCTGAGCCAGGTGTCGGATCGAGGCGGAGCGGCGCTGGTGGCCACGAACGATGCCGACTTCGCGGAGCACTGCTGTGACCGCGTACTCCTTATGCATGAGGGGCAGGTCGTCTCGGAAGGCCGGCCCGCCGACCTTATCGCGGCGCTTGCCGCCCCGACCGTCATCACCGTTCAGTTCGCGGGTCCCGCTCCCGCGGGCACGCCTCCGGGCGGCCTGGCCGCGATCAACGCCGCCGCCGGCACTCTGCCCACCGGCGTCGCAGCCGTCGGAGGCGAGATGAGCTTCTCCAGTGGTTCGGGTACAGCGGCCCTGGCCGATCTGTGCGCCTGGTTTGCAACGGCCGGAGCGGACATACGGTCGGTTCAGGTTCGTGAGCCGGGCCTGGCCGACGTGCTCAGGTCTGTGGCCGGCGCCAGCCTGGAAGTGGACAGCGCTCCATGACTGGTGCCGTGTGGCGACTCCAGTGGACCGTGGCCCTTCGCCGCAGGCGGCTCCTGCTGTGGAACCTGTTCGTTCCCGCGCTCCTTCTCGTACCTGTGGCGCTCAGCGGAGCGGCAGCGGCGCATAAGACGGTCGTCTACACACTGTTTATCGCCTTCTTCGGGGCCTACGGAAGTTGCATCCCGCACATCCGAGACGCTGACTCCGGCTGGTCGGAAAAGGTTCTGCTCACCGGCTACGGGGTCCGTCCCTGGCTTGTAGAACGCCTTCTGGCCAGCGCGGTTCTGGATTGGGTGCAGCTCCTCCCCGTCTCGCTCGTGCTCGTTTGGCTGGCCAGCGGACGGCCGGCTGACGCCGCGGCCGTACTGGCGGCGCTCGCCACTGCTCTCCTGTTCGCGAACCTGCTGGGGACGGTGGTCGCCGCTGTCGTCCGATCATTGGCCGAAGCGGCCCTGGGCTGCGCCATCGTGTGCCTGACCGCACTCCACCTGGCTGGAGTGTTCCGGACCCCGGAGCCGGGCACCTGGGCGGACACGGCGGCCCGGCTGAGTCCGTTCCGGCCTCTCCTCGAAGCCTGGCGAAAAGGGGCCGCCGCAGGACCCGGCGGCTGGTCTACGCCCCTGCTCGCCCTGGCGGCAGCTATGGTCCTCTTCGTGCTGGCGGCTGGTTACCTGGGACGGCGAATGGCACAAAAACAGGCTGTTTGACTTGCGGAGCGCGCCGCCCCTATACTCTCGGCGGTTCGCCCTGAGGGCGAAATAAAATGACTTTGTACGAGCCGAGTTACTCGTTCTACCATAGATGTGCCTGCAAATCTCGGGCACGTGTTCCGATACTGCTTAGTAGGCTCCGGACGCAGAGGTGGCGATGTACCGAGAGGTGCTCGTACCGGTAGACAACTCGCCGCATTCAGGCTGGGCGGTAGATCGCGCGCTGGAAATCTGTTCCCGCAGCGGGGGACAGGTGACCGCGAGTCATGTGTATGCGGCTCGCCTGCACGATGTAAGGTTTCGCCAGCTGGAGATTGGGCTCCCGGCCCAATTTCAGGAACCGGATGAGATCCGTCGCCAGCGCAAGATTCACGACAAACTCATCGAGAAGGGCCTCCAGCTCATCTCCGATAGTTTTCTGGACGGTGTCGACACCAAAGCCAGGCAGGCCGGAGTTTCCCTCACGCGCCAGCTTCTGGAAGGGATCAATTTCGAGGAGATCGCCAGCGAGGCCAACCGGGGCGCAGGCCAGCTCCCGAGCCTGATCGGTTTTGATCCCAATATCGCCAGCAAGTACGACGGTGGAGACAGGGTCCGGAGCGATGTGAGGCTGGGCGAGAACGGCCGAATCGTGGCGGAAGAAGAGGATCCGGACGAGAAGCTGGCCGGCAAATCAGAGCGCGAATATGACCTGGTCGTGCTCGGTGCGCATGGCATCGGCCGGCAGGCTTACAGCCAGCTGGGTGGGGTCGCGGGCCGGGCTTTACGGCTGATCGAAAAGGACGTCCTGGTCGTCCGCGACGAGCGTCCGCTGACCGGCGGCTCCATAATGGTCTGCGTCGACGGTTCGTCCTATTCGTACAAGGCCATGCGGATCGCGCTGGAATTGGCTCGCGAGTACGGCGCCAGGCTGCTCGTGGGGAGCGCCTTCGACGTCGAGTATCACCATGCCGTGTTCAACAACATCAAGGACGTTCTGTCAGTCCAGGCCTCCAAGGTATTCAAGTTCGAGGAGCAGGAAGCCCTCCACAACAACATCATCGACAAGGGGCTGCTCCGGCTGTGCAAGGCCAACCTCAAGCGTGCCGAGGTGATGGCGACCGAGTATCCCGACATCGAGGTGGAAACCCAGGTTCTGGTCGGGAAGCCGTTCCAGGTGGTACTGCAGTGGGCAGAGGAGGAAAAGCCGGCTCTGCTGCTGCTGGCCCGGCACGGCTCGCACCGCATCGAGGGTACGCGGCTCGGCTCGCAGGCCGAGAACGTCATGCGCATGGCAGCCGTAAACACACTTCTCGTGGGGACCACTGACGTGCGCCCGGAGGAGATTCCCTGGATCGAGGAGGACGGCGAGACGGGTCTGGAGTGGACGCCGGAAGCCGAAGTCAGAATCATTCGCGTTCCGCCCTTTGCGCTCGGCATCGCGCGCAAGGCGGTCGAGGAATATGTGCTGGAGCACTACGGTCCGGGAAGCCGCTACGCGGCGGCCTTCGTGGACGGCAAGGCGAAGTTCGAGCAGGAGGCCGCGCCCGAACCGAACGGTAACGGAGCCGCGGCGCCGGGGGCCACGGCCCCCGCGGTCACAGCCGAGTCGCTCCCGGTGGTTACCGGCGACCGTCTGGACGAGGCGATCAAGAAGCTCCTGCCCACGCATATGCAGCTCATCATGGGGATAGGGACTGCCGAAGAGCTGGCTCTGGCCGAACTGAAGGCCGAGCAGGCCATGCAGCGTACGGTCGTCCAGGGTTCCGACGCGGATGAGATCCCGGACGTGCCGACCATCGAGAAGAAATGCCCTTACACGGGTGACGTTCAGGTGCGCGAGCGCACGGAGTCCGACCCCGTCGTGTGGACGGCGGAAGCATTCCAGCGTCTGGGCAGTGTACCGCTGATCGCCCGGCCCCTGGCCCGTAACACGGTGGAGCGCTTTGCCCGCGAGGCGGGTTTCTGGCGCGTCACCACGCCGGTCATGGACGACAACAAGCAG
>JBDLJJ010000080.1:0-12655 GCA_039714435.1 Gemmatimonadota bacterium | reverse complement strand
GCACACTTCCCTGTGGCGCGGCGGCCGCCGCCCACGTCATCAGCAAGGCTGGAAAGACATGGCCGATCATGTTTACAGCTCCTCTTCCTGTCGCTTCACGGTCAGTGTTTCCCGGCGACTGATTCCGAACACAGTAACCAGGAAATCAACCTCAGTTGGTCTTACTCGGAGCAGCCTGGCCCCACCAACACGTTCACCCTCCCACACCCTGTACCGTTTCTTGGTAAGGCGATCAACCAGCACGGCCACACTACCTACCGTGGGGCTGTGGAGGATTCCAGCCAACTCGAGATCGTCGAACCGGGGTCCGACATCCGTAGTCGGATTCAGTTCACGAAACGGGTCCCGCCGTCCCTCGCTGGGATAGTCGAACACCTCACGCTCCAGCACGTAAGACGGACGGGTCTGGTCGTCGGCGTCCTGGCCTTCCGCGTCCTGCGCATACAGCGCCGGAGTTACCGCAAACAACAGGCCCAACGCGCCTGCGACCAGCGCGGCTGAACGGACTCTCTTCTCGCTCCCGATCAGGAACATCAGGAACCCTCCTGCGCCGGGGTCGTGTCCGCGGGCATGACATAGGTCTCTAGTTCGAACCGAGCCCTGACAAGCTGGCGGCCACTGGGAGTCCGGCTACCTGTGGCGAGACTCGTCAAGTCCGGCCTGACGATCCGATCGAATGAAGCCACCCGGGTGAGAAACTCGCCAACCTTGTGATATTCGCCTTCAATCTCCATCTGCCATTCCTGGCGCATGAAGTAGGCCCCGCTGTCCTGCACCGGAACCGACGGCTTGACATCGAGGAGCTTCAGGTTGAGTGCCTGCGCCTCGGTCGCGATGGCTTCGTAGATGGCGGGAACTTCACTGCCCGCCGGAACCAACTCCCGCAGAGCCTCGAACTGACGCTCGCCAAGACTGAGCCTGTCACGAAGTTCCTGCAGGTTGCCTATGCGTTTCTCAGCGGTCTCATTTTGAAACGTCAATTCCTCGATACGTTCCTGCGCCTCGACTATTTCCACTGCTTTCGGCTTATAAGCGTACAGGTAGTAGGCCGCGGCCACGGCGATAGCCATGATCACCGCCAGAAGCGATCGTTGACGCCGGGGGTCTTCGGGTAGGAGTGCCATCGCTATCGCTGCACGATCGGAACCATCCGGACGACGGAGTCCGGAGGCTCAGAATAGGTGACGGCAAGTTCAAACGACTGCACATCGAAACGCTCTAACTGGACCTGCTGGCTCCCCGCGAGCTGCACATCGCCCACATACAGCGACCCGGCCAGATTCCGAATGAAGGCCGTAATGGCGACCGGATTGGCCGCCATGCCACGGATACGCAAGCGTAGATCCGGAAGTGGAGACAACGACTCGATCGCGGTGATCCAGGTATAGTCCGGCAGCGACCGGCCCATCTCGTCCAACAAGTGCGGCCATACGAAACGGTCGCCATCCAGGTTGGCCACGTGACCGACCCGCTCCTGTATGATCTGGTCGCGCCTGGTCAAGCTGTCGCTGAGCTGGCGCAGATCCGCCAGGCGAGTGGAGTCGCCAATCGCATCCTGCACCTGATCCTCGAGTCCGCGCGCTTCCGCTCGCTGCGTGTACCACATCGCTCCGACGACCAGGAGGGCCAGGAGGGGCACCCCGACAGCGGCCATAGTCCAGGGGTCGCGCCCCCCACCCCGTCCGCCTCCGCCGCTAAGACGACCGCCGCTGAGACCACGGCCGCCCAAGCTCGGAAGCTTGAGTTTCGTGCGCCGGCGGCGTGCCTTGGCTCCATGCGGATGAAGATTGATCTCGATCATCGGTCAGGCCACCTCGCGCAGCGCCAGGCCCACCGACAGCATCAGCATGGAGGCGACATCGTCCACGTCGCCGTCATCCAGCGCCCCGGGCCTCACATCGACTCGCTGCAGAGGATTGGCGATGATCGTCTCCACCCCCAGCCGCTCACCGAGAGCCTCAGCCAGGCCTGGCACACGTACGCCGCCCCCGCACAAGTACAGTTTCGACAGGCTCGAACCCAGTTCCTGAGTCTCCAGGAACGCCGTCGCCCGCTCTACTCCGCGCGCCACTTCCTGCGCACGGTCCGTGAGGAAATCCCGCAATTGGTCGTCCGAGCTCTCACCCCGTAGGACCGCTTCGGCTTCCTCGGCGCTCATTCCGCGCTCCCGCTGAAGGTCGAGAGACAGACGACGAGTTCCGAAACTGAGGTCACGAGTCAGTACAGGGACTCCGTCCTCCAGGATGTTCACTTTCGTCGTGTCGTGGCCGATGTTGATGAGACCGGTCAGGCCCTCCATGGCCTCGGGATAGCTGTATTCTAGCGCATTGTGTAGCGCAAAAGAGTCTATGTCCACGACTCTCGGGTTGAGATTAGCTTCCTCCAGCAGCCCGATCTTGTTCTCGACCAGCTCGCGCTTGGCGGCAACGAGCAGGACGCTCATCTGCAGGCCCTCACTGTCCGGATCCGTTATCTCGAAATCGAGCTGTACGTCGTCCATCTCGAATGGGACATGCTGTTCAGCCTCCCAGCGGATCACCTCCCGCGCATCCTGTTTGGACATGCGATCCATCTGAATCGGCTTGATGATTACGTCCCGCCCACCCACGCTGGTGATCACATCCCGATCATTGATTCCGTGTTCGACGAACAACGTGTCGATCGTTTCGGCCAGGAAGCCGGGATCCATGATCTCGCCCTCTACGATGGCATCACTACCGAGCTGGTGGACAACCACCTTTTCGACGCGAGGCTCACCTTGGGCGTGGCTCATCACAACGATCTTGATGAAGCCGCTGCCGAGGTCGAGGCCGACTGTTTTCCGGGAGCGTTTGAAACCGAACGGGGTCACGCTAACTGACCACCGAAGTGGCGTGTGCGGAAAGCGTGGATTGGACTGGCGAATACACGGTGCTGTAACAGCCTCCTGCTCATTCGGTCAGCAGCCGCCGACGGGGCCTCGTCAGGCCAACGGCACGGTTTCGCATCTTCGAACCAATAGAGGGGTTGGTATAGTAATTCGCAACAGGTCATCCGGGCCTTTTTGAGGGCGCTGCCGGCCCGAATTAGAGCGTGAATCGTTCCTCTCGCACCCGGCCCAGAAAGTTGCTCACCAGGCGCACACCTCGCTTTCCCCGGTACAGATAGATACTGGCGGGCGCTGCCTGCCCCCGAGAGTTGAACCTCAGCGTAGAAGGACGGAGGCGGATGGAGTCCGGGGCGAATGAACCACCAGACCCCAGAGGAACTGTGCTCAACAGGCCGCCACTCGAGTCGAGCAGCCAGAGGTCCGCGTCCGGTGACAGTCGCAGCCGGACCACCTCACGCCGTCCGATGGCGCTGGCGCGGGCGCGTCCCAGCTGAACACGGACCGCCCGGGCGGCTGCATCCAGTGAAACGGCTTCGCGGTAGCTACGCAGTGCTCCGCCAGCTATGACGAGGAGCAGGCCGGCGATAGACAGCGAGACCATCAATTCAAGCAGCGTGAAACCGGACGGCAACCGTACTGACTCCGCAGTTCGCATCGAATTCCTCGCAATCGATTCCGGGTATGAGCAAGCTTGGCGCAGCCACTCACGGGGGAATCAATTATCCGGCCCATCCTGCCCGGGAAGCAGTTCGAAGCGGCCGTTGCGATACAGAAACGCGGGGCGGTTTCTGTACACTTGTCTCAGTGTCTGATTGTTCTGTCTGAGATCCCGCGCCACCACGAGGTCGGCTGTCAGACCTGGTTCGTTGGCGAGCAAATGTGGCGCGTAGATCGTGTACCCCAGTTGATCGTAGTCCAGCTCATCTATGCAGCGGGCCGTCAGGGGCCGATCCCGCCGCACGCGGAGAGAGAGGTCGAGGTTCCAGGCGGGCTGAACAAGCTCGTGCTTCTCATCCAGGAGTCGCTCGAACTCCTGTCCGATGCGGTCTGCGGACCAGTCTGCGTCCTCCGCGCTGTCCAGGACCTCCTGGTAGGCGCAGTGGTCGATCCCCCTGTACGCTCGTTGGACCAGCGACAGGGAAACGCCCGCGCCCTGAGCCCTGGACAGCAGTCGATTGCCCCAGCTGACCGCCACGAATATCAGGCCGCGATCGATACCCTGCTCGTGGGCTGTGGCGGCCAGATCCGCTTTCATGCTGCTCATGCTCGAGGCCTGCGCTCGGACACGGCGGGGCGCCCCGTACAGAGCACCGTACAAGGCGCAGAGTAGAACGAGAACCGTCCAGTACCGAGCCAGCGTTATTCTGCGGAACAGGCCGCCTACCTGAATGTGCAGCGATCGGGTTTGATCCCGGATGGCGAGGACGGCCCGCGCCGACAGCGGGATGACGAACACCAGCGTCGAATAGAGAAATCTGGGGCCCAGATACCCGTCTCGATGCCAGTAGAAGAGGTATGCGGCGGGGATCGCGGCCAGCCCGATCAGCAACCGCCGATCCCAACGCTCTGACGCCCAGCCGGCCGCGAACAATACTCCGATGGGCAGGAGAGCGGGGATGGGCCACTCGAACAGGAACGCGTTCAGAAGCGAGATGTCCACCAATTCGTTGCGCAGCCCGGTGAGGGGCGTGTGCAGGTCGCCCCACGGCGAGACGTGGAAGCCCAGACCGTGGCTTTCTCCCCACAAAGCCAGGTAGCCGGGGAGGAAGGGTTCCCCGGTCGTGCGCCAGTTGAACAGCAGATAAAAACTGGCCACCAGGGCGAATCCCACAGCGCCGGCCACGGCGCCGGACCAGACACGACGCCGAGCGGGCCGGACGAGCTGAAAGGCGATCAGAGGCAGAGCCACCGCAGCGGCGGTCAGGGGGCGGGCGAGGAAAGCGCCGCCCAGGGCCAGGCCGGATGCGGCCGCCAGCCCTGGTGAACCGCTTCTCTCCCAGGCCTCATACAGATTCAGCAGAAGCGCCAGGAAGAAGAGCGCCGGTACGTGGTTCATGTAGCTGGCTCCCATCACCCAGAAAAAAGGAGCCAGGGGAAGAATAAATGCGCACAGCGTCGCGGTGCGCGCACCGTACACACGGCGGGTGAAGCGGATCAGAAGCAGCGCCGTGCCAAGGCTCAAAACGATGGGTACCAGCCAGGAGGCGCCCAGCAACTCGCCCAGTGCGAGAATAGCGGCCGGTCCCGGAGGATACTGGGACGACCAGCCCGCTTCGTTTACAAGCATATGCTGAGTGGCGAAGAACCCCCCGGGCGGCGGCGCTGGAGCGGCCATGGACCCGGCAGCCAGGATCTTGGCCTGAAACAGCTGAACGATGCTGTCGATCGAAAGCGGGTGGCCTTCGAACACCACCCGCGAGGCCATGACCAACAGCAGCGTCAGAAGGAGCGGCGCCGCGAATGTGCCCGCTCTCGGTATTCGCCGCAGGCGTGATGGAACCGTCAGCGAGTCCGTGGCGACTGCCAGCAGCCAGGCGAGAAGGGCAAAAATGCCGACTCCGAGCAGCCACTCGGACGGGGGGATGAGGTCGCGGCCTCCGAGAATGTCGCCGAACAACTGGGGTAGCGGAAGAAACGGAACAGCGATTAGCGCCAGCCCGGCCGCACGCCAGCCTTTACCCATGCTTCAGCTGCCGCCGGATGCGTCTGGTGTTTCCGCGGCCGCGCCGGCTACCGTGGAGCGCGTCATTCCGGCCGGTCAGAGACCGGGACGGGGCATATGGAGCGGCGGGGCCGCGTCCTCGTCCGGAGGCTGTATCAGGTTTCGGTAGCGGGAAACGACATAGGCCGGACGGCCTTTCGCTTCGTTGTAGATGCGGCCGATATACTCGCCGATCACGCCCAGGGCGAGGAGCTGAATACCGCCCAGAAACAGTACGGAGGTCATCGTCGAGGCCCAGCCTTCGATGGCCGCGCCGGTGACGAGCCGCTTGTACAGCACGTTCAGCATCACGAGAAAGGCTATGCCCGATACGAAGAAGCCGAGCGCCGTGGCGAGGCGAAGCGGAACTTCGGAAAAGGCGAAGAAGGCGTCCGTCGCCATGCGCATGAGTTTCAGCGGTGACTGGCGAGGCTGGCCGGCATAGCGCGCGGCCCGCTCAAACTCCACCCCGGTCTGCCGCCCACCCACATACGCTCTGAGCCCGCTTACGTAGCGGTTTCTCTCCGGCATGCGGTTGATCAGATCCACCACGGTCCGATCCATCAGAGAGAAATTGCCCGCATTGGCCGGGATATCCAGCGCGCTCAGGCGGCGAAGAATCTTGTAGAACAGGGAGAATAGCGACCGCTTGAGCCAGTTTTCTTTGCGTTTCTTCTTGATCGCGAAAACAACGTCGAAGCCCTCTTCCCACTTTTCGATCAGTTGGGGAATGATCTCAGGAGGATCCTGAAGATCGCCGTCCAGCAGGACCACCGCGTCTGCGTCGGCCATCGCCAGGCCGGCTGCGATCGCCAGCTGCTGCCCGAAATTACGCGACAGATGCACGGCGCCCACTCGCGTGTCCGATGCGAACTCGCCGATCATGTCCGAAGAACCGTCCCGGCTTCCGTCGTCCACATACAGGATCCGCCACTCCATCGGGAGAGCGGTGAGCACCGCCACCAACCGTTCGTGAAGCTCGGCCAGGATGTCTCGTTCGTTGTAGATCGGCACGATGGCCTGAATCGTCTTCACGAGTTTCGTTCCTTAGTCAGAATCCTCGACGCTGGCAGAGTCCGGCGAAGCCCATGAGTACAGTGCGGCCAGTTCGACCCCGTCGTGAATTACAGATAGCACCGGTTGGACATGATTGTACACAGCCCACTGAATGTCATCGAAGTTCGACAGGCGGGACAGCTGCAGATAGTAAGTCGAAGGGACCGTCTCGGTGATCACCACATCATCCCGCAAATACCCGTACCTCTGAAGCTCCTCGTAGTAGGGACGGGATGGCCACACAGCGACGTGGTCTCCCGGCTCCAGCTGTTGATTGACGGCCTCCAGGAATTCAGGCACCATCGCGTCGTACCAATAGGTGGCCTCGAATCCCCGCACGACCGCTCCGGACAGCCCGCCGACCATCTCATTGTAGTACGAGAGATAGAAGGGCGAATAGCTGTATGTCTGAGCCGCGGGGGGCAAGTAAAACAGGGCCAGCGCGGACACCGCGGCTATCCGGTACATGCCGGGCCGCAGCCGCAGCCGCAGCGACTCGTTCATCCGATGCAGGCCGCGTCCCATAAGCAAGGCCAGAAACGGAAACAGGGGAAGGAAGAGCCGGATTCCGTCATGATTGGGAGAGGAAGGAAGCCCCATGATGACCATGAAGAAGGCCAGTTGCAGCACGCACAGCGCGGCTACGGACTCCGTCTTCCAACGAGCCAGGGCGGCGGCTGTGCCGAGCAGGAACAGGCTGAGGAGCGACACGGGCGTGGTGACGAGAAGCATCACGGGCGATTGGTGCCACGGAACCACGTACCCGTATTTGAACCCCATGTAGTAGGTGTTGATCGGGATCAGCGACTCCCGATCCAGACTCTCTTCGATCAGCCTTCGGGTGAACTCGATCGGCCCGTGCCAGGCGAGTGGATTCACCAGAGTCGCCACGCCGAGCCCGAGCACGGCTATGGAGCCGGCAGCCACCAGTCCGCGCCGGTTTCGATGGTACACAAGGATCCACAGGAAGAGAGGAGCCGGAAGCAGATACCCGGTGAACTTAGTCGCCATGGCCAGTCCGAAGGCCACTCCGCCCAGCACGAGCCACCGGCGCCGGTCCGACATCAGGTACGCGACGACTCCCATTGTTCCGGCGAACCAGAACAGCGTGAGAGGTGTGTCGGTGGCGGCGACATGAGCGTGTCCCACGACCCGTGGCATCGTCAACATGGCCAGCCCCGCGCCCAGGGCGGCGGCCCTGCTCCAGCGCCATCCGGCCACCACGGTCACGAGCGCTACGAGGAGCGCGAACCATATCAGCGACGGCAGGCGCATAGCCGGGACCTTGCCCATCCAGCGGCCGGCGATGGCGTCTGAGGTGGCCATCGCGATCTTGAAGAAAGGCGGATGCGGATTATAGAAATCGACCGCCGGCGGATCCAACGCGGCCGCGATCGCATCCCGGCTCAGGGCTCCCGTCCGGTCGGGGCCGCTGACGACCCGGGATGTCCACTCCTGAATACCAACCGCCAGATCCATATACTTCGGCTCATCCCAGGTGAGCCCCGTGTCGTCGAGGCCCGGGAGATGTAGCGCGATGGCGAGAGCGCCCAGCACGATCGCAATCCAGTGTAGTCTCGGAGCTTTCATTGGGTTCTATACACTTCCAGAAGCGGCACTCCCTGTACCTCCAATTGATAGAAGGGGCTGCCCCCGAACTCAGTCAACGACCACTCCAGATCCGTGTACTGGCCTGGCCGGTTGAGCACGAAGACGTAGGCAGGCTCAAGGGCCGCGCCAGGCCGCAGCATTGATGCGAAGCGCCGCTCGGGATCACACGTAAGTACGTGTTCGACCCCGTCCCTGGGCAGGTTCGTCTCGACCCGCCATTCCTCCGGGGCCTGACCCACGCCGCGGTAAAAACACACTTCCTCGGTAAGGAATCCGGCCGCGACTACATCCCCGGCCTGAATGTGCTCGCCCAGCTCGGCCAGCACCTGGGGTGTGAGCGCCTCCTTCAACCCGGTCACCTCCAGACCCCGCCGCTCGGCGCCCCGCACACCGCCGATGAACGCGTTGAAATACGACAGCTGAGTGGGGTGGTATTGCACGGTTCGGACCAGTGGCAAGCCCGCGAACAACAGCAGGACGAGAGCGGCGCTGAAATCGGACGTCCAGCGGCCGGGCAGCCGGCGCTCGAGCCACGACGCTGACCGCGAGACGCCCATGCCGGCGACAACGGCCAGGAAAGGAAACACCGGGAGAAACAATCGTATTCCGTCATGCAGGGGAGCAGACGGGAGCAGCAGAGCGCCATACATGATGCCGGCGCTGAGAGCGCTCCAGCGCACCCAGGCGCCGCGCACTGCACCGACACCGATCGCCGCCGCCGCCAACCAGGGTATGGGCACCACAATGAGCGTCCAGACGAACGGATAGTGCCACGGGGGCCTGTATTCGTAGAGGGTCCCGAAATACACCGTCGTGATCTGCGTGCCGGCATGCGCCGCTCTGCCGAAACCGGCGGCCAGATAGTCGTTCAGCCCTGTGATCGGCGCCACCCACATGACGGGATTCACGGCGACGAACACAGCCAGGGCCGCGGCCCCTACAACGGCCAGCCGACGCGGGGTCAGGCGCCTGCGAATGATGAGCCACAGTATCAGGGCAGCTCCGACGAGCAGGCCGGTAAACTTCGTGGCCATGGCAGCACCGAGACACAGGCCGGCTATCCAGAGCCAGGCCTTACGCTCCGTGCGCAGGTGAGTCTCCAGGGCCGCCACAGACCAGAACCAGAACGCCGCCAGGAACAGGTCGGTCAGCGCGAAGTGCGAATAGGCGAACATTGCGGGGACGGTCAGGAGCGTAGCGGCCGCGGCCAGCCCTCCGAGCCGACGCCCGCTGGCGCGATTTCCGATAACGTAGACGCTCGCCACGAGCGCCCCATAGACGGCCATGACGGCCACCCGGTACGCCGTGAGGGAGTTCAGCAGGCCACCCAGGCCGGCGTAAGTGAGCCCTCCGAGTTCCCGCGACAGGGGCGGGTGCGGGAGGCGTACTGGATTCCAGCGCCAGCGGGAGAGGAGTGCCTCGCGGTCGAAAGCAGCCGACAGATTTCCGCTGAACAAATCAGCCAGAGCTCCCTCGGCCCACTGAAGTTGCAGGAGGGAAGATTCGAAATAGTTGCCTACGTCACTCACAATCCCGTAGTCCGTCGCGGTAATGAGCGCTGCTAGAAAAGCGGCCAGGCCTACAGCTAGACCGAAGGTCCACTCCCCGGGAGACTTCACGTTCGGCTCCAGGGGCGAGCCAACCCAGGTACACGGGGCGCGAAGGCCAGCAGGAGAAACAGGACGGACGCGGACGCGCTGATCCAGGCGCCCACCACGAACGAGCGCGGCCGGAATTCGAACCTCACCTCGCTGTCACCAGCCGGAATCTCCACAGCTCTGAACAGGCCATTGGCACGCAGAACGGGAGTTTTCCGGCCGTTCACGGTGGCCTGCCACCCCGGATAGAACCGGTCCGTTAGAATCAGCAAACCGGGAGCGCTGGATCGAACGTTCAGCGCGACCTTATCGTTCTCGAAGCGGGCAGCCTGAATCCGGCCTTCGGTCGCGGCCGCTGCCGGGCGGCTCGGACGCTGTTCCAGCACGACGCTGTTGGCCATCTGAAAATCGGGCTCGAGCGCCCGGCGCAGAGCCTCGTTCGGACCCGGCCGCTCCTCCCACGAGCCAGCCACGTAAGCCCGGGGAAGCGGATCCGGAACCTCGAACATCCTGAGAGGCAGATCTGGATGGCTAGCGATCTCCCGCAGACCGAGCAGAGAATCGGCGAAACTGGTCGGATCGCTGTAATGGCGGACGTTCATCAGGCGCATAAAACGAACCGCGTCTCCGCGTTCATAGTGAGCCATCATCGCTTCGGTGGACATCGCCACCGAGGCCAGCTCTACGCCCTGTAGGCCGTCCTGCATCGGCCGCTCGTAGAGTTGTCCCAGATTGGGCCCGAAGCTCTGGTAATCCAGGTACATGTTCGAGAGTTCCTTGGCCCCGGTGACGACCAGGATGTAGCCCATCGTGGCGGCCACCGGCGAGCCCCGGTACCGAAATGCCTGGGGATCTGGTTGCTCCCGATCGAGTACCTGCGCGGCCCAGGGGAGCGTTTCATAGACCTCCGGATCGACAGCCGGGTTGATCGATTGGTGCGGAAGCATCAGGTCCACGGCGCTCACCGCGACCAGGACCGGCACGGCCAGCCGCGGCGATAGCCGGCCGCGGGCCGCAAGCAGCACCACCGTTATCAACGCCAGGCCGATGAGCAAGCTGCGGATCATTTGGCCCAGGAAGTCGGCCTGCGCCAACGCGGGATCTTCGCACAGGAGAGCGCCGCTCCAGGGACCGGCACAGGCGCCTGCCAGCAGATCCGTGTCCAGCCACAGCAGAAGGCCTGCCATGGCGTAGGCGCCGGCCGGAACCGCGAACAGCCACAGCTTGCGCCTGAGCGCCGCGGGCCGCTCCAGCCAGACATCGAATCCTCTGCTTGCCAGGATAGGAACGGCAAAGGCGAACAAGAAATAGAATTTCTCAGGGTAACGGAAGGGGCGAAGAACAGGGACGTAGTCGAACAGGAGCCTGAACAGCGGAGAATACTTTCCTACGACCAGCGCGAGGCCCAGACCGGCTGTTCCGAGCCAGAACCAACGCCAGCGCCGCGAGGCGGACGAAACAGCGCCGAGCACAGCAAACATAAGGAGCACTGCGCCAGGGTAAATACTGAGCAGCCAGGGTGCGTATTCCGTCAGGCCGCGGCTGAGCGTGAACCCGTGAATGCCGCCATCCAGGACGGGTGGAAACAGCAGGTGGAGCAGAATGCGCGGTTCCGGTGACCGGCCGGCGGCGAAATCGAGATCCCCGCTCAGCGATCTGACCGAGTGTCCGAGAAGCTCGGCGAAGGGAATGAGCTGTACGGCGACCAGAGCCAGGGCCAGAACGCCCGCCACAGCGAATCCCGTACACTGCCCAGCCAGACTTGCGCCCGGGGCGGCCTCGCCGGCCGCGGTCGGCACGTTGACCAGGGAAAAGGCGACCAGCAGAAGCAGAATGATGGCCAGCATCTGCGGCTCTCCACCCAGAAAAGCCACTGCGCAGAGCAGGGAAAACACCAGCACTCTGCGCAGTCCCCCGAAGCAGCGATAGCGTTCCCAGGCGAGGAAGAGCCACGGACCCCAGGCTACAGTGCCCAGGTTGTTCGGGAAGTTTCCCAGCGAAACGAAATATCCGCCCAGCATGAAACCCATGGCGCCCAGGGCGCTGGCGCCGGGGCGCTGCTCCCAGTGCCTGAGCAGGGAGTACATTCCGAGGCCCGCCACGGCATAGTGGAGCGCTACGAACAAGCCAAAGCCGATTCTAAGCGGTAGGAAATACAGAAGTATGTTGCCCGGATATAGCACTCCAGGCTGAAGAGTAGCGAAGAACGGTTCGCCGTTACGGAGCCATGGATTCCACAGCGGCAGATCCCAGGCCCGCATCGATCTCGCCAGAAACGCCTTCATGGGGTAGAAAAACGGCGTGATGTCGCGACTGAAGAAAGCCTGTCCTCCGAACACGACGTCTTTGAACAGGAGCAGGCCCGTAAGGACAATAATCAGACGAACGGCCAGGTCCGCCGTGTTTGTGGGCCTAGTCTTCGGCATTCGCGCAAGATGGAGCCCGGGTCCCGATTACGAAAGAAGGGGCGCAGCGGCCAAGCCGCTACGCCCCTCTCTCAAACCTGAGGCTGGTAAGCAAGTCGCTTACGGAGCCTTCTGAATCTTCCCCTCAACCGAACCACCCGTACCGACTGCCACCCAGAAGGTGTTGCCAGAGGCCGTGTGCGAAGCCGTCACCTGGTAGCCCGTCGCGTTACCCGTGCTGGCGATCGCGATGCCCGAGCTGGTAGTGTATCCGCTGGTCAGAGCGGCTGAGTTGTAGGCCAGGTTGTCCACGAAGTAGGACTCCATGGCGGCCTGAGCGTTGCGAACATCGCTCTTGGAGGTCGCGTCAAAAGCGCGGCCCTTCGTCTCGGCGAACTGCGGGATAGCGATCGCG
>JBDLJJ010000079.1:0-12664 GCA_039714435.1 Gemmatimonadota bacterium | reverse complement strand
AGATCGGGAACGGGTCAGGCCGATCAGCCGGCCTTCGTAGACCCGAAAGGGCAGACCCACGCGGGGTTTCGCCGGAGTTCGTCTCGTTCGCCCCAGCTGCCACCCGATCCCGTGGCCTCGTTAGTCGAAGACACCAGCAGTCGCGGTGCCGACCCAGACTTCTACACCGCCGGCGCACGCTGGAAACGCGAGGCGGACATCCCGGACTCAGTCTACCTGCGGGCTCTAGAGGCCGCCGAGGCACCGGGGTGAGTCGAGGCTCTGGGCTGAGAGGCTGCCGAGGCGTACCGGGTACAGAGGTGACCCGCGAGCATCGGGGTGGGCCGCCGCGGGCGCCGGCGTGAGCCCGGGACGCCGGAGCCACCTGAGCGCCATGGGCACCTCCAGTCTACTCCGCGGGTTCCGGTGCACAACGTCCTTGCCTACTTACACCTAGACCAACCCGGCCGAGGCCGCCGCGTCGCGAAATCGGCGCACGATATCTCCGGCGGGCTGGATCTCGTGGATAGTGGCTACGCTCTTTCCCGCCTGCCAGAAGTCGCGCCGGCCTGTTTCGTCGAGCGAGGCCCGCTTGAGCTGCCACAGCGACTTGAGCGCATAGATCGTGCGCATGAAATGCTTGCTGCGCCGGCCGCGTAGCATGCGGCGCGCCAGCGGGCCCGCCTTCAGGCCCATGCGCTCGATGTGGGGAGTGCGAATCACGGACACCGGTATCCCGGTAATCCTCTCGCTGAGAACGATGTCGTCCTCGCCCGCGGCGACGATGGCCTTCTTGTACGGCTGACTCGCCGCACACTCGGTAGCCGCGATGAATCGGGTCCCCAACTGGGCGCCGGCATACCCGAGACGCAGAGCTTCGACGTAACCGGCCTCGTCACCTATACCGCCAGCGGCCACGACCGGCACGCCCAGGTCCGACAGCTCCTCGAGCAGCTGCGCCGCACCCATGGGCCCGGCGTGCCCTCCAGCTCTGCGATTGACTGCGATCAGGCCGCGGGCGCCCCCCGCCAGTCCTTTGACGGCCCATTTCCGTTCCGTGACGTCGTGATACACGACTCCGCCGGAAGGCTCGACAAGCTTGACCACCCAGTCAGGATTGCCGAGAGACGTGATGAAGAACCGCACTCCCTCTTCCAACGCGATATCCAGCCAGCCGCGCATCCGGTCGGCGTATTTTCTGGAAGATTTTTCGATCAGAGCGTTCATGCCGATCGGCTTCTTGGTCAGCGAGCGCATGAGGCGTATCCCGGCCCGAAACTCGTGGCCGTGAACATAGGTCAGGGAAATCGGTTGAAGCACACCCAGGCCTCCCGCCTCGGAAACCGCGGCCACCAGTTCGGGATTACTGCAGGGGTACATGGGACCGCAGATCAGGGGCGCTTCGGCCCCCGAGTGGCGCAGGAATTCCGCTCTCGCGTCAGCCCCCGTCACCGCGGGGGCCGCGGCGCCAGACGCCAGATCGTGTGGACCCGAGATACTACCTCTCCGGCCGCGTTGCGTACCTCGCTGGTGACCCGGAAGTCCATCTCCTCAGTCACTTCGGGTACGTCGCAGCTACAGGTGGCGGTCAGCTGGCCCCTGGCTTTGATCAGATATTCGGCTGACAGCTCACTCACTATTCCGCGGATAGAGGCGGGAAGAGCGAGCGTCAGGGCCAGGCCACTCGTTACCTCTCCTATATTGATCAGAGCCACGGCGTGGATGGAGTTGAGGTGGTTTCTCACCCCGCGCCGGTCGCGCATTTCGACGCGGCAGAAGCCCGGCCTGAGTTCCACTACTCTGGGGCGAATGGTACCCGTGTACGGAATCATCAGGCCCAGCGCCTGTTTGAACAGCCACTTGCCGCCCGGCACTCCGTGCAGCCGGTTCCACAGGCCCGCGATGCGCTCCGCCGGGCTAGAGCGCATATCGCTGCCCCTTCCGGGGCAGGTGGAACCCACGGCGCGCTACGTCGAGCGCCTCTGGGCCGTCCGCCATCAGTGCACGGTTGGTGTTGTTGAGATGGATGAAGGCGATCTCGGTCTCCTCGCTCAGCGACTGGAGCCGGTCCATCGTAGAGGGAATCAGAGGGTGCGGAATATCTTCCTGACTGCGTCCCGGAAGTTCGGCCGCTGTGTAGAATGAACCGTCGAGCAGGGCTACATCGACCTGGCGCACCACGCTTTCGATCGAAGGGTTCATTTTTTCCCAGCGATCGATATCCGGCAGGTAAAGAATCTGCCGCTCCGATCCCCTGAACACGAACCCCACCGTGTCCGAATACTCCTGCCGGTGTGGCACGGGCAGCGCCATTACCTCGAGGTGCTCGTCAATCCTGATCCACACGTTCGTCGCCAGCCGCTGCGGCACGAGCCGTCCCTCTTCGACCAGCAGGCTCCAGGGTCCGTTGTTCTCCAAGAACGAGGCCATGCGATCGGTACAGTAACAGGGGGTGGGCGCCGTCCCCAGACCTTCACGTCCAAGATGAGCTAATCCGAGGTAGTGGCCCATATGGGCATGAGTTAGAAAGATCCCATCGAACGGGCGGCGCAGCGCGGAACGGGCCCGGAAAGCCTGGCCCGGAATCAGATCCATCTGGCGCGTCAGGTCGGGAGAAGCGTCCACCAAATAGAAGCGCTCCGCCTGCGGCTCCACCAGGGCCAGCGAGGTGACAAAACGCGGCTCCGCGCCCTCGGCACGGGCCGCTTCGCATAACTCCGAATAGCAGCCGGCCTGCGGAAGGCCGGCGTCCTGGACGGATCCCAGGAGCAGCGCGAATAGACCTTCCTGCGCAGCTGACCGGGCTGACTCACTGAGCGCGGAAGCAAGCAGCGAGCGGGCGCTGAGCCCACCGGCGGCCGCTACGACCGACATGCGCCGCACGAAGCTGCGCCGCGACAGTTCCGCGATCAGGCCGGCTTTCGCTCCGGCGCTCATCCCGGCATTCACGTCGGCTAGTTGATTCCGACCCGGCCCTGAACAGCCTCTATCAGCCTGGCCGAATCGTAGCCGATGCCGTCCTTGAACACCGTAACCGTATTTCGAATTATCGCGATGTCCGAGGACAGGTCACCTTCCAGGAGCACGAGATCGGCAGCCTTACCGACTTCGATGGAGCCCGTCTCATCGGCCTCGCCCAGAATCGTGGCACCGTTCAACGTTCCGACCTGGATGGCCTCCGGGATCGTGAAGCCAAACTCGACTAGAAGCTCCAGATTACGCTGATCACCGTAGCCTGGAAGCGCTCCACCCACCCCTGTGGGATCGACACCCGAAGCCAGAACACCACCCGCGCGGTGGAACTCGAGCTCGAACTCGCCCGACTTCTGAAGCATTCTCAGCGTAAACGGAAAAGCGCCGCCATCGATTTGTTCACGGGTTTCCAGGTATGCGTCACGGACGGCGGGCGCCATGGCTGACAGACTGCGCTCGTCCTTGGTGGGCCGGTTGGCAATGAAGGGCTCGACCACTGCCAAGGTTGAGGTCATCGACACATCGTTGGCGACCATGGTCGCGATGACATCCTGCGCGACCTCTCCCTTCGGATCACCCTCGTTGCCGACCGTAAGCATGCTGTTCTGATTGCAAACGTCCGGGGTTCGCCCCTGCTCGAAATCAGTAGCAGTCAGGAAGCCGTGCTCCAGGTTGTCGATACCGAGTGCCACTGCCTCACGAAAACTCACGGCACACAGATGCCCCGTCACCTTCAATCCGTTGGCGTGCGCCTCCTCGATGGCGGCGCCAAGTTGCTCACTGGCGATGGACGTGTACCCCTTGATCCATTCTGCGCCCTCTGAAGCCCAATAGGCGACAAATCGCCTGGCCGATTCGGCGTTCGTGATCCTGGCCATGCCACCGCCACCAGAGCCGCCGGTGATGTAAGGCGCTGTGATATGAATCTTGGGCCCCGGCGTGTTTCCGGCATCGATATTTGCCTTCAGATTTATGTCCGCGTACGGCTTCTGACTTCCGGTTGTCCTGAGGGTGGTTACTCCGGAGCCCAGGTAAAGACGAGGGCCGGTGAAATCCGCCTGCGCGCTGTAACCGCCGGCCGAACTGAAGTACATGTGGTCGTGCATGCCGACGAGGCCGGGAATCACCGTGTGGCCCGTGGCATCGATGACTTCCGCGCCGTCCGGCACGTCTACAGAGGTGCCGACCGCCTCTATTCTGCCGTCCCGAATCACGATCGTGTGGCCCGTCATCGCAGCGGAGCCCGTACCGTCGATAACAGTGGCGTTGGTCAGCGCCACTACGGGGGCATCCACGCTGACCATGCTCGGCTGCTGCGCACGGATTTCCACCGGTGCCAGGAGGACGATCGATGCTGCGGCCGCGGCGAACATCGTCACGCTCCGCGGACTGAAAAATGACAACCTGACCATCAAAACCTCCTAGTGCACCGTGAACACCGTCTTCATTCCCGACTCCAGGTGCTCGGCGATATGGCAGTGCAGCATCCAGCGTCCGGGATTGGACAACTCAAGCAGAATATCGGCCGATGTGCCGACCGGGAGCAACATCGTGTCTTTCCAGACCAGATTCTCGTTAGGAACTCCGCCCACCGACAATATCAGGAAGCGCTGGCCGTGAAGGTGAATCGGATGCTGCATGGCGTGGATGACGTCGCGGCGATTCGTAATCCGGATCTTGACCACATCGCCTACCTCGAATCGCCAGTCGATGTTTAGATTCTCACGGCCGGTGGCCTTGTCGCGCAGCGTCCAGGCGACCTGAGACGGGGTCGAGGCCAGGTTCATCATTGGCATCGTTCCACTCCATTCGACCGGCGAGAACCATACCGAGTCGAGCTGCATAAGCCGTTCGACCACGAAAGGCATGTCCCGCGTTTCCATCGTGAGCAGGAGCTCGTGGTCTACCGGCCGCTCCATGTGGTGCCGGTACCGATCGATCTCTCGTACCACGGCGCTGTCCGTGCGCAGCTCCCGGAAGGCGTCCGACAGATCGGGCTCCGCCCCAGCGCTCCGCACGTGTACGGCTCCCAGGGTGTCCGTCTGCGCCAGGAAGCGCCCCCCCAGATGGTCGATTCCCTGTACCCGGTTGAGCAGGGAGTACGATCCTGCCTCATCGAAGCGGGCGTGAATGACGTACCTCTCCGCCGGCGCGATGACCACACTGGCAACCCACTCTTCGTGTTCGAAATTGCCCACGTCCGAACCCACGACCTTCAAGGCGGCACCCGGAATGGAAAGGTTGAAGGTGCGCGTATTGGACACATTGGTAATGAAGAAGCGCACGACCTCTCCCCGGTCGACGCGCAGCGAGTACTCCGGCTCTGCGTTTATGAGCAGGAGATTGCCGAACCGGCCCATCAGGGAATGCGTGGCCTCTTCTGTTCCATATGGAAACAGCCCGTCCCCCCCGACAAGCAGGTCGTCCAGAATGAGGACCTCTTCGCTGTTCACCGGCCCGTAGAAATCGGCCCGATCCGAACGCACGAGCATGTTACCGTACAGCCCGAGGTCCTGGAGAATGTCTTCCCGGTGATGCGGGTGGTACCAGTAGATACCCGCATCGGGAAAGTGGATCTTGTAGGTGAAAGAACCGCCCGGCAGAACCGGCTCCTGGGTGACGCCCGGCACACCGTCGTACCGGTTGTCCAGACGAATCCCGTGCCAGTGAACGGTCACCGGCCAGCGCGTATGGTTGACCAGGTTCACGACGACCGTGGCCTCCTGGCCGACCTCGATGAGCGGGCCCGGGATCTGCCCGTTGAAGCCGAGCATGACCAGCTCTCGGCCCCGGATCTCCTTGGTCACAGGGGCAGCTTCGAGCCGGATCGAATCGCCGTCCGCGAGCCGGAGGTGCTCGCTCGGCCGGGCCGGCGGGATGGGGTGATCACTGCTCACGGGCAGGTACGGTGTGGCTTCGGTGGACAGCCGCATCAGCGCCGGAAGCATCGTCACGCCCGGTGGCACGGGAGGCGCCGGCCAGGCGTTCGTTTCGGCAGTCGCGCCCGCCGCATCCGCCGCTCCGAGCAGAAAATCCAGCAGATCAGGCCGCCGTAGCCGCGCGCTGGGCGACTGGCCGCGCAACACGACCGGTCCACTCGGTCCAATCCGAGCCCCAGGAGCTTCGTCTTCCGGCCCTTCGGCCGAGACCAGGAGCAGAAACTGGTTCAGGGTAGACTCGCCCAGTGGCAGCTCCCCTTCCGTCACGTCTCCCAGGGGCAGGAATCCGGCCAGCGTCATGGGAGCCAGCCAGGCCGCGTAGCGCGTGAACGCGCCCAGACTCTGGGGCTCGGGCAAGGACTCTGTAACAAGAGTGAGATCGTAGCGCTGATGTCCGTCCGCCGTCACGGCGATGCCAAACGGACTCGCCGGCAGCCGCATTTCCACGAAGGCGGCCCCTGCCTCGAAACCGGGAGCGGCGAGGAGGGGCAGACAGTAGAGACCAGAGGTTCGGCCGACCGGACCCGAGCCACCTGTCAGGTCCGCGCAGGGATCGTAATCGGACCCGGCTACCGCGCTCGCCGCACGAGGGTTCCGTGGGGCGGCGAGGCGCGGCTGAGTGCAGGCGGCGGCCAGCGCCAGGCCGCCGAACAGGGAGAGGTACAGAACGGTCCGGCGCCGGGCCGGACCGTTCATGATGAGATAGCGCTCAGGCGGCAGAGATCAGGCGCCGGCCTGCTCCAGCGTGCGCCGGGCGAACTCCAGCGCGGCACGAGCCTGCGTCACGGCTTCCTCGAGACGTTCACGGGCCTGATCCTTCTTCTCCCGCGCCATTTCAATCTCAGCCTGCGCCCCGCTCTTCACGTGATCGAGCGCCTCGCGCACCCGAACCCGGGCCGCCTCGAGACGATCCCGCGACACCTTCAGGCGCTGGCGCGCCGCGTCCGGCAGGTCACGCGCCGATTCCATCCGCTCACGCACCTGCGCCATGGCGTGCTCCAGACCGTCGCTGGCGTGCTCCAGCCGTTCGCGCATGCCATCCAGCCGCTCGCGCGCCCGCTCGATCCGGCCCGCCACCGGCTCCGCCACATGCTCCTTGAAATGAGCAGAAGCAAATTCCTTGACGGTCGCACTGCGCGCGTAGACAATGTCGGCCAGCTTCAACATGCTGAGGCCCCGGATCCAAATCCAGGCGATATCGAACTCCCACCAGTGGGCCTTGAATTTCGCCGAACGAGGGTCAGCGTGGTGGTTGTTGTGCAGCTCCTCACCGACGATCCAGAAGCCGAACGGATAGATATTCCGGCTCGTGTCCCGGGTCGGGAAGTTGCGGTATCCGACTCCGTGACCGATGCCGTTGATCACTCCGCCCAATAGCGGCATCCAGAAGATCATGCCGATCCAGACGAACAACCCGACAAGCGGCCCGAACAAGAACAGGTCGATCACCAGCATCGTCAGGATCCCACTGCCTCGCCGGCCCGTGTAGACGTTGCGCTCCATCCAGTCGTCAGGGCATCCCTTGCCGTACTTCTCAATCACCTCAGGATCACGCGCCGCTTTCTGATAATAGAACACCTGGCCGAACGTGACCTTCCACAGTCCCTCCAGCAGCGGGGAATGCGGGTCTCCTTCGCGGTCCGCAAAGGCATGGTGCTTCCGGTGTACCGCCACCCACTCCTGCGTGACCTGACCCGTCGTCAGCCACAGCCAGAAGCGCATGAAGTGCTCGACGGGAGGGCTGAACTTGACCCCTCCGTGGGTAGCTGACCGGTGCAGATACAACGTCACGCACAGGTTGGTGATGTGTCCAAGTAGTAGCACGTACGCAACCGGAACCCACCACGGGTGCGCCAAAACTCCGAATCCAGGCATTTAAGTCTCCCTGCTCTTCCCCGTTAAGGCGTGATCGCCTTCGTCTCTATTTCGCTGCAAATTCGCTGCACGAACGCGTCCAGCGGCATCACTTCCTGCTTCTTGCCCGCTCCCCGCGCCCGTACGGCCACGGTGCCGGCCTCCGCTTCACGCTCTCCGACCACCAGCAGGTACGGAATCTTGTGAAGCTCCCCGTCTCGCACACGATAACTCAGTGTGTCCGATCGAGCATCCATCTCCGCCGTAACTCCCGCCGCGCGCAGCGTATCCTTGACGCTTGCCGCCACATCAGTCTGCTTGTCCGTTATCGGAACCACCCTGACCTGCTCCGGCGCGAGCCAGACAGGAAACGCGCCTGCGAAGTGCTCGATCAGGAAACCCGTGAACCTCTCGATGGATCCGAAGATGGCCCGGTGGATCATTGCGGGTCGATGCGGCTTGTTGTCGGCCCCAATATACTCGAGCTCGAACCTTTCGGGCAGGTTGAAGTCGAGCTGAATAGTAGCGCCCTGCCATTCGCGGCCGATCGCGTCCTTGAACTTGATGTCGATCTTGGGCCCGTAGAACGCTCCTCCACCCTCGTCCACGGAGTAGTCGCGGCCCGCTCGGTCGAGCGCCTGGTGCAGCGCCGCCTCGGCCCGGTCCCAGTTCTCTTCCGCACCGATCCGTTTGGCCGGCCGCGTGGACAAGTCCAGCCTGTACGACAGGCCGAGAGTGCCCATCACCTCGTCCACCAGGTCAATGCACGTAAAGATCTCGTCTTCGATCTGGTCGGGCGTACAGAAGACGTGCCCGTCGTCCATAGTGAGCATCCGGACCCTGAGAAGCCCGTGCAGAGTCCCGGATCGTTCGTACCGGTACACGTTGGCGATCTCCGACAGCCGTAGGGGGAGATCCCGGTAGCTTCGGGGCCGGGCCGAGTAGATCACCGTATGGCCCGGGCAGTTCATCGGCTTGACCCGGAAGACTTCGGATTCTCCCTCACCTTTCATGGGCGGATACATATTTTCCGTGTAGGCGGGAATGTGGCCGCTGCGCTTGAACAGAGTCTCGTTCGACACGTGGGGCGTGTAGACGAACTCGTATTTCTGGGCCTCGAGCAAATCCTCGATCCAGCGCCGCAGCTTGAGCTGGATCCGGGCGCCTTTCGGAAGCCAGCACACCAGGCCGGGACCGAACTCTTCCTCGAAACTGAACAGGTCCAGCTCCTGGCCCAGTTTGCGGTGGTCGCGCTTCTTCGCCTCCTCCAGCCGATGAAGATGCTCCTCCAGATTCTTCTTCTCGTAGAAGGCCGTGCCGTAGATGCGCTGCAGCATCTGGCGGGTCTCGTCACCTCGCCAATAGGCGCCTGCCGACGACAGGAGCTTGAAGTGGGCTATCTCACCCGTGCCCGGCACGTGCGGGCCGCGGCACAGGTCAGTGAAGGGCCCGTTCCTGTACACCGAGATTGTCTCGCCGGCCGGGATCTCCGACAGCCGCTCGAGCTTGAGCGGATCGTCCTCGAACAGCGCCTCGGCTTCTTCACAGGATACCTCGCTTCGCTCAAAAGACATGTCGGCGCTGACCACCTCCTCCATGCGAGACGCGATGGCCTCGAGATCCTCCGGTGTGAAGGGCTGCTCGACCTCGAAGTCGTAGTAGAACCCGTTCTCGATCGGGGGACCGAAGCCGATGCCCGCCGTGGGGTGGAGTTCGCGCACCGCGGTGGCCAGAGCGTGAGCCGCTGAATGGCGCAGCGCGTACAGGGCGTCGGCGTCGTCGTCCGAGCGCGTCACAATCGCCACCGACGAATCGTCCGGTAGCGCCTGTCCCAGGTCCCGGAGTTCGCCCTCCACCTTCACCGCGATGGCGGCCTTGGCCAGCCCCGGTCCGATGTCGGCCGCCAGGTCCGCTCCAGAAGAGCCGGATGACAGGGTTCGGGAGGAACCGTCAGGGAGTGTTACGGAAATAGTTTCGCTCATCGCATACCCGTCGATGCTCGAGTGCTGTGTCGGCCGGTGTCGTTCGCACCGGGAGTCGATGCGGCGAACCTAGGGTTAGGCCCTGGGCTCCGCTAGACGGCAGACACGTCCCACCCGCTTGACCAGCGGCACGGCTGTGGTCATATTGGTAACTATATGGTTACCAATCGAACCAATCGAATTGATGCGGCGGCCTTTGAATCACGGGCCAGTGAGCGGCTGGACGCCACTTTCGGCGCCCTGGCCGACCCTACGAGGCGCGCCATTCTCACCCGGCTGGCCATCGGCACGACGACCGTGGGCGAGCTCGCCAAGCCTTTCGATGTGTCCCGGCCGGCGATCTCCAAGCACCTCCGGGTTCTGGAGAAGGCCGGTCTTGTGCGCCGCGCGCGAGACGGACGCCTGAGCCGGTGCGGTCTCGACGCCTCTCCGATGCGCGACGCGTCGGAGTGGGTGGAGCGTTACCGCATGTTCTGGGAATCCCAGCTCGGCGCTCTATCGCGCTATTTCGAATCGGACCCCGATCAACCAACAGCCTCATGAAGGAGTGCACAGATGACAACAGGCACCGATACCACTCTCCGTATGACCAGGATCATCAAGGCAGCGCCGGCTGACGTTTTCCGGGCCTGGACAGAGCCGTCAGAGATGAGGAAGTGGGCAGCTCCGGAGGGGGTCAGTGTACAGCGGGCGGAGGTCGATCTCACTGTCGGCGGCAAGTATCTGATCTCCATGAAATCTGCCGATGGCGAATACAACGCCTACGGCGTGTATCGTGAAGTCTCGCCCCCGTCCAAACTCGTGTACACGTGGCGCTGGAAGGAAGAAGCGCACGACTGCGGCGAGACGCTCGTAACTGTCGAGTTCAAAGAGATGGAAGGGTCCACTGAACTGATCCTGACGCACGACCTGTTCCCGGCGCTAGAAGCCAAGACTGGCCACGAAGAGGGCTGGACGAGCTGCCTGAGCCGGTTCAGCGCCCTGTTCGCGGACTAGGCTCGCCCGCCGACTATCTGCGTAGCCAGCCGTCCACGGAAAAGCGGTCCAGCTGCGCAGGTAGTACAAGAAGAAACAGGAGTAAGGCGAGGCGCGGCAGGACGTGCCGGAAGAGAAGAAAGTACACGTCATCCATCAGGTGCCCGAAGGTCGCGGTAAGTAGAACCATGCCTGCAGCGACCAGGGCCCAGCGCGTCTTGAAGCCAAGCAGGAGTAGCAGTCCAGCGCTGAGTTCGACAAAAGGTATGACGGTTCCCAGCGCCCACAGCGACCACTCGGGCAGGAACGTGTCGGCGAAAGGAATGAAGAGTTCGCGGGCGTGCTCGACCGCCCCTTGTTCGAAGACCTTGTACACGCCCGCCATGAAGAACATCAAGCCCAGAGTGAGTCGTGCGAACAGGATCGCCAGGCTTCGGCCCGAGTCCGCTGCGACAGGACCAGAAGCGGGACTACCAGCGGACATCGGCTCACTCATTTCGGCTCCTCCCGGGGAAACTCTGATTTGATCGGAATTCAAACTACGGGAGGGGCCGATCCGCCGCAGTGACGACGGAACGGTCGGCTACGGTTTGCCGAACACGCCGACGCCGAAGTAGCAGGGCTCACTGGTGCAGGCGTGCATGCTCACACGAATCGTGAACCGGCCGGTCCACAGCGGTTCGACGCCCACTACGGGAAGATCGTCCGCCTCGTGGTCGGCGTCGATCAGGTTCCCATGCTCATCATAGATCTCGAGATCCAGGTCGGTGCAATCCCGGTCGCAGACACTTGCGATCTGGTATTGAATGCCCTCGCGGAGAGTGACCGTGAACGCGACGCCTCGGTCGTCCGGGAGCCGGTCGATCTGGTATTCATGGGTGCGGTAGAAGTCGGCCGACTCGGCCACCGTCTGGATGGCGTTCAGCTGAGTCCTGACCTGGCCCTGGTACTGAGCCGCCGCCGTGAGGGGCAGCATCAAGGACAGCGCGGCCAGCGCGCCGGCTTGGGCCAGTGAACCTTTGAAGCCTGTCTTGAGCATTTCGCCTCCCTCCGGCCGCAGGGCCGTATGACCTGAGAGAGGGCAAGAGGTGTACCGACGGAGGTGGCAGGCGACGCCCGAAGAAATGAAACCGCCGTAAGCTTTTGCAGCGAAATGGCCTAGTTGCCAAGCTCCCGGCGAACGCAGTCGGCGAAGGTGGTGGGCGGCCGGCTCAAAAGATGAGACAGAACACGCGAATTGCCTCGGAGTCCGTGCTCAGCGTAGTACGTGAACATCCGGGCGAGACAGTCCGCTCGCTCCTCGTCCAGCCCCGGACCGGCGGCATGCAGGCGCCACTCGCCGAGATCCTGTTCGCGAGCGATCACCGCCCGCCCCAGCTCCTCGGTCAGGACAGCCGCCACCTCATTCTGCGACAGGTATTCCGCTCCGCACAGCTCGTACGTCGCTCCGCCGTGCCCGCTCTCCGACATAACCCGGGCCGCAACGTCCGCCACATCCGCCAGGTCAACCATGGAAACCCGAGTCGAGACCGGGTACGGAACCGAGTATCTCCCCTCTAGAATCTGTGCCCGGCCGGCGAATACGTTCTGCATGTAGGGTGCGGGTTGCAGGACCGTGAATTCCAGGCCGGATCGGAAGAGTTCTTCTTCGACTCGAAGCTTACGCCAGTGGTGTGGCATCTGTGAGATGTGCGGATGAAGAACCGAGTGGAATACGAATCGACTGACATCAGCCGCGCGAGCCGCCTGGATCACCCGTGACCCGATCTCCCCTTCCAGCGGATGCATGTTAGGGCAAATGTGGTACACGGCCTCGACACCCTGCATGGCCCGCCCCACATCCTCATCACTTAGGAGGTCCCCGAGCACCGTCTCAGCGGCTCCCAGCTGACGGAGCTCGGGCTCCTGACCACGTCCGCCGATGAAGGCCCGGACACGGTTGCCGCGTGAGGCGAGGGCCTC
>JBDLJJ010000078.1:0-12905 GCA_039714435.1 Gemmatimonadota bacterium | reverse complement strand
AACCACACCGACATTCCGAGCAACTCCGCCAGCGAGAGTATCGCCAGCGCACGCCTGCCCCGATTCAAATCCTGGCCTTCTGCAATCCTAGCCTTCTGCAATCCTAGCCTTCTGCTTCGTGCTGACGCTGCAGTGCTTCGACGACCGCCGGGTCAGCCAGGGTCGTGGTGTCTCCCAGGGCTCGGCCCTCGGCGATGTCCCTCAGCAGGCGCCGCATGATCTTGCCGCTTCTCGTCTTGGGCAGTTCGGCGGAGAAGATCAAATCAGCCGGCTTGGCGATGGCGCCTATCTCGCTCGCCACGTGGCTCCTGATTTCCTCTTTGAGCTGGTCGCTGGCCTCGATTCCCTGAAACAACGAGACGAAAGCGGAGACAGCCTGTCCCTTGAGCTCGTCGGCCCTGCCCACCACGGCGGCCTCGGCGACAGCAGGATGGTCTACCAGGGCTGACTCCACCTCCATAGTGCCGATCCGATGTCCGGCCACGTTGAGCACATCGTCCACCCGCCCCATGATCCAGTAGAAGCCGTCTTCGTCCTTGCGCGCCCCGTCGCCCGCGAAATACACCCCGTCCCACTGGGACCAGTATGTGTCTCTAAAGCGCTGCTCGTCGCCGTAGATCCCGCGGAGCATGCCTGGCCAGGGCGAGGTGATGGCCAGATAACCGCTTTCCGCTTCCTGTCCTGATTCGTCCAGGATCGCCGCATCTATTCCCGGGAACGGCACCGTGGCCGAACCCGGCTTGGTGACAGTGTGGCCGGGCAGGGGGGTGATCATGATCCCGCCTGTTTCCGTCTGCCACCACGTGTCCACGATGGGGCAGCGCTGGCCGCCTATACGCTCGTGGTACCAGGTCCAGGCCTCCGGGTTGATCGGCTCTCCGACGCTGCCCAGTAGCCTCAACGAAGACAGGTCATACTTGGCCGGCCACTCGTCGCCCCACTTCATAAAGGCCCGAATCGCGGTTGGAGCGGTGTAGAAGACAGTGACGCCGTACTCCTGGCACAGCTCCCAGAAACGTCCCTTGTCCGGGAAGTCGGGAGCCCCTTCGTACATGAGAACCGTGGCCCCCACGGCCAGCGGCCCGTACACGATATAGGAGTGGCCGGTGACCCAGCCGACGTCGGCCGTGCACCAGTACACATCATCGTCCTTGAGATCAAAAACCCAACTGGTCGTAGCGACTACCTGTGTCAGATAGCCCCCAGTCGTGTGCACGATCCCCTTTGGTTTTCCCGTGGTGCCCGATGTGTAGAGGATAAAGAGCAGATCTTCGGAGTCCATTTCCTCGCAGTCGCACTCGGCCGACGCGTCCCGCACTAGGTCGTGGTACCAGACATCGCGGCCCGGCCGCATATCGCACGGGATTTCACCCTCGCCCGAGGCGGCGTGGCGGCCCACGACGACGACGCTGTGGACGAAACTCAGTCCCTCCACAGCCTCGTCCGCGTTCTTTTTCAGGGGCACGACCTGACCGCGGCGATACCCGCCGTCGGCCGTAATCAGGACCCTGGCCTGCGCGTCCTCCATGCGGTCGCGCAGAGACTTGGCCGAGAAGCCGCCGAACACGACAGAATGAACCGCGCCAATACGCGCACAGGCCAGCATGGCCACGGCGGCTTCCGGAATCATGGGCAGGTAAATCCCGACCCGGTCGCCTTTTTCCACGCCGAGGCCTTTGAGGGCCGTGGCGAATCGGCTCACTTCCTGGTGCAGCTCACGGTAGGTGAACTCACGCCGGTCTCCGATTTCGCCTTCCCAGATGAGGGCGGCCTTGTCGGCCCGCTGGCTGTCCACGTGCCGATCGAGGCAATTGTGGGCCACATTCAGCTTCCCGTCTACGAACCAACGGGCGAACGGCGGATCCCACTCGAGTATCCGGTCCCAGGTCTTGAACCAATCCAGCTTCCCGGCCCACTCCGCCCAATATGCCTCCCGATCGTGCGCCGCCGACAAATACGGGCCGTCATCCTTCACTTCCGCCTGTTCGGAGAATGACTGGGGCGGCGGGAATCGCCGCTCCTCGCTCAGGAGTACATCGATCTCGCGTCGCTGGCTGTCTGACATGCCGTGCCTTCCCGGGTTGCGGAACAGAGCTGGGGCTTGAGATTAGAATCCGTAGTGCAAAGCCGCGCAAGCGGGAAGGAGAGGTGTATGACCGATCAGATATTCCTGGCGGTGCTGATAATTCTGGGTGTTCTGGCCCTGGGCTTCGGCCTGTGGGCCGGGCTCGGGTATCCCGGATACTACGACAAGTATGAGAAGACAGGCCGCGCTCCGCGCGGATCGCCGTGGCAAATAGTGATCGACTGGATATTTGATCGCCTGATCCGTACCAGGTCAGGGCAATGATCGGGAAGCGCAGCCGGACGCTACTTCACCGACACTACTTTACGGACCAGGTGCAGGCCTCCGAGCCACGGCCTCTACAGGTCTCGTGTCGGACCAACCCGGCGTCCTTCACGTAGCGCTCGAGGCACTCCTGCATCGCCGCCGTGAGCATCGAACACGCAGTTCCACTTCCCACGTCCGACAGAACGCAGTCCTCGACCGCCAACTCCGGGGGGGACTGTGACGTGGACACGGCACTGGACGGGCTCACAGCCCGGGCCATCCGGCCAGCCGACCGAAGCATGAACCGCTCCCTCACATTGGCCGGCAACATGCGCCGGCCAGCCCGGGTCAGGGCGAGTTGATCGTCGAAGTGCTGGCGGGCCAGTCTCGTTCCGGCCGCGGCGAACACTGCCTCCGCGTCAGGCCGTCTTCCGATCAGGCGCAGAAGATCGTTGAGCTCGCTTGCGTCCAGTGTGTAGCCACTGTCACGCATGGACGTGTAGCGGCGAATCTGCGTATCGATGACTTCTGACAGGCCGAGACGGCGGGGCAGGCTCTGAGTGAACTCTTCGTCGTCGATCGTCTCGCTGGGCGTGTCCGTGACACGTAGAGACTCCAGAATAGCCAGCGCCACGCCTGGCTGAACCGGCTTGCCGTTTCGTCTGCGTTCGATCATACGTCTCCAGCCTAGCCGCGGTCACACCTGGCGGCAAGCCGTACAGGGGCTGTTGTCGCGCCCCCTTCACTTCGCCATAATGGCGGCCAAACAAGCCCATCTGACGAGAGAATCCACCGAACCCATGTACAACCCGACTGACGTCGAGGAACGCTGGCAGGCGTTCTGGGAACAGAACCGGACGAACGAGCCGAACCTGAATGAGGCGGCCGATCCGTTCTACAATCTGATGATGTTTCCGTATCCTTCTGCGGAAGGCTTGCACGTCGGCAATCTCTATGCGTTTACCGGAGCGGACGTACACGGCCGCTTCCAGCGCCTGCGGGGCCACGACGTGTTCCAGCCGGCCGGCTTCGACGCCTTCGGGATTCACTCCGAGAACTTCGCCCTCAAGGTCGGCGTCCATCCCATGGATCTGATCCCGGGCAACATCGCGAATTTCACCCGGCAGTTGAAGCGCGCCGGGATCATGTATGACTGGACTCACACGGTCGATACTACGGATCCCGAATACTACCGCTGGACGCAGTGGATCTTTCTCCAGCTCTACAAAGCCGGGCTGGCCGAAAAAAAGGAAGCGGCGGTCAACTGGTGCCCGTCCTGCAAGACGGTACTGGCCAACGAGCAGGTGATTTCGGGCCGCTGCGAACGGTGCGATTCCGTGGTCGGCCAGAAGATCCTCAGCCAGTGGTTCTTCAAGATCACCGAGTTTTCACAGCGCCTGCTGGATAACCTGGAGTGGATCGACTGGTCTGAGACGACGCGCACGGCTCAGCGCAACTGGATCGGCCGCTCCGAAGGGGCCACGCTTCGCTTCAGGCTGGCGGAGGAGAGCGACGAGGCGGTCAGTGTCTTCACGACACGGCCCGATACAATATTCGGGGCCACTTTTCTCGTTCTGGCGCCCGAGAATCCGCTCGTCGACAGTTTCGTTTCCGGAGCGCAGCGTGCGGCCGTGGACGAGTATCTGGCCGCCACCGCGGCCCTCGATCTCGTGGAACGAAAAAAGGCCGACAAGGAGAAGAGCGGGGTCTTCACCGGCGGCTGGGCCGTGAATCCGGCTACGGGTGAGAACGTTCCAGTATGGATCGCCGACTACGTGCTTATGGAATACGGTACCGGCGCCATCATGGCTGTACCGGCGCACGACCAGCGGGATTTCGAATTTGCCAGGACCTACGGTCTGCCCATTCTGCCGGTAGTGGCGCCGGCCGGCAGCGTCGATGAGGGCGCGGACCCCGCGCAGGTCTCCGTGGCTGTAGGAGACACCGCCTTCGTGGAGCACAGCGTCGACGAAATACTCATCAACTCGGGTTCGTTCAGTGGCCGGCCGGCGAGCCAGGCCGGCCTGGCCATCGTCGAATCGCTGGCCGAGCGGGGCCTGGGTGATGCCACAGTCAACTACAGACTTCACGACTGGTGCATCTCCCGACAGCGATACTGGGGTCCGCCGATCCCCGTCATCTATTGTGAGGAGTGCGGGGTGGTGCCGGTGCCGGAAGAAGACCTCCCGGTGGTGCTTCCCCGCCTGGAGCAGTTCAAGCCGAGCGATGACGGCATCGCGCCCCTGGCCAAGAGTGCTGACTTCTACGAGGTGGAATGCCCGGATTGCGGAGGCGCGGCGCGGCGCGAGACCGACGTCTCTGACACTTTTCTGGACAGCGCCTGGTATTTCCTACGCTACCCGAGCACGGATTTCAGCGACCGTGCCATGGACCCCGATATGACCCGCCGCTGGCTCCCCGTCGATACTTATATCGGCGGCGAGGAACACTCTGTCCTGCACCTCCTGTATTCCCGCTTCATCACGATGGTCCTGCATGACCTCGGCCACGTGGAATTCGAGGAGCCATACAAGAAGTTCCGCAAGCACGGCCTGTTGATTCGCAACGGATCGAAAATGTCCAAGTCGCGCGGAAACGTAGTGAGTCCGGACCAGTACATCGGATCACACGGCGCGGACACGTTTCGCGCCTATCTGATGTTCCTCGGGCCGTACACCGAGGGCGGCGACTTTCGTGACCGCGGGATCGCCGGTCCGCACCGCTTCATGCAGAAAGTCTGGGACGCAGTGCACGCCTCGTTGGAGGCAGAGGCGGGAGGCGAGGCAGAGGCCGGGGGCGAGGACGGGCGTCTGGATGAGAACATCGAGCGCAAGCTTCACCAGACGATCAAGCAGATCACGGAAGACTTCGCGGATCTGTGCTTCAATACCGGCATCGCGGCCCTCATGGAGTACCTGAACGCGATCAGAGCCGACGGAAGAGCGCCGCGGCGAGCCGAGGTTGAACCACTCGTGATCATGCTGGCCCCGGTCGCACCGCACCTGTGCGAAGAGTTGTGGGGGTTACTCGGCGGCCAGCCCAGCCTGTTCGATCACGCCGTCTGGCCCGAGTATAATGCCTCCAAGCTGGTGGCTGACTCCGTCCGCATTCCGGTTCAGGTCAACGGCAAGCTGCGGGGAACCGTCGAGGTGCCGCGCGGCGCGAACGCCGATACGGTGCGGGAGGTGGCGCTGGAAGAAGAGGGGGTGCGCCGGCATCTGGAGGGCGTCGAAGTCCGAAAGACGATCCACGTGCCGGACCGGCTTCTCAACTTCGTCGTCGGCTAGCCTGCCCGTGGATTCCCTCGCCCGGACCGGATGGCTTCCCGGCGGAAACCGTCCTCTTCCGGCCCGGGCTGTGCTGATCAGCGTGCTGTCGCTGACCGGAGCTGTCGCCCTGAGTCTTGTCTGGCCCATCTCCTCCGCTCCGCTGGTAGTGCTCCCCTGGCTCCTGGCTCTGGTCCCGCCCTTTTTACTGGCCAGCCATAGAGGCTGGACAGGCGCCGCGATCGGATTCCTGGCCGCTCTCACGGCGCTGCTTCTGGTAGACATGGTCCAGCCCCAGCGGCTCGGCGAGGTGGACCCGCGGCAATTCGCCATGACTATAGCCCTGGGGCTGGCCGCGCTCAGTCTGGGGGCGGGCGCGGTAGCCGAACTTCTGCACCGGGAGCACGAACGGGCGCTGGGAATGGCCTACATCGATACGCTGACCGGCCTGCCCAACCGCCATGTTCTGGATTTCTTTCTGGAGAAGACGTTCGCCGCGGCCCAGAGAGGCCGGCGGCTCGCCCTGATCATGTGGGACCTGGACGGGTTCAAGGCGTACAACGACGCCAACGGGCACCGCGCGGGTGACGCCGCGCTGCGAGAAGTGGGGCGAATTCTGAACGCCGAGTCACCAGCCACGCTGATCACCGGCAGGTACGGCGGCGATGAGTTTCTTTCCATCCTGCCGGGAGACGACGGCGCCGCGGCGACCCGTCTGATGAGCCAGGTCCGGACGGCGCTGGCCTCCGACACCCGTCTTCCGGGCGGCGCTTTCTCCATGAGCAGCGGTATGGCGCTGTACAGCGAGTCGGTCGAATCCGCGGAAGAGTTGGTGAATCTGGCCGACGCGTCGCTCTACGAGAGCAAGCAGCGCGGCTACGTCAGATAGACCCTTCCAGGCTCGTATCGATCGAGCTGCCCGGACCTTCCGCGAACAGGAACGAGCGAAGGTTGGCGTACAGAAACTCCTTTGCTGCCGGATCCCGCACGTTCAGGCCGTAGTGGTTGATGAGCAGCATCTGATGCTTCTTCCACTCTTCCCAGCACACGGTGCAAATCTCCGCGACTATCTGAGCGCCGAGCTCGTTCGGAAATGGCGGCGTTTCCACCGCTGAGACACCGTCCCGTGAACAGCGGACACAACTGAAGTTTGCCATGCTAAACCCCTGGGCTAGACCGGAACGACGAGCACGCTGCTCGCCGCTTCCCGCATGAGGCGAGCCGTGATTCCACCGAGAGGAGAGCGTCCCTTGAATCCAGGCGCGTGGCTACGTCCCGCCACGATCAAGTCGGCCGCCTCGGTCTCGGCCGTCGACAGTAACCAGGCCGTGATGGGTCGGCCAGTGAGGATAATGGTCTGGATCGCGAGGCCTTTCCGTAGATCCTCCGGAACCCTGTCGAGCGCCTCGGCACGCGCCGCCTGTTCAATGGCTCGCTCCGCCTGGGCGGCTTTGGCTGGAGAGTTGACCGCCTTGAGGTAGGCATGGATGCGGTTCGGCAGCGCGTGTACCAGCAGCAGCCGGGTGCCGAAATGCCGCGCGAAACGAGCGCCCGTGGCCGCGATCGGAGCGCTGCCGGGTCTGAGGTCGATGGCCGCCAGGACCGTCTTGTCGCGCGCCTGCTGCGCTGGCCGCCAGAGCAGCACGGGCACGCTGGCCCGATCCACGATTCGCACGGCGGTGTCCCCGGCATCGATCCAGGGAAAATGCCGCGGCCGGCGCGCCCCGATGACGATCAGGTCGGCGCCCTCCGAGCTAGCCGCCTCATTCAGCACCTCGGAGGCCCAGCCCTGGCCGACCAGCAAGCGGCCTGACATGCCCGCTTCGTCTGCCACCTGGCGCAGATTGGCTTCCGCGTCCAGCGCCATCTCACTGGCCAAGTCCAGGTCGCCACCCAGCGCCTGCCGCAGGTAGTTGGGAGCGACCTCGGGTTCTACGGCGTGGAACAGAGTTATCTTAGCGTCCGGGAAGCGGTCCATCGTCCAGCGCAGCGCCGCGACGGAAGGCTCCGAGAAATCAATTCCGACGAGTATCTTCGTGTACATCTGCCGAAGCTATCGCTGCGAAGACGACAGCAGAAGACCGTCCAGGACCGACCACGGGTCCGAGTCAGCCGCGGTCACGAATGTTTGAATCAGGTCCTCCAACGAACCCACGTGAAGCAGGGCCGCCTCGAAGTCCTCCAGTCTCTCGTAATAGAGGATGCGAGACAGCAGCCAGGCGTTGTTGAGGGCGGCCGGATCCAGGTCGGCGTACCAGCCGGACAGAAGTTCGGGCCGCACCTGTTCCTGAAAACTCAGCGCCGCGCCGGCCAGGATCGATCGCTTGCCGGCCCGCATTTCATCCACGGAAGAATCCGACTCGTACAGGGTCTCCAGACTCTCGAACAACGATTTATAGAAGCGGCCCAATGCCTGGACGTCCGCCCAGCGGTTCTCGATGGCCTGGCACTCGCCGGGCAGCGCCGCGTCCTGGCAAAAGAACTGAATCGCGCCCCGGTATCCCACGAAGTTGGCGAAGCTCTCGCTGAACTGGGTGTAGCCCCTGGGGAAGTAGGTCGTATGTACGATCTCGTGGATCACCGTCTCCACGATGCGGGCGCTGTCCGCCTCGATGGTCGTGGACAGTACTGGATCCGGAAGCCAGCCCAGTGTGCTGAAGGCACTCGTCGGGCGTACCCACGTGTCATAGCCGTCCTCCGCCAGCCCCTCAGCCTCGCGAAACGCGTCGTCGAATTCGAAGTAGCCCTTGTACGGAACGTGTCCCACGATCGGGAACCACCAGGTCTTCCAGGTCAGCTGGAACTCGGGCGCGGCCGACACGACGAGCTGCAGGGTGTCGTGCGCAACCACGGCGTAGCTTTCGAAACTGCGTTTCGGCTCCAGTCCCAGGGCGACGCGGGCATACTCCCGGGCGTCGGCGACCAGGCGCAGGTTCGCTCTGACGCGGGCGTCCGTCGCGGTGTCGTGCACGACTTCGTGTATGGAGCGCCTGCTCTGGAGAATCTTGGCCTCTTCCCAACCGGCCCGCAGGACATATCCCGGCGAGCAGGCCAGGGAGAGGCCTCCCAGAGCCGCCAGAGTGAGCAAGGCCAGCCTGCGTGTGGTTGTCATACCTCTTGATACCAGCTTTCCATCTCATACGATCCGTAGATTGATCGGTCGATTCAACAGCCGGCTCAAAGCCGATTCAACAGCCGACATAGTGGACGAGCTCCGCCACGCCATTTCGGCGGTACTGTCTACCCGGCCGGTCTGAGTCGCTTCGGTAGCGGCGATATTCGTGCCGGAACTGCCGATAGCTGTCGGCCCTGCCGTATGTCGTGAGAATGTCCTCGATCTCCTCCGGCGACAGCAGGCCTTCGTCGTTGTAACTCAGAAACACATGTCTTGCGTCCGCCGCGTCGAGCAGGCCGCGCAGGGCCGCCGCACACCGGCTCGGCCGGCACCAATCAGACCGCAGCTCCCGGTCCGGCATCAGGCCCGTCTTGCCTCTGAGCTCGGGCGCCGGCCACCAGCCGCGGGCCAGGATCTCCGGAACGTGGTAGTAGCCGGGATACTGTCTCTGATTGTAGGGTGGATCCAGATACAGCAGATCCACCGACCCGATATCTCCTACCCTGGCCTGCGCACTTCCCCGAAACGCCGTGCACGGACCGACGTGCCCTCCGGGAGGAGGAGGCGCCAGCGGGGTCAGCCTGAACGGCTTCAGCGCATTGGGCTGCCACGACTTCACGAAAGAGGCATAGACTCCTGTCGTGTTCGCCACCCGGTCCGCGGCCTTAATCAAACAGGCCAGGAGGTACTGCACCGCATCGGCCGTCAGCGAACCGTTCTCTTCCCACTCGGCGATGCGCTCCCGGATGGGATCGATCTTGCTCGCGTTCTCGGGGGTGAAATACATGCGCCCGTGCACCTGGCCGGCGATTCCCTCGGGAGTGAAGTGCTCCGTCACGAAGCCCGGCTTGCCGGGCAGTTCGTTGAGCTGTGCCAGAGCGTCGACAGTCTCCGCCGGGGCGGCGTCCAGTACGACGTTGGCGACCTGAAGGGCATACGACATGGCCATTAGGTCGCCGCAGTGGACCTGCCATCCCTCCGCCTTGAGCGCACGCCCGACGCTGGCTGTCCCGGCGAACGGGTCGCAGGCCTGGCCGGGCCGCAGCCCCAGTTCCTCCACCGTGCCCAGAAGGAAGGGAACCAGGCGTGTCTTGTTGCCGATGTACCGCACGTAGGAAGCTAGACTTCGTGCGAGGCTCTGGTCGGCGGACCCAGATTCGTCTTGGGACCCAGCACGTACCAGAACAGGCATCCGATGATGGGACAGAGAGCCACGACGGCGCTCCACAACATCTTGTCCCGGCGCGAGGCGCGGGCGGTTACGATCATCCCGATGGCCCATGAATCCAAGAGCATCAGAAGTCCCGTCAGGAGCCAGCGAGTATCCAGATCGGCAAGCAGGTCCATGCTCAGGCCGCCGTGGAGTGGCTGGAAAACTGTAGCTTGTGCAGGCGCGCATACATGCCGCCCCGTGCGAGCAGCTGGGCGTGGGTTCCCGACTCGCAGACTTCTCCGTGATGGAGCACCAGGATCCGGTCCGCATTCTGGATCGTGGACAGCCTGTGCGCGATGACGAGGCTCGTGCGTCCGCGCATCAGCTCGTCCAGGGCGACCTCGATCTGCGCTTCGATCTCCGAGTCTACGGAGCTGGTGGCCTCATCCAGGAGCAGGATCCCGGGGTTGCCGGCCAGAGCCCGGGCAAAGCTGAGCAACTGCCTCTCGCCCACGCTGAGGCCGCTGCCGCGCTCGCCCAGTACTTGATCGAAGCCGTCCGGAAGACGATCCACATACCGGTCCACACCGACCCGGCGGGCTGAGTCGAGGACAGCGCTGGCCGATACCGACTCGCGGTCCAGATCGATGTTGCCGCGAGCCGTGCCCGCAAACAGATACACGTCCTGCAGCACCAGGCCCATACTGGTCCTGAGTTCCTCGAGCGGGAGCAACCGGATATCCACTCCGTCCAGCAGAATTCTTCCTCGCTGCGGCTCATAGAACCGCATGAGCAGGCTGATGAGGGTCGATTTGCCGGCTCCCGTAGCGCCCACCACGGCCACCCGCTGACCCGGTTCGACGGTGAAGCTGACGCCGCGGATCACCCACTCAGGCTCCTCATCGGCACCGGATTCCTGCTCCTGCTCGAGTCCGTAATGGAACCACACGTCCTCGAACTCGATCCGCCCCCTGGCCCCGCTCGGCCGTGAAGCAGCCTCCTCCGGACCGGCGATCGTAGGCTCACGGTCCAGGAGCCGGAAAACGCGCTCTGAACTGGCCATCGCGTTCTGCAGGATGTTGTATTTCTCCGACAGATCCTGGATCGGCCGGAAGAATCGCCTGGCGTACTGAAGAAAGGCGGCGATGACTCCCAGGCTTACCGCTCCCTGCAGAACCTGGCCGCCGCCGTACCATAGAATCATGGCCAGGGCCACCGCCGAGAGAATCTCGATCGTCGGGAAGAACAGCGCGTAGTATGTGATCGAACGCAAATGAGCCTGCAGGTGGTCGTCGTTGACCTCCGCGAACCGGTCCTGGGCCACTTCCTCCTGGCCAAAGAGCTGCACGACCTCCATGCCGCTTATGCGCTCCTGCAGGTACGCGTTGATCCTGGCCACCCGGACACGGATGTCACGGTAGACCTGCCGCACCTTGTAGCGAAACAGCCACGCGGCCCCGAACACTGCCGGGAGGACCGTGAAGGTGACCAGGGCCAGTTTCCAGTCCAGCAGCAACATCGCGGTCACGATAAACAGGACGGTGAAGACGTCGCCGAAGACGGTAACCACCCCCGAGGTGAACATTTCGTTGAGGACCTCGATGTCGCCCGTAACGCGTGTCATCAGGCGCCCGACCGGATTCCTGTCGAAGAAGGACAGCTCGAGCTTCTGAAGGTGCGAGAACACCTGGCGGCGGAGGTCGAGCATGACTCGCTGGCCGATCCAGGTGGTGAGCATGGTCCGCGCGTACCCGAGGAGAGCGGACAGGAGAAGGGCGCCCAGGAAGAGCAGCCCGATCCGCGTGATGAGTCCGTAGTCCTCAGCCGGAATGGCCTGGTCGATGACGACTTTGGTGAACCAGGGCCCGACGAGTTCCAGTCCCGAGGCCAGAACGAGCATGAAGATGGCAGCCACCACATGCAGCCGATACGGCCGCAGGTAGCGGAGTAGCCTGCGCATCAGCTTGGCGTCGTACGCCTTGCCCAGCGCCTCCTCTTCCCGGATGGGACCTTCTGGAGTGATGTTCACTGCGGCTGTTTTCCCTTTCCGACGAATGAACGCCAAACATATCCCGGCCCGCTCCGAGCTTCCAGCGGCAGGTATTGGCGGCCCCGGTCTCGTGGCGGCATCATACTTACATGGATAACGCGATACGGGTCCGCGGCGCTCGCGAGAACAACCTGAAGGGGATCGATGTAGAGGTTCCACGCGGATCTATGACGGTTCTCACGGGCCCGTCGGGGTCCGGTAAGTCCAGCCTCGCCTTCGATACTATCTACGCCGAAGGCCAGCGGCGGTACGTGGAATCGCTGTCCACCTACGCCAAGCAGTTTCTGCAGCGTATGCCGAAACCCGCCGTGGACCGGGTGGACGGTGTAAGTCCCTCGGTAGCCATCGACCAGCGAAACTCGGTCAGAACCAGCCGCTCCACTGTCGGAACCGTGACCGAAGTATACGACTACATGCGCCTGCTATGGGCCCGCGTAGGCCGAACCGTGTGTCCCGACTGCGGCGAGCCGGTCGAGCCGGACACCGTGCAATCAGCCACGGATCGAGTGCTGGCAACCGGTGAGGGACGGGCCTACATCACGTTCCCGGTGGGTGAGGGAGACTCGGACCCGGCGAGCGTCCATAGAAGTCTCCTGGCCAGGGGATACCTCCGCGCCATCCGGGGCGGCCGGGAAATCCGGCTCGAGGACAGTGATGTGTCGGAGGACCAGGAGGCCGGGGAGTTGCTGGTCCTCGTGGATCGCCTCCGCTTGGGCCCGGAATCGCCACAGGATTTGGAGCTACGAGGCCGAATAGCGGACGGTCTGGCAGCGGCGTTCGCCGAAGGTCTGGGGCAGGCCATCGTCCTGCTCGCGCCAACTGGGCCCGCGGGCCCAGCGCCAGAAAACGCGTTTGGCGAGCGGATGTCGTTCCACGAATCCGTGCGCTGCAGCGGGTGCGGCCGCCGCTTTCCCGCGCCCACCCCCCTTCAGTTCAGCTTCAACCACCCGACCGGGGCCTGCCCTGGCTGTAACGGCTTCGGCGCGACC
>JBDLJJ010000077.1:0-13104 GCA_039714435.1 Gemmatimonadota bacterium | reverse complement strand
CGGCTGACTTCGCGACAGAGCCCGCCTTCGAAGGCGAACCGACGACCGTCGTGGACCTGATCAACACCTGCATGCGGGACGAGATGGTTCGCGATCCGCGCATCGTGCTGTTCGGCGAAGACGTGGCCGATGTGAGCCGGGAGGAATTTCTCGACGATGTGAAAGGGAAGGGCGGCGTGTTCAAAGTCACCGCCGGCCTGCAGCGCCAGTTCGGCTCGGCCCGCGTGTTCAACTCGCCGCTGGCCGAAGCCAACATTGTGGGCCGGGCGATCGGGATGGCCCTCCGCGGCCTGCGCCCCATCGCCGAAATCCAGTTCTTCGACTACATCTGGCCCGCCTTTCACCAGCTGCGCAACGAAATGACTACCATGCGCTGGCGCTCCAACGGCGCTTTTTCATGCCCGGTCGTCGTGCGCACGACCTACGGAGGCTACCTGGCCGGTGGCGCCTTGTACCACTCGCAGACCGGAGCCTCGCTGTTCACGGCCACCCCGGGCATGCACGTCATCTGTCCCTCCAACGCGGAAGACGCGGCCGGCCTGCTGAGAACCGCGATTCGCTGCGATGATCCTGTGCTGTTCCTCGAGCACAAGCATCTGTACCGCCAGACCTACAACAAGGGCCGCTATCCGGGCCCCGACTACATGATCCCGTTCGGCAAGGCCAACATTGTGCGGGAAGGCCGGGATGTGACGCTCATCACCTACGGAGCGCTGGTGGAGCGAGCCAAGAAGGCGGTGCGGCAGCTCGAAAAAGACGGTGCGCCGGTCGACGTAGAGATCATCGATCTCCGTTCGCTCTCACCTCTGGACATGGACACTATTTCGGCCTCGATCAAGAAGACCAACAAGGTGCTGGTGGCGTACGAGGATTCCAGGTCCTGGGGCTTCGGGGCCGAGATTTCGGCCCGGATCGCGGACGACGTGTTCGAATGGCTGGACGCCCCGGTGCGGCGGCTGGCCTCGACCGACACCTTCGTCGGCTACGCGCCGCAGCTGGAGGAGCGGATCCTTCCCCAGGTGGCCGATATCGTGGCGGCCGTCACGGAGCTCAAGGCCTACTAGGAAGCCTTGAACGGTACACTTAGAACTGTAGACGCAGAAAGGAAAAATGGACCAGGACACGGCAGAAGCACTTCACCAGGCCATCGGCGAGCGCTATACGCTCGAAGACGTGCTGGGAGAAGGCGGTATGGGCACCGTTTACCTGGCCCGCGACATCAAGCACGGCCGCAGTTTGGCGATCAAGACGGTCCGCACCGATTCGAACCCTGGTTTGTCGCAGCGCTTCGAGCGCGAGATCCAGCTCACGGCCGGACTCCAGCATCCGCACATCCTGCAGCTGATCGACTCCGGCATGGCCGGCCAGATCCTGTACTACGTGATGCCGTTCGTGGAAGGGGAATCGCTCAGAAACCGCCTCAACAAGCGCGGCCGGCTGCCCGAGAAGGAAGCCGTCCGGATAGTCTGCGATGTACTGGAGGGACTGGGCTGCGCCCACGCCCGCGGAATCGTGCACCGCGACATCAAGCCCAGCAACATCTTATTGGGTGACGGACACGCGCTGATCGCCGACTTCGGAATCGCCAAGCCTGTGGCCGAAATTTCTCTCGATGACGAGATCACCAAAGCCGGTCAGGTAGTGGGGACGCCGGCTTACATGGCGCCAGAACAGCTGGCCGGCCAGGCAACTCCTCAATCCGACTTGTACGCCCTGGGCGCTGTCCTGTACGAAAGTCTGACCGGATTGCGCTATCCGATCTCTCCCCTCAAGCAGCCGAATTGGGTCGGGGTCAAGCCAGCCATGAAAGGGATTCTCGAGCGAGCGCTCGAAATGATGCCCCGCGACCGCTGGCCCAGCGCGATGGCGTTTCGAGATGCGCTGGTGACCCGGGAGCAGGCTTCTCGCCGAGCGGCCCGCGGCCAGGCCGGAAAGCCGGGTGTGCTGGGCCGGATTCGAAGCGGTCTCAGCCGTCGGCACGGCTCGCCGCCGCCTTCCCGCTCGATAGCGGTGCTCCCCCTGGAAAACATCAGCCGCGACGAAGAAACTGAGTACTTTGCGGACGGGATCACCGAGGACATCATCGCCCACCTGTCCAAGATCGAGGACCTCAAGGTCATCTCCAGAACTTCGATCATGCGCTACAAGGACACCAGGAAGTCTGCCCGCGAGATCGGGGCTGAGCTACACGTCGCGACCCTGCTGGAAGGTAGCGTGCGTCGCGCGGGAGACCGCGTCCGAATCGTCAGCCAGCTAATCGACGCGCAAACGGACGAGCATCTGTGGACCGACACTTTCGACCGGCAGCTCAGCGATATCTTCGAGATTCAAGGCGAAGTCGCCCGGCAGATCGCCGGCGCGCTCAAGGCGACTATCTCCGACAGCGCAGACCAGATGTTGCAGCACCGCCCCACCGCCAACATGGATGCGCACAGACTGTACGTGAAGGGGCGATATCTATGGAATCGTCGCACGAGTGAGGGACTGGCCAGCGCGGCCGAATGCTTCGAACAGGCCATCGCTTTCGATCCGGAGAATGCGCGCTGCCATGCGGGTCTGGCGGATGCCAACCTTCTGCGCGCAGCGTACGGGTACATGCCAGAGAAGGAGGGTCTGGACCGGGCTCGGGAAGCGGTGACGAAGGCGCTCGAGTTGGACGAGCAACTGGCGGAGGCGCACGCCTCACGTGGCCAGATCATCCGGGCCGAGAGGGATTGGGCCGAAGAAGAACACGAATATCAGCGTGCCATAGAGCTGAACCCCGGATACGCGACTGCTCACCAGTGGTACGCAACGCTACTCGCGGCCCTGGGCCGGCACGAAGAAGCACAGCGAGAGGTCGAGTTGGCGCAGGAACTCGATCCGCTGTCTCATGCGATCGGGGTAACGGCAGGCAGCCTGGCCTACCTGCGCCGGGACAATGAAGCGGCGGTGGCCATACTCAACGAGACACTCGAACTGGCACCCGACTATTTTTCCGTTTACGCGTGGTTGTTGATTGTTTACGGTGCGATGGAAGACAGGGAGGGGGTCGAACGAGCAGCTCACAGGCTGGCCGATCTCCATCCCGATTTGGGATTGAGCAAGGGACACAGGGCCTACACGATGGCGCACCGGGGCTGCCGAGACGAAGCGCTACAACTCCTCGACGAGGCCGCCGGAGATCCGACCTGGGCTGCCATCGTGCTGGCAGCTCTCGGTGATAGGGATGCCGCTCTCGAGGCGCTCCGGAAGGCGATACATGATCCGGAGCGGCGCATGTTCCTTCTGCACCGCAATTTCCTTTTCTACATGAAGGTGACGCCCGGTTTCGACAGCCTTCATTCCGATCCGAGGTTCGACGAGCTCCTGGCGGAGATGAATTTTACGGCTGCCTGAGTACCCGTGGCGGTGGGGCCGTCTTCAGTCACGCCGCTTACGCCAGGCCCGGATATCCCTGACCAGCTCCACCCTCCCGACGCCGGGATTGTGCCCGGCCACCGATTCAGCCCTGACGTCGTAGTGCGGCAGGGTGTGCCGCCGGTCGATCCACTCTCGTTTGTACCCTCGAGACAGCCCCCACACGACCAGTTCTTCGAGTGAGTTGTCGCTGTAGACATGGCACAGGCGATCGCCCTTCCGGGCCTGCAGCTTGGGCACGTCTCGCGGCGAGATGTGGAAATGGAATTTGATCACGGGCCGATTGTAACGTGCAGCCGGTAACGTTGACGAGAAGCCGCGTGTTTTCTTTAGGACCGGTGCCGAGCGCTGCCGCCCTCGTTTCTTTGCGCCCGCATGCCTGCCAGCGCATGTTCCGCGCGAGGCTCATCGCTCAGGAATCCATTTTTCGCTTTGGAGCTAGGGCATGAGTGCAGGAAGCAGCGACCGGCGCGGCCTGTCGGCGGACGAGGCACGCGAACTATCCACACGCATTCTGGAATCCACAAGCGCCGATGAGGCGCGCGTTTCGCTCACCAGCGGCTGGCGCGGTAACACCCGCTATGCCGTGAATCGTATTACTACCGCAGGCGAATTCGAGCGTGTGCAGGCTTCGCTCACGGTCAGGTTTGGTAAACGCCAGGCCACCATCACGACCAATCGGTTTGACGACGATGCGCTCGCCGAGGCTGTCGCAAGCGCTGAGGAGCAGGCGCGGCTGGCCCCCGAGAATCCGGAGGCCATGCCTGAACTGGGGCCCCAGACATATGCCGCTTCGGACGGGTACCATGACAGCACGGCGAACCTGGGACCGGAGGCCCGCGGCGAGATCGCGGCGGACGGCATACAGGGTGCGACGCGGGCCGGTGGCATTGACGTGGCCGGTTTCCTGGACGTAACCGCGGGGTCCGCTTCTGTCGCCAGCAGCGCCGGCTTGTTTGCCTACCACGCGTCCACATCAGCTACCTACAGCATCACGGCCCGGACCGCGGACGGAACGGGATCCGGCTGGTCCGGCTTCGGCGAGCGAAACTGGGCTGCGGCCGATTCCAGTTCGGCGCATTCGCAGGCGGTTGAGAAGGCGCTCAGATCGCGGCAGCCGCGCACGCTCGAGCCGGGCAGGTATCCTGTCGTCATGGCTCCCGAAGCTGTGTCTGATCTCGTATCGCGCCTGGCCTTCTCCATGGGAGCGCGAAGGGCGGACGAGGGCCGGTCGGCATTCAGCGCGGAGGGCGGCGGAACCAAACTGGGCCAGCAAATCGTGGACGAGCGAGTCCGTATCTGGAGCGATCCTCAAGGGCTGGGGTCGGCGCCGTATACGGGCGACGGCCTTCCGATCGAACCCATGATGTGGGTCGAGGACGGCGTGCTGAGCAATCTCTCTTACTCCCGGTTCTGGGCCGAGAAACAAGGCAGAAAGCCGACGGGCGGGGCCGGGTCGCTACGCATGGCCGGGACGGACAAGTCCCTGGAAGACCTGATCAGCGAAACGGAGCGCGGCGTATTCGTGACACGCCTGTGGTACATCCGCTCCACCGATCCCCGCACCATTTCTTACACAGGCCTGACGAGGGACGGGACGTTCTGGATCGAGGACGGCGAGATTCAGTATCCCATCAACAATTATCGCTGGAATGACTCGCCGCTGTCGGCGCTCAGCGCGCTGGAGGACATGAGCCGCCCCTTCCGCGTGCGTGCGTCCCGCGAAGTGCCGGCGATTCGGGTAGGCGAGTTCAACTTTACGAGCGTTTCGGAGGCGGTATGAGCATGAAGCGGAGAGACTTCGTAGCGACCACAGCGCTCGCGGCCGGCGGTCTTGTTCTCGCCCCGAGGCTGGCTCGTTCGGCGGGTGGCCTGGTGACGAAATACGTACCGGCACCACCGGTGGATCCGGCCACCAAAGAACTCTTGCTCTCAGCGGTCGACGCCGCGATGGCCGCCGGAGCTCAGTTCGTGGACGCCCGCGTCGAGCTCGTTCGTACGCAGTCGGTATCCACCCGCGAGCGTCAAATCACCGGCGTCAGTGAGACGAGCACTCAGGGTGTAGGTGTGCGGGCGTTCTTTGACGGAAGCTGGGGATTCGCCGCCACCCAGGAGCTATCCAGGGAACCCGTGGCCCGTGCGGCACAGAGCGCCGCTGCCATGGCCCGGGCCAACGCTAGAATCCAACCTGGCAACATTCGCCTCGCGCCGGTGGAGGGCTACGGCGACGTGGCCTGGACTAGCGACTTCGAGATCGATCCGTGGGACGTGTCTGTCGAAGACAAAGCGGCGCAGTTCCTGGCCCTCAACGAGACCGCGCTCGCGGCCGAGAATGTCAGTTTCGTGTCCAGCGGAGTGCAGTCGGTGAAGATCGACAAGACGCTGGCCACTTCGGAGGGGACCGTGGCGGCGCAGCGGCTGGTGCGCCTGAGCCCGTTCATGACGATCACGGCCGTGTCCTCCGACCGGTCCGATTTTCAGACGCGCGGCAACGTAGTTGAGCCGGCTGGCAGCGGCTACGAATACGTGAACGCCAACATGACGAGCGCTAGCGTGGAGCGCTGGGCGTCTGAAGCCTCCCAGAAGCTGTCGGCTGCCTCCGTGGCGGACGGCACGTACGACCTTGTTCTCCACCCTTCGCACCTGTGGCTCACGATCCATGAGTCGATCGGACATCCGACTGAGCTGGACCGCGCGCTAGGGTACGAGGCCAACTACGCCGGGACGAGCTTCCTGTCTCCGCCGGCAGAGGTCCTCGGCAGCCTCCGCTACGGGCCGGACTTCATGAATGTCGAGGCTGAGCGAACCTCCTCCGGCGGCCTCGTAACGATCGGCTGGGACGACGAAGGTGTCGCCGCCGACCGCTGGATGCTGATCGACAAGGGAATCTTCGTGGACTACCAGACGACCCGCGAACAGGTAGATTGGATTTCGGATATCACCGGAGTCACCCACAGTCACGGCTGCGCGTACGCAGACAGCTGGTCGAGCATTCCGTTCCAGCGCATGCCCAACATCAACCTCATGCCGGGAGAAGAGGACCTGAGCGAGGACGATATCGTGGCTGGAGTGGACGAAGGTATCTTCGTCGAGGGCCGGGGTTCGTATTCCATCGACCAGCAGCGCTACAACTTCCAGTTCGGAGGGCAGGTATTCTGGGAGATCAAGGGTGGCAAGAAGACGCGTATGCTCAGGGATGTCGGATATCAGGCGCGGACGACAGACTTCTGGAATTCGCTCGCCGCTATCGGAGGTCCATCGACGTACTACGTTGGCGGGACGTTCCGGGACGGAAAGGGGCAGCCGGCCCAGATCAACGCGGTCTCTCACGGCTGTCCCGTGTCGCACTTCCAGAACATCAGCGTCCTGAATACGGGAGGGTAACAACGCTCTGAGGAGGCTCCCTCTGGTCGCTCCCGCTCTGCTGCTGGCGATCGGCGTGCTGCTGCTGATCGCTTTTCTGCGGCCGCCCGGCTGGTTCGTGATGGCCGCGGTCGTACTGTTCTTCGTGCCCGGGCGCTGGTGGCGCTGGCGCACCCGGGAGTTTCGGCGCGGACTGAAGCTCATCCAGGCCGGTAAGCTCGATCAGGCTCGGGAGAAGCTCGAGGCCTTCCTGGCCGATATCCGGCGCGACGAGAGCTTCGCACGCGTGCAGCCCTACTTCAATCTGGGTCGCCCTTACCCGTACGAGGCCGCGGCGGAGAGCAACCTGGGCGTGGCGCGGCTGGTGGGCGGAGAGCCACGGCGAGCCCTGACGCACTTCAAGGCGGCGCTCGACTCGGCGCCGGACTGGTTCCAGGCCCGCTTCGGAGAGGCCAGCGCCTTACGGCTCTCCGGAGATCTACCGGGCGCGGAGACGGCGGTCCGAGCGGCCCTGGACACTCGTGACAAATACGTTCCCGCCCGGCTGCTTCTGGCCTTGATCCTCCGCGAACGCGGCGGAGATGATCGGGAAGCGGAGGCCGAGCGTGTGCTGGAGCCGGTGCGGGAGGCAGGGAAAGATCCAGAAGAGTTGATTGTCCGGATGCGAGGTCAGTGGCCGACTGACTCGGCCGTGTGAACATTACCGGCCCGGGGCCGTATGTTCAGGTATGCACATAAAGCGCCCACCCGGACTCCTGGCTGGACTCGCGCTATCCGCCGTGTGCTCGGCCTGTACGTATATCGGGCCCGTCGCGGGTGGTGCGGGCACCGGGCCGGCAGCGGCCGGGCCGATGGCAGCTGGCGAAGCTGGCCCGGTCCCTGAGCCGCTGCCTCTTTACGTACGCTCCGCGCTCTCACTGCACCGCTCTCATCCCGATTCGGCGCGTGTAGCGTCCGTCCTCCAGCGCTGGGGCCAGGAGTCCAGAAATCCAGGGCCCGCCGGGGCCGAGGACTCGCTGGCGGCGGCGGGGTTGTGGCGGCGAGCCGGACTAACAGAGCTGGCGCTGTCGTGGCTTCCGGATGAGACGCCGGTGCGGTCCGTGGCGATCCGCGCGCTGCTGGAGCATGCTCGTATCCTGTTCCAGGCCCCGCCGACGGGCTCCGCAGAACCTGATCGATCACCCGCAGCGCTGGCGGCCGAAGCGGCGGACGCCTTCTGGTTGGCCTGCGAACATCTGGACGGCCCGGCCGCGAGGGCGCTGTGGCATGACATCAGAGGCCTCGCCACGCCTGACGAACAGGAGGCGTGGGCCGCGCTCTCCACACCCGAGGCCTGCCCCTGGGTTCGCAGGTTCGTGGATGAACGCGCCTGGCGCACGGCTTCGACCCCTGAGGAACGTCTCTCGACGCACTATCGGCGTCTCTATTTCGTGCGTGACCGGTACTACCTGACGCGCCCGCGCCTGACCCTCGACATGTCCAATCGTCTGGGCCGCCCGGACAGCCTCGAGATCGACGACCGGGGCCTGATCTATCTGCGCATGGGCCCGCCGGACGCCAACGTAGGCGGCTTCGTGGTTCGTCTTGAACTCAACGAGAGCTGGGCCTACCATCGCCACGAAGGACCGCGCGTATACCACTTCGCGCCCGTGTCCCGAACCGGACTGCGGGCCATGGGTGACTTTCGGCTGCTCGAGAACCTGGCCCACGCGACCGGACGAACGATGCCGAGTGAACTGTTGAGTGCGGGCGGGGCGACCTACGCCAGCCTGTACAGGTCCAGGACGTCACTGGACCGCGCCTTCGAAGACACTCGCTTTCGGTACCGGAAGCTGGCCAGCCGCATGGTAGCAGCCGGCGACGCCAACAACCCCGGCTTCCTGGGCCTGCTGGCCTCGGAGAGGCAGCGCACGAAGGCGGATGCGCGCTACGCGATCGCCGGGATCCCGGATGTCCCGACGGTCACGCCCCTGGTCGGGTTTGCTCACGAGGTGCTGCGCTTCCGCAATCCGGACGGTACATCAGAGGCGTGGATACTGGGATCCGCACGGTCCGGAGATCTGACCGCGCGCGGCGTCGAGGGTGGAGTCAGGTACGGCGTCGAGGCCACTCTGGCCCTGATGACTCCTGAGGGATACCAGCGAAAAACTATCCGCAACGAACCGACAGTTACCAATCCTCTGGCCGCGGACGACGCCATTCCCGTGCGCCTGTCCTGGACCCTGGACCCTGGCCGCTATCCCTACTCGCTGGCCATCCGGGACCAGCAGTTCGGCCGCGGCGGCGTCGGAAACTGGGCCCAGGACACGCTGGTTGTCGCAGCCCCGATACCAGGACTGCCCGAGGTGAGCGACATCGCGGTCGCGGCGGATTCGGGCGGAACATGGACGCGCGACGGCGAGACGTGGCTGCGGGTGCTCCCCAATCACGTCGTGGGCCAGGACGGAAGCCTGTTTACATACTTCGAGGTGTATGGGCTGCCGGCCGGGCAGGAGTACGACGTGGAAATCCGCGTCGTCACCGGTCAGACGGAAGCATCCTTATTCGAAGCGGCGGCGCCTGACCTCACCTTCGCGCTGAATTTCCGCGCGGAGACGCCAAATCGACGCAGCTTCCCAGGCCGTCACTCGCTCCGGCTCGACCTCGAAAACACGCCGCCGGGTGAGTACATCCTGGCGGTGCGGGTCAGGAACCGCGCCACCAGTAGGACAAGTCTTCCTCGCGTGACGCCAATCGTCCGCTAGAACAGTGGTCGGAAGCCGGCGAATCAAGGTCGACTACCAGGCCCTGGCCCATGACCGAGACAGCTTGAAGCGCGTCTCCCTCGCAACGCTGCTGGTAAATCCGTTTGAAAACTTCGAGCAGCGTAAGGCCGAGCAAGCACTCGGCGGGAGGATCAACAGGTCTGACCTGGAGCGCTGGATTATTGCGGCGTCGTCAGTTTCACGAGTTCTATAGTGAAAATGAGCGTCGCATTCGGTGGAATGTTGCCTCGCCCTGACGGGCCATAAGCGAGATCACCGGCAATCACCAATTCCCGCGTTTCGCCTTCGAGCATGCAGGGCACGCCCATGTCCCATCCCTGGATAACCTGGCCGGAACCGAGCTGAAACTGAAACACATCGTTGCCGGACTCCCAAATGAATTCACCATGGCGATCTTCAGCCGATTCGTCGTAAAGCCATAACCGCACATTGGTATCTGCGTAGTCACCGCTGACTGCAGCTCGACCGTGGCCGGCCTTGATGATCCTCGCCGTCAAACCCGGCGCGATTTCAATGCTGCCGGATACATCTGCTTCTGGGCAATTACCCATGGTTTCTCCTGCAGCCTCAGCTTCAGTCTCTATCGCAACGTCGTCGACTGGCTCTTTATCCGTGGCTTGACCACATCCTGCCAGCGGCACGATGGCCAGCAGAGACACTAGTACGCTGTAAAACTTCATTCTTCAGAATCCTCACTATCGAGTGTGGTGCCGATGCAGACCGCTGCAGTTTCCGTTGCAGTTTAAAGACTAGGCAGCCTGCTTCGGCCAATGCAACATCCTGGCGCGCAATAGTGTTTAGCCGCCAAGAGACCAGATCCTCAAAATGGTAACATGGGAGGCAACGACGGTGAGGAGAAATAAGATTATTGTTCTGCTGTTGGGAGGAGTAATACTCCTGCCGACCGAGGGTAGCGCCCAGGAAGAACCCCGGGGATGGGAGCCCCTCGTTTCTGAAGCACGCGAGCCGGCCTATGAGCGAAATCGGTATGCACCGGTCGCCCGAATCGGCTCCCTGGTGATTGCCAGCGGTGTAGTAGGTAACACAAGGGAGGGAGACAACAGCCCCGTCGCTCAGTTCAGGCGGGCGTTTGAGCGCCTATCCGCAGTGCTGGAAGAGCAGGGCCTTTCGCTGCGCGACGTAGCGGAGATGACAACCTACCACGTGAATATGGGCGAGCACATCCAGGACTTCATCACTGTGAAGAACGAATTCCTGCCAAGTCCACCTTATCCGGCGTGGACTGTGATCGGCGTCGACCGTCTTTTTAGGGAAGTCAACCTTATCGAGATCAGAGTTATTGCTGCAATGCGGCCTTGAGATTGCTGTCAATTCAGGAGAAGACATCCCGGCCGAGCAGACCCGCTAGCTCAGGACGAGCAGCGCCACTCCGCTGAGAATCATTATCGTTCCTCCGGCTCTGTATCCGGCCGCCTTCTCGCCGAAAACAGCCGCGCCCAGCCAAACAGCCAGCAGGGTTCCGGCGCGCTTGAACGTCACCACGTTCGCGGCCAGAGTCAGGCGCACCGCTTCCATGTGCAGCAAGTACATGGTCGCGAACAGAAAGCCCTGCACCACCATCAGGCGCCACTTTGGCCGTCCGAACAGGGATGTGACACCGCCACTCGCCCTCACAGCGGCGGGCAGCAAGATCAGGCTCAGGCTACCGACAACCGTCAGTCCGTAGAAGGCCGGGCTGGCCGCATGCACGGCTATCCGATCGACCGAGGCGGTGACAGACCATATGCAGGCCACAGCCAGCATGCGGCGCGCGCCTGGATCGCGTCCGATGGCCTTGAACGGCGCTAAAGGATCCGACACGCGCGCGTCAACATTGAGCGTGTAAACGCCAAGTACGACCAGGCCGATTCCGACCAGGCCCGCGGGGCCGGGAGCCTCCCTCAGTAGCAGCCACTCGACCGGCACCAGAAGCGCCGGCGTAAGGGCCAGGAGAGGGAAGATCAGGCTGATCTCGCTCATCTCCAGCGCCCGTACGTACAGGCGGTAGGTGACTACGTACAGCGTGATGTTGAACGCGGCTACGAACCAGAAGCGTGGCTCGATCGATGCCGGTAGGCCACGAGCAGCCAGGTAGGCCGCGGCCAGAGGAAGAGCGAAGCCGAAAATAGACCAGGTGATTACGTCGCGCGGAAGGCGTCCCGCAACGTGCTTGGTCCAGGCGCCCTGGAGCGCATAGAACACGGCCACGCCCAGGGCCAGGAATACCCACGTCAAAGGGCGGTCACCTCACCGGAGGCGACCGCCCTCTTTACCGCAGCCGGATCGCTGGTGCTAGTGCGCGTGAGCCGGCTCCTCGGCCGAAGCCTCGGGGGTGTGTTCAGCGCCGGCTTCCATGTCCATGGCGCCCATGCCCTCGGCGCCCGCTTCAGTGTCCATGGCGTCCGCCGACAAGCTGTTGTGCGTGCCGTGCTCGCCGTGTCCGCGAGCGGTCATCGGAGCGTTAATCGTATCCGTGAGATCCTTCACGTAGGCTGGATCTGCTTTGTCGAAGTCAGGCCAGGCCGCCTTCTTGGAAACGAGCACGACGCCGCCCATGGCTCCCATTCCGCCCAGAGGCGTGTAGTCGTCAGTGGGGTTTTCGTAGTCCACCACGACTCGGTAAACGTGATCGGTGCGGATCTTGATCCCGCCGCGCCACCATGGCATCCCGGCCGGGACGCTGTTCACCAGGCCGTCTTCGTCCCTGTTCGGCTTGCCATTCCACAGCACTTTGCCCGTGGTCGCATCCTCCAGGCGGATGGACGTCGCATAGTCGTGAACGTGACCGGCCAGTCCGAGAATCCTGCCGCCGACCGCGGGCTTGGCCTCCCAGGACATCGAAGAATGACCGGGCGGGACGGGAAAGTCCTTGACGCCCAGAGGTCCCATTACATCCATATAGAACGGATAGACGTTGCGGGGCTGCAGGAATCCGTCACCCTCGGCGCTGTAGAACACCTTGACGTGCAGGTACACTTCGGGATAGTCGGTCACGCCGTCGTCGGCCAGCATCGACGCCACTAGAATCCGCTGGCCCTTCTGGATCGGAAAACCGATGAGCCGGGGAATGGTCATGCGGCCTGTCTCGCGGCCAGCCGCCAGCACGCGCCGCGAGGTGGGGGAGAACAGCTCCCGCTGGTCCGGGTCGATCAGGTTGACGTGGTGCAGCAGTTCGTCCGGGAGGTGATTGCCCTCCGCGTCTTGCATCTCGGTCTCGAAGCCGTGCATCCAGCCGTCGACCGGCATCTCCGCGATCTGGATCGGGGCTCGGTAGTGCCCCGTCCCGGCCGCAAGATTGATCGGTCCGACAACGAAATCGATTACGCGCTCCGCTTCATCCGTCTTCACTTCTATCAGGTCGCTGGGCTGTGCCGCGGGATCGGGCGCCGCCAGGATCCCGTCCTGCGCTGCCGCGTGGTCTGGTGAACCAAGTACCAAAAGGAAAACCCAGATAGTGGCCGTCAGGCTCCACCGTCTCATAGATACCTCCATACTCTTTCTGTCATGTGATTCAGTGGCGCTCCGGGCGGGACTCCCGTCAGGGGGCCGGAACGCCAAAATGCTGATAATTCTTCTC
>JBDLJJ010000076.1:0-13146 GCA_039714435.1 Gemmatimonadota bacterium | reverse complement strand
CTGACCGTGTTAATATTTCTGGGCGCCGCTCCCTGGCGCGCCTTGCGTCGAAGCGGAACGGCAGCGCCGGCGGCCTAAACGGCTAGCGGCAGCAGGCCAGGCTTACGCCGTCAGGCCGTCGCCTTCCAGAAGCCCTCCAGCGCGGGACCATCCGTGGATCCCCGCAGCTTGTCGAAGGCCCGATTCCGGATCTGCCGGATGCGCTCGCGGGTGACGCCAAGCAGCTCGCCGATTTGCTCCAGCGTCATTTCCTCGCCGTCATCCAGGCCGTAATAAAGCACCAGGATCTTGCGCTCGCGCTCGGTCAGATACGACTCGAACATCTTCTCCAGAAACTCGCGCCGAGCCTGGGCTTCGACGTCGACTTCGATGTCGCTGTCGTCCATGCCCGAAAAGCGCTCGCCGAACGAGGCGCTGTCGCGGTCCGACTTGTCGAGGGGCGCATCGAGGCTGAGTTCGGCCGAAGCCACGCGCCGCAGGGCTCGCACCGTCTCGACCGGCTCCTCCATCTGGTCCGCGATTTCGCGGTCCGTGGGCGAGCGTCCCAGCTTCTGCGTAAGCGCCGTCTCTGTCCGTGACAGCTTGACCAGATTCGAGTTCTGGTTGAGCGGAATTCGAACCGACCTGGTCTGCTCCGCCAGCGCCTGAAGCACGGTCTGGCGGATCCACCACACGGCATACGAGATAAACTTCACGCCCTTGTCGGGATCGAACTTCTTCACGGCCTTGAGCAAACCTTCGTTACCGATGCACACGAGCTCGGCCAGATTGAGCCCTCGGCCCTGATATTTCTTTACATACGAGATCACGAAACGGAGATTCGCCGTTACGAGGCGCTCCGCCGCTTCCCGGTCTCCCACGCGGGCCCGGCGCGCGATTTCTCGCTCCTTGGCCGGATCCACAATGAGCGGATATCGCTCAACGTCCTGGAGATACTGATCAAACGAGTCTAAAGCTCGCGAGTCGAAGAACATTCCGTACGTTCTCCCTTTTATTTCGGTGAACCACTGGTTGGTGTTGCCTTCTGGCGGACCCAACCGCAAATCTCCTGCCGCCCGAATAACAACCGGCTAGGAATAATACTACTGCCCCTGTAATGCAATGTTCCGGCGTTCTTGTCGGTGTTTCGCCGGGTTTGTCTACTCCCGCAGCGCCTCTTCCAGCCAGCGCTCGTTTTCCCCTGAAATCCGGGCCGAAACGTCCGCCGAGGTGCCTGACGGTTCGCTTTCAGGGCCCGAAGTGGAGTCTGCGGCTCCCGGGACTTCAGCAGCCAGTGGAAACGTCCCTGCACGGGAAGCGGTTCCCGCCGCTACCCAGCTCCTGATGCGTCCCTGCAACACTAACAGCGCCACAACAATCAGGGTCAAAGGAAGAAGATACACCAGGAGGTTGATACCTCGCGCTTCCGGCTTGAGCAGTACCCACTCGCCGTACTTGCCGACGAAGTACTCCTTAACCGCTTCAGGAGATTCACCTGCCGCCAGCTTTTCCTGAATCAGCCGGTGCATGTCGCGCGCCACGTCCGCCGACGACTCCAGGACAGACTGGTTACGGCACACGGGACAGCGCAGCTCGGAGGCGATCTCGGCCGCCGCTGCGTCCACCGCGGTGCTATCAAGGGCCGGGGCCTGGGTCTGCGCCCACGCCGTCATCGGCAGCGCCCACAAAAGGCCGACGGCGAGGATGACGGACCGGCGCAAGACGGAGTGCCCTCTCTTCACGAACCGTCCCCGTTGTCGGCCGATTCGGGTGGCGCCGTCGCCTGATCCTCGGACGACGAGGCGAGAAGCGAGTCGATCGTGGCCCGAGCCGTGTTCCAGGCCACGGCCCCGACGCGCTTACGCACCACCACGCCTTGCTGGTCGATGAAGAACGTCTCGGGTAGGCCATACACTCCGTAGTCGAGCGCCGTGTATTCCGCTTCGATCAGTTGGGTCCAGTCCCCGCCCAGTGCCGCCAGGAAGCGCTCCGAGTCTGAGCGGCGGTCGCGATTAGGAATGCCCACCAGGACAACCTCAGCCGGGTCGTAGTTTCGCTCGATGTTAAGCAGCGCCGGGTGTTCGACGCGGCAGGGTCCGCACCAGGAGGCCCAGAAGTTTACCACCACCACGCGGCCGCGGAGATCGGCAAGGCTCAGCGTGTCGCCTTCCCACTTCTCCAGCGTGAACTGGGGAGCCTCGTTTCCGACCAGCGGCGAGGGGAGAACGAACGTGTCCCGCGTGAGCCCGAAAAGAAGAAGGCCGAGCACGGGCAGCGCGAGCAGCGGCAGCAACCAGCCGAGGTGCCGCCGCACCTAGGCCTCCGCCGCCGCGGGCAGCGCTTCCCGCCTGCGCCGGGCCCCTCCCTGCGGGACGATGGCGAGGATCGCCCCGAGGCCCACGATCAGTCCGCCGATCCACAGCCACGGCACACCCGGGTTCACGATCACCCGAAACGTGGCGTTGGTCCCGTTCTGATTGAACGCCATCAGAGTGACATAGAGATCCTCTCGCAGTGACGAACGAACGGCCGGAGTAGCGATCGGCTGTTCAGAGTTCCGGTAGTAATTGAGCCGCGGCTCCATCGTTCCGATCTCCGAACCCCGCTTGAATACGGTAACCGTGCTGCCCACGACATCCCGTTGGGGCTCCTCCCTGGCCCATACGTCATCGAGCCGAATGGCGTAGTCGCCGATTGCCAGCAGCTCGTCCCGCTGCACCGTGCGCTCCTTCTCGAAGCGCCAGGTGCCGGAGATAGACAGTGCCACCACGATGACCACGATTCCGGCGTGTACGATGTAGCCTCCGTAGCGCCGATTGTTACGGCGCAGGAGATACAGGAGGGCGCGGCCGGGTCCGTCGCTCGAGATGCGTCGCCTGGCCGACAGTCCCTTTCGGAATTCCTCCACGATGGTGGCCATGGCAAAGCCCGCGAACAGAAACGTGAGCAACGGAAAGACCTCACGAACTCCCAGCGCGCCTGCCGCCAGCACAACCACGACGCCGACTGTAGTCGGCATCCAGAAGGTCTTACGCAGTTTTTCACCTGAGATTCGGCGCCAGGGCAGGGCCGGGCCGACCCCCATGAGGAATAGCAGCGCCAGGCCGATGGGCACGGTGACCATATTGAAGTACGGTGGGCCGACGCTGATCCTGTCGCCGCTTACCGCTTCTACGATAAGCGGGAAAGTCGTTCCGAGCAGAACCGTGAACGTGAACGCCGCGAACAGCAGGTTGTTGAGCACAAACGCGCTCTCCCGCGAGGCGATCGCGTCCAGTGTTCCCTGCGCGTGCAGGCGGTCGGCCCGCCACCCGATCAGCGCCAGCGAAGACAGCGCGATGAAGGCCATGAACATTAGAAACAGGGGGCCAATAAGCCCTTCCGAAAAGGCATGCACGGAGTCCAGAATACCTGACCGCGTGAGGAACGTCCCGAGCAGAGTGAGCAGGAACGTGCTGACGACCAAGGTGAGATTCCACGTCTTCAGCATTCCGCGGCGCTCCTGCACCATCACTGAATGAAGGAACGCGGTTGCCGTCAGCCAGGGCAGGAACGATGCGTTTTCCACCGGATCCCAGGCCCAGTATCCGCCCCAGCCGAGCACCTCGTACGACCACCACGCTCCGGCCACGATACCGATGGACAGGAACGCCCAGGGAGCCACCATCCAGCGGCGGGTCGTCCTCACCCACTCCTCGTCTACCTTGCCGCTCATCAGGGCACCGATGGCGAAGGCAAACGGAACGGCCATGCCGACGTATCCGAAATAGAGCATTGGCGGGTGCAGGCCCATCAAGGGGTGATTCTGCAGCAGCGGGTTGGGCCCGGGTCCGTTAGCCGGGGCAGGGATGATGTGGCCGAAGGGATTGGCCGGGCCGGCGAGCAGGCCGAAGAAAAACAGGCCTACGACACCGAGAACGCCCATAGTAAAGGGGATCAGCCGCGACTCGGAGCGCCGATACACCCAGGCGACCAGAGCCGAGTACGCCGCCAGGATCCAGCCCCAGAACAGGATCGACCCGTCCAGGCTGCTCCACAAGGAGATGGCCGAGTAGTAGGCGGGCGTTTCTAGGCTGCCGACTCTCGACACATAGTCGACGCTGAAATCGTGGCTCAGGAGGGCGATTTCCATCACGACCATTGCTACGGTCATGGCGGCAAATGTGAGATACAGCCCCAGCCGGGCGGCTCGGACAAGCTCTACCGAGCGCCGAAATCCGCCCACCAGTCCTCCGATGGCCGCTACAGCCGCGGCGAGCAGGCAGGTTGCAACCGCCGCCGCGCCAATAGTGCTCAACATGAGATGGGCGCCTTATTCCCCTTCAGGGCGTACCAGGGACTTATACATCTCCTGCGGCTGCCGGTCCTCGTGCGGAGGTTCATATTCATTCGAGTGTTTGACCATGAGATTCGTGGATTCGAATACGCCGGAGTCGCGATAGCGACCCTCGACCACCACTCCGATGCCCTCTCGGAACATGGACGGTGGCGCACCTACGCTCTGCACGGGAACCTCTGCCAGACTGTCGGCAATCACGAAACGCAGCTCCAGAGTCTCCGGGTCCCAGGTCTTGGACCCCGGCTTGACCTGTCCCCCCAACCTCAAGGGAGCGTCAACCACATCTGCCGCGCGGGCGTGCAGCTCGCTCGGAGTCAGGAAGAACACCACATTGCTCTTGAGGCCGGCGGCAACCAGCAACAGGATGCCCCCCGCGACCGCTGCTATTCCCAGGCCGGCCCATATTCGTTTGCGCTTATCCATTATCTATTCCTTACGAGTCCGCCGTACCGGCGCCGTCAGCAAGCGCCCGTGTGGCGTTTCGAATTCGCTTCACTATTCGCCATCCGTAACCTATCAGGACGGCCCAGGTCAGAAGATACCCCGCCGCTATGAAACCGAAATCGCTCACAGGCCACCCGCCGTCGCCGTCTGGGCGGAGTAGGACGGGCCGCGTCGCTCGAGCTGTTCTTCCAGTCGTGAAAGGTGTATGCGCCGCCTCATCAGGTACACGAACAGCACGGTGAACGCCAGCAGGTTTCCAAGCAGCGTCCACATGAATTCCGGGGCCATGGACCTCGGACTGGAGGGTGGCTGATGCAGCGTCCTCCACCAGACGACCGAAAGATATACGATGGGGACGTTGACGAAACCGACAATGCCCACGACGGCCGACCAGCGAGCTCTGCGTTCCGGCTCTTCGGCGAAGCCCCTGACGGCCAGGTAGCCGACGTACATGGCCAGCATGATCGCCGTTGTCGTGAGGCGGGGATCCCACGTCCACCAGACTCCCCACGTTGGGCGGCCCCACAGGGATCCGAGCGCCAGCGTGAGCGCAGTGAACATGACGCCGATTTCCGCCGCGCTCACGGCCACATGATCCCAGGCAGGTTTCCGCTGCACGAGATACAGTACGCTCATCAAGAACACGATGAAGAACGCCAGCATGGCCAGCCAAGCCGTAGGAACGTGTACGTACATCAGCCGCTGCACGTCACCCATGGCGCCGTCCGCCGGCACGACCCAGAGCGCTACAGCGCTGCCTGCCGCGACCAGACCCAGGGACATCCAGCCCAACCAACCGAGACCCTTGTTCAGTGTTCTCACTCCTCCAGTACGATCGGAAACAGCCACACACAGACGACGAAGAATATAGTATCGAAGGCTACGAGTAGCCGAATCCACACACCCGCCTCCCCTAACACGTCCCCCGCCAGTATCAGCGTTGTCGCCTTGACCGCCCCCAGGATCACCGGTACGAGCACCGGGAATACGAGGAGCGGAAGCATAACTTCCCGCGCCCTGATGTGAACGGTCAGCCCGGCGTAGAAGGTCCCTATGACCGAAAACCCGAAGGTGCCGAGCAGGGCTACGACGGCCAGCTCGAGCGCGTGGGGCAACAGCTCTATCTGAAACAACACACTGGCGGCGGGGAAAAGTATCATCTCCACGAGGAGCAGAAGAAAGACGTTGCTGGCCAGCTTCCCCAGGTAGACGGCCCGGTGGTCCCCCGGATACTGCCGCAGGGCTTCCAGCCCGCCAGCCGCCTCCTCGCTCTGGTATGTGCGGCTGAGGGACAGCATGCCAGTGAAAGTGATTCCGACCCACAGCAGTCCCCCGGCGATCTCTCTCAGCAGCTCAGTGTCCGGACCTATTGCGAAGCTGAAAATGAACAGCACCAGACCCGCGAAGAACACCATCGCGTTGAAGCTCTGCTTGGTGCGCGCTTCGATGAGCAGGTCCTTCTGAACCAGCGCCCAGGCGCGCGAGGCGAGGCTCACGCGTTTCCCGCCCGGAGTTCGAGTCGTCCCCGGTTCAGTTCCGCCTTGAACTCAGCCTGCTCCACGGCCCTGCCGGCGCGGTGGGAGGCCAGTATCACGATGCGTCCATCGGCCTTGAAACCGTCCACGATATCGTCCACGAGCCGTGCGCCCTCAGTGTCCAGACCTGAGTACGGCTCGTCCAGAAGCGCTATGCGGACTGGCCGGATCAGCAGTTGAGCCAGCGCCAGCCGCTTTCGCATCCCTGTGGAAAACGTCCGCAGTCGCTCTCCAGCCACAGCCGCGAGGCCGACTCGTTCCAGGGCTGGCCCCATGGGCACTGAGCTGGTGCCGAGTCCCGACATTCGCAGCGTGAAACGAAGGTTCTCGCTGGCGGTCAGCTCGTCGTACAAGTAGCCCCGTACAGGCAGGAAGCCAGCCTGAGCCCGTAGAGATCCCGCTGACCGGAGGGAATGCCCTAACACCTCACCCTGTCCGGCGCTGGGCGCCAGAAGTCCGGCCAGAATCCTGAGCAGCGTGGACTTGCCCGCTCCGTTCGGCCCCGACAGAGCCAGAACACTGCCGCAAGGGATCTCGAGCGAGACGTCGTGAAGGGCCCAGTTCCAGCCAAACCTCTTCCCGACGCCCCGAAGCTGGATCGTTTCGCCAGCTGGAGGGCTCAGAGTCAGTCCGTCGCGCCGATCCGCCGATCTATGTCCGTCAGGACATACTCGGCCATACTCCAGGCGGGCGACGAGCGTGGCACGGATCTCATTCGCGCCCACTGCACGGGCTCCGCCGGAGGTCCGATCGGATCGTACAGCATGTCCATGAACAGCCGGGTGCCGCCCCGTTCCGGTTCGCCCCAGAAGAGGAACTTGACCCACAGCTCCTGCTCTCTGAGCGTGCCCACGGGGGCCGTCGCGAGGACGTTGGGGATGAAGATCCAGTCTGACTCCATCGCCGCCGTGTTGGCTGAATCTCCCGCGGCGCGCTGGAACGAACGGGCCATGATGCCTTCATTCCGGAGCGATTCCCAGGCTACCAGCATGACCGAGTCCGGCCCCTGAGCATAATCGGAAACCGTAGCCTGGTTAGAGGGGCCACTCCTGAGACCGGGGCTGCCCGCGCCTCCGCCTGAAGATCCGCACGCGGCCACCACCGTGGCTGCCCACAGGCATGCCGCTCCGACCACTCCCAATCGTGCACTGCTCGTCATATCGTTCCTCCCAGGGGACTGATGTCCGCTCAAATGTCTGACTCTGGAGCCATGCTGGCCGGGCTCCGGCAGGTAATCTCGCCTTTGAAGCCCACGCCGCAAGGAACTGCCAAGGAACTGCCCCGGGCTGCGTTGTGGGCTCAGCGCTCGTACCATACTCTGCCGCTGCCGTTCCAGGAACAGCGGCACAGCCGCCGCAGCCCGCTAAGACTACAGGGAGGAGCCAGGTGGATCTGTCCGACATTGCGGCCCTGGCCCAGCCAGGTGACCGAAAAGTACTCCTGTTGGTGCTGGACGGGCTTGGCGGCCTGGCGGCCCAGCCTGGCGGAAAGACTGCCCTCGAGACCGCCCGCACCCCGAACCTGGACGCGCTGGTCGGACTCGGCGGCTGTGGTGTTCAGACACCGGTCGCGCCTGGTGTCACGCCGGGGAGCGGGCCGGGCCACCTCTCTCTGTTTGGCTACGATCCGTTGCGCTATCGGATAGGGCGTGGCGTGTTGTCGGCTCTCGGCATCGGATTCGACCTTCAGCCCGGAGACGTCGCGGTCCGCGGCAATCTCTGCAGCGTGGATCCGAGCGGAGTGGTTACGGACCGCCGGGCCGGCCGAATCGCCGCGGACGCGGCGAGGCAGGCCTGCGATCTTCTGGCCGAAATCCAGCCCTCGGGCGCGGAGGCTTTCGTTCGGCATGTGAAAGAGCACCGTTTTCTGCTCGTTTTGCGCACCAACGCCTCGTCCAGCGCTGATATTCTCGATACGGATACGGGCCGGACCGGGGTGCCGCCGCGCCCCATCACGGCCCGCTCCCAGGGCGCCGTGCCCGCCGCCAGCGCGGCGCGGGAATGGGTGGAGCGCGCCTCGTTCGTCCTGGCGGACCACAAGCCCGCCAACATGGTGCTTCTGAGGGGATTCGCGTCTCTGCCTGACTGGCCCCGCTTTCCAGACGTGTTCCAGATGCGGGCGCTGGCGATCGCGGCCTATCCCATGTACCTGGGTGTGGCGCGGCTGATAGGAATGGAGGCGGTGCAGGTGGAGGACTCACCCGATGCCCTGGCGGAAGAGCTGGAGCGCCGCGTAGACGAGCACGACTTCTTCTTCCTGCACGTCAAAGGCACAGACAAAGCGGGCGAGGACGGGGACTTCGAGCGAAAAGTCAGTGTGATCGAAGACGTGGATTCGATAGTTCCCCGCCTGGTCGATGCGGTGGGGGGGGTCACCCTGGTTACGGGCGACCATTCCACACCGGCAACCATGAAAGCACACAGCTGGCACCCGGTTCCTTTCTTACTCTCCGGCGGTCCGGCGCGCGAGGCGCTGACGACTTCGTTCGGAGAGTCCGAATGCGCCCGCGGCTCGCTGGGGCACGTCAACGGTTGGGATTTGCTTCCCATGGCGGCGGCCAGGGCCGGCCGGCTGGCGAAGTACGGGGCCTGATGATGCGGAGCCTGATGACAACGGAGAGGCGGTACTCATGAAGTGTCCCGGGTGCGGGAGGAATGAGGAGGGGAAGTTTTGCTCTGCCTGCGGCACGGCCCTTACGCCGGTGGAGGCCGCTTGTAGCTCGTGCGGGACCAAGCTCCGGGCCGGGGCTCTTTACTGCGGTCAGTGCGGAGCTCCCAGCGGGCCTCGGTCCGGCAAGCCCTTCGCCGCCAAGCTGCCCTGGATCTTCTCGGGTCTGGCCCTGGTGGCGTTCGCCATCGGCATCAGCCTCTTCATTCAGGGCCAGACCTCGGCCAGAGCGCCCGGTATGCCGCCCACGGGCGGAGTGATCGAATCTCCCGGTTCCGGCGGAGCTGCTTCCGGCGGAGCTGCTTCCGGCGGAGCCGGAATGCCCAGCATGGCGGAGCTGGCGGCGATGGGCCCCAGACAGGCCGCCGATCGCCTGTTCGACCGGGTGATGCAGTCGCAGGCTGACGGAGATCTGGACCAGGCGCGCCGGTTCGGTCCGATGGCGAAGGATGCCTACTCGCGGGTTCCGCCCGCCGAGGTCGATATGGATATGCGATTCCACATGGGAATGTTGGACCTGACCCTGGGCGACCCGGCCGGCGCAGTGGCCGTAGCCGAATCGATGTTGGCTCAGGACGCCGGCCACCTTCTGGCCCTCGTTCTCGGATTGCGGGCTGCCGAGGCGGCCGGGGACCCTACGGCGTCGAACGAGTATCTTGAGCGGCTCCGGTCAGCCCACGCCGAATCGGGCGGTACGGGCCGGCCCGAGTACGACGCCCACCGTGCCGTGATCGACGAGGCGCTACAAGGCCAGCCCTGACCGGCGTAGCCGGTTGGCGTTGGCCACCACGGTGATGGAGCTGAGCGCCATCGCGGCCTCGGCCAGAACGGGGTGCAGCAGGCCGAGCACGGCAATCGGGATGGCCACCGTGTTGTAGAAGTAGGCCCAGAACAGATTCTGGCGGATCTTGCCGAACGTGGCCTTGGCCAGCCGAATGGCGCGAACTACGCCGTCCAGGTCTCCGTGTACTAGCGTGATGTCCGCCGCCTCGATGGCGATGTCCGTGCCGGAGCCGATGGCGATACCCACGTCGGCCTGTGTGAGCGCCGGCGCATCGTTGATCCCGTCTCCTACCATGGCCACCATGTGGCTGTCCTTCTGAAGCCGATCGATAGCCTGGACCTTGCCCGCCGGGAGCAGGGATGACCGAACATCGGTGATGCCGACCGACTCGGCCACGGCCTGGGCGGTCTGCTCGTTATCGCCGGTGAGAAGGATGGTGCGCAGCCCCATGTCCGCCAGAGTTCGTACGGCCGCGGGGCTACTGGGCTTGACCGCATCGGCCAACGCCAGGAGGCCGAGTGCGGTCTCACCAGCCGTGACCACTACCACCGTATGGCCGCCGCGCTCCAGGTCGCCGGCTGATTCAAGCAGAGTGCGCGGCGCCAACATGCGCTCGGCCATCCAGCTCGCCCGCCCCACATGCACGACCTGACCCTCCACGGTGGCCGTCACGCCGCGCCCCACCTCAGCCCGGAAACCTGTGGCGCGCGGGATAACGAGTCCCCGCTCTCGTGCGGCTTCGACTACGGCGCGGCCCAGGGGGTGCTCCGAGCCGGCTTCCGCGGCGGCCGCCAGGACCAGAAGCTCGTCCGCGTCTCCGCCGGGCGCCACGATCTCGGCCAGGGCCGGACGCCCCTGCGTGATCGTGCCGGTCTTGTCGAGGACCACCGTATCCACCGTGTCCAGCGCCTGAACGGCGGCTCCGTCACGAACCAGAATGCCTCTCTCCGCTCCGACGCCGGTGCCCACCATTAGAGCGGTCGGAGTGGCCAGGCCGAGGGCGCACGGACAGGCGATCACCAACACGGCCAGCATTGCGTACAGAGCCCGGGAAGTGGGGCCGAGATCCGGCTGGACCCAGGGGAGGAAGGCCCCGGCGCGGCCAGCCAGCGCCCCGAGGGCATCCGGAAAGAGAAGCCAGGCCGCGAACGTGGCAGCGGCTATGGCAAGCACGACGGGAACGAATATGGCTGTTACGCGATCGGCAAAGTCCTGGATCGGAACTTTACTTCCCTGGGCTCTCTCGACGAGCCGCACCACATTGGCCAGGAACGTATTCTCGCCCACTCCGGTAGCCCGGACCCTGAGCAGGCCGGCCTGGTTGAGTGTGGCTCCGATCACGCTGTCACCCGCGGCCTTGTCCACTGGCATCGATTCGCCTGTGGCAAGGGACTCGTCGATGGCGCTCTCTCCGTCGATCACCACGCCGTCCGTGGGAATTTTCTCGCCGGGCCGGACCACCATTAGGTCTCCCACGGTCACCTCGGCGATCGGGATTTCGATCTCAGCCCCGTCTCGCTCGACCCGGGCGGTCTTGGCTTCCAGTGAAAGCAGCCGCTGAATAGCGGCCGACGTTCTGCCCTTGGCCCGCGCCTCGACGGACCTGCCGGTGAGGTGGATAGCCAGGATCATGGCTCCGACGCCAGCGTAATTCTGGAAGTCGGGCACCTGTGTCCAATGAGCCAGAACGGCCGGGATGCCTGTAAGTATCGCCGCTCCGCTGCCCATGGCGATCAGCGTGTCCATGCTGGGCCGCCGGCCAAGGGCGGCTCGCAGGCCAGCAGTGACCGTGGGCCAGCCCGGGGCCAGCAGAACCGGGAGGGAAAGCACAAGCAATCCGGCGTCGAACAGCGCCGGCGAAGGCCATTTGATGCCCCATACCATCTCGGGTAGCATCCAGAGCGCGACCGGGATCGTCAGGCTCCAGGCTAGGAGCATCCGGCGCCGCGCCACCGAAACGGCTTCGGCGCTCCGGGCCAGCCGCTCCTCCCCTTCCGCACCCAGATCCCTCGCCTTCGCGGCTTCGAGAAGCGAGTACCCCACACCGCTTACCGCCTCCCGCAGTGTGTCCAGCTGCACGACAGTGGGGTCTCTGGTAACGGTGGCCGTCTCGGCCGGGAGACTCACCGCGGCCTCCACGCCGGGGATATCGTTGAGGGCGCGTTCCACGGCCCCACTGCATGCCGCGCAGTGCATCCCTTCTATCCTGAAGACCTCTGTATCTATTTCCGTGTTCATGGCTGTGCCAAACCTCGTTGGACGAATAAAGTCGAGTGACGTTACACTGCTCGCATGTTCAATCGTTTGAAGCAAGCCATCGACCGTGCGCTGTCGTCGCTCGAGAGCCGCTCAGGCGGCCCCGAACGCGATGTCGAAGAGCTCCTTCGCTCCATGCGGGAAGAGCTTATCGATGCCAAAGCCCACCTGCCGAAACTGGAAGCTACCCTCCTGGAGCTGGAGGCTGCGCGAGCCGCCGAGGAGCAAAAGGCACAGGAATGTGGCCGGCGCGCCTTGCAGGCCGACGAGATTGGCGATCGGGAAACCGTCGAGGTGGCGCTGCAGTACGAAGCCAAGCACCGGGGCCGGGCCGAGGTATTCGTCCAGAAGATCGAGGCCGCCCAGGCCGAATTCGCCCTACAGCAGCAGACGGTCAGGGACATGACCCGGCAGCTGAAGGAAGCGACGGCGAGCCGCGGCACCCTCGAAGCCCGCTCCCGCCGGGCCCGTGCTACGCAGAACCTGCGCGGAGGCGGAGAGTCCGCGGCGGACGAATTCGACCGGCTGGCGAACGAGATCGAGGACGACGTCATGGATGCCGAAGTGGGCGCGGAGCTGGATGACGTGCTCGGGGGCCGCGCCAGCCGGGTTGACCCTGAAGATCTGGCCGACGTCCAGCTCGAGGAACTGAAGCGCCGCATGGCGGAAGAGAGCGGCGGGCCGAGTACCTAGCCGCCTAGGCGTAAGTAGCAAGGACGTTGGTCACCCTGAGCCTCGACGAAAGGCTGGAAGGTGTCTTCCTTCCGATCCCGGCACGCCGCCGGCCCGATAGCCTGATCCGGTATCCACCCGACGGGCTGTGGTCCGCCCGCCGGCCGTGGTCCGCCCGACGAGCTGTGGTCCGCCCGCCGGCCGCTAGTCACTGCCGCCGGCTCACGGGCCGCTAGGACCCTGATCCCGAGGGCCGTTTCCCGCGCCCGACAGCCGCTGATTCGATCGTCGTCTAGCCGGTCTCGTAGCCCATGATCACGCACGCGGATCGCGTGCCAGCGCGTGCCAGCCGGGAATCTGGAGCCTTGACAGGATTCGGGGCGGACCAAGTGCTGGGGTCTGGGATCTGCCCCATGCGTGGCCTCTGAGCCTGCCTCCGTCCCGCCTGCCAGCCACCGTTCGAATCCCGT
>JBDLJJ010000075.1:0-13538 GCA_039714435.1 Gemmatimonadota bacterium | reverse complement strand
ACAATTTCTTCGACCCGCTCCGCGATCAACCTGCATACCTTGAGGCGCTACGGGTTCTGAATATTGAAAGTGCGACCCCGCAGCGGACCCTGGAGCCGGAGCCGGCGCCCTGAAGTCATACCAGCAGTTTCTCGCGGAGCTGAAGCGGCGCCACGTGTTCCGTGTAATGGCGGTGTATGGCATCGTCGGCTTCGTAGTGCTTCAGATCGTCGACCTCGCCGTTCCGGCGCTGCTGCTTCCCAGCTGGACCTACCGGCTCGTTGCGCTCATCCTGCTTCTCGGCTTTCCGGTGGCGGTCGTGCTGGCCTGGGCGTTCGAAATGACTCCGGAAGGTGTCCAGCGAACCAGCGAGGCCGCGCCCGGAGAACTGACCGCAATCGTGGCCGCACCGGCCTCTCAACGCTGGCCGGCGGGAGTCCTGGCACTGGTCGGCGTCGCGGCACTGGTCGGCGGCACGTGGTGGATTGCGCGCCGCACCGCGCCCGAGCAGACCGCTTCCGACGGTGCTGCTACCTCGGCCGACGTACGGCTCGCGGTTGCCGAGCCCGCAGACAATGTGCGCCCTTCCCTCGCCGTGCTCCCGTTCGTCAACATGAGCTCCGACACTGAGCAGGAGTACTTCAGCGACGGGATGACAGAGGAGATTCTCAACACGCTAGTAAAGATTCGTGAGCTGCGCGTCGCTGGGCGCACGTCCGCGTTCGCTTACAAAGGTGAGAATAAGGATCTTCGAGAAATCGGTGCAGAACTCGGAGTCCGCTACTTGATCGAGGGGAGCGTTCGGAAAGCGGGCGGCCAGCTCCGCATCACGGCTCAGTTGATCGACGCCACGGACGGCTCGCACCTGTGGTCGGAGCAATACGACCGCCCGATGGACGACGTGTTCGCGATCCAGACAGAAATTGCCGAGGCGATCGCGGGAGAATTGCGTGTGCCGCTTGGACTGGAGGGCGACGAAATGCTGGTCACCCCGACCGGCGACCTCACCGCATACGATCTCTATCTCGCGGGCCGCACTTCCATGCGCGAGCGCGGGCCGGTACTTCTCGAGGCGATGCGGATGTTCGAGGCGGCCATCGCGAGAGACTCGAGCTGGGCTCCAGCGTGGGCCGCCCTCGCCGAAGTGAAAGAAATACGTGTCTGGTATCCGGGTACGTACGACTGGGATGATGACGTTCCGGACAGCGTCGGGATCGCGAACTCGCTCGCAGAATCCGAGCGGGCGGCGCTGCGGGCGATTGAACTCGACCCACGCAGCGCCTCCGCCCTCGTCGCTCTGGGAAGCGTCCATCGGGATCGCGGGCAGTGGCAGTCGGCTGAAGACGCCTACCGGCGAGCGTTGTCACTCGATCCTGACAACGCCGAAGCCCATCAGCAGTACGGTGAGTTTCTCTACAACCGGGGCAGGATAGCAGAAGCTGTCAAGTCAGCCGACCGGGCCGTGCTTCTGGATCCGGCTCCGATCCGCTTTTCGATTATCGGCGTGGCGCTGGAGCTGGACGGGCGTGTGGGGGAGGCCACGGAAGTCATGCGGCTGGCGATGGAGCGAGATTCCGAGGCGCCCTTCGTCCCCAACTGGCTCGATGGCGCTCGACTCCTGGCCAGGCAAGGGGAAACGAGAGAGGCGATCGAGGCAATTCAGAAAGCTCTCCGAAGCGCCCCGTGGCTGCCGGCATCCGTCGATACGTCATCCTGGTGGACGGAGAAGGTTTTCGAGGAGTGGGCGCGCGGCCTGGAGGAAGCACGCCTCCCGGATCTCCCCGAAGGGTTTCCGTGGGGTCCGCGCCCCGAGCAATGGGTGAGGATGGGCCAGCCTGACAGCGCCCTCGTGCGTATCGTGGACGGCAGCGGCTGGAGCCGGATCGGCCTGCCATGGAATCCCAGTATCTGGCGGCCCGGCCTCGATTCGCTACGCAGCGACCCGAAAGTTCAGGCATATATGGCATCGCTCGGTCTCGGCGACGCGGTGCTCCAGCGCACGCCCCTGGCGGGGCGTACGCGGCCTATGATCCTACAGGGCGCGACCACGCAGCGAACGCCGGAGTCGTCGGCCCCGTGAAGTCCTACCAGCAGTTTCTCGCGGAGCTGAAGCGGCGCCACGTGTTCCGGGTGGCTGGGATCTACGGGCTCGTATCATTCGGTGTATTGCAGGCGGCTGACCTCATGCTCCCGCGGCTCGGCCTGCCCGACTGGACGGTCACGTTCATGGTGGCGCTCGTCGTGCTCGGCTTTCCAGTGGTGTTGATCATGGCATGGGCGTTCGAGATGACGCCCGAGGGCGTGCAGCGGACGGACGTGGCGGCGCCTGGCGAAATCGAAGGGATCCTGGCGGCACCGGTATCGCAGCGCTGGCCGGCCGGAGTGCTGGCGCTGGTCGGAGTGGCGGCCCTCGTGGCCAGTACCTGGTTGATCGCCCGGCGTACGGCCCCCGTGGCCGGCACCGATGCCGCACCCGCTGCTGGAGCCGCCGAAGTCCGCCTTGCGCTCTCAGATCCGGCGGACGATCTGCGGCCTTCCCTGGCCGTTCTGCCGTTCGCCGACATGAGTCCCGAGAGCGACCAGGAGTACTTTAGCGATGGGATTACCGAGGAGATCCTCAATACCCTCGCGCGGATTCGGGAACTCAAGGTCGCCGCCCGTACGTCTGCTTTCGCCTTTAAGGGCCAGCAGGTGGACATGCGCGCGGTGGGTGACAGTCTTGGCGTAGCGTATTTGATCGAGGGCAGCGTGCGGAAGGCGGGCAATCGACTGCGGATCACGGCCCAGCTCATCGAAGCGGCGGACGGAAGCCACCTGTGGTCGGACCAGTACGACCGGACGATGGACGACGTGTTCGCGATCCAGACGGAGATCGCCCAGGCCATCGCGGAAGAGCTCCGCGTGCCCCTCGGGCTGGACGATGCGAGCCAACTGGTCACTCCGACCGCCGACATGGAGGCCTATGATCTCTATCTTGCCGGCAGGACTCGTCTGCGAGAGCGCGGACTGAGCATACCCGCGGCCATCCGGCTGTTCGAGGCGGCAATCGCGCGTGATTCGACCTGGGCACCGGCCTGGGCGGGCCTTGCGGAGGCGCGCGAGCTGATTGGGTGGTATCCGGCGGCCTGGGAGGACGGCCGGCCGGAGACAAAGGAACAAGGCTTGGAGCGCTTTGTGGCCTTTCAGGACCTTGCGGAATCGGCCGCACGCAGAGCGCTCGAGCTGGATCCGAACAACGCCTCGGCCCACGTCGCACTGGGCAGCATCCACCGCAATCGTGGGGAATGGGAGTCAGGAGAGGCAGCCTACGTTCGAGCGCTCGAGCTGGACCCGGATGACGCCGAAGCCCACGTGCAGTATGCGCAGCTTCTCATGAATGTCGGTCGATTTAACGAAGCCGTTCGGACGGCCTCCCGCGCCGTCCTGCTTGATCGCGTTCCCGTGAGGCTCCATATCCACGGCGCTGCGCTCATGGGCGCCGGGCGCTATGAAGAGGCACTTGCAGTCTCTGATGAGGCCTATCGCCTGGACCCAGAGTATCAACCTTACGGGCTCGGGATATTCGTAGACGCCTGGGCGAAGATCGCGCTGGGCCGGTACGACGAGCTGAGAGGGCTTCCCTGGAATGCGGGCGGAGTGCCTTCGCGTGAGCTCATCGACAGGGGGATCAGGTCCATTCAGACCGGCAAATATGAGGACTTCCCGCCAGAACTACTGCACCCCGTGGTGCTGATGCGTTTCGGACGACACGACGAGGCGGCAGAGCTGATGCTGAGCCTGACACGTTCCTCGGGAGGCGTGATCGGCGCCAGCTGGATGCCGCTGTTCGATCCTATCCGGGACCATCCCGCCGTTCTGGAGGCGTTACGGCTGGCAGGTCTGGAAGGCGTCACACCGGACAAGCCCGCGCCATGAAACCCTACAAGCAGTTTCTGGCTGAGCTGAAGCGGCGCCATGTGTTCAGGGTGGCCGGGATCTACGGGATAGTTTCGTTCGGGATCCTTCAAGTCGCCGATCTAATGCTGCCGAGGCTCGGGCTTCCCGACTGGACCGTCACCTTCATGGTCGCGCTGGTGATTCTGGCGTTCCCAGTAGCTCTCCTTCTCGCCTGGGCCTTCGAGGTTACGCCGGAGGGCGTCCAGCGCACAGAGGCCGCCGCTCCGGGAGTGATCGAAGGCATCGTCGCGCAGCCCGCCTCCAAGCAGTGGCCGGCCGGTGTGCTGGCGCTCATCGGGGTGACTGCGCTGGTCGCCGGCACGTGGTGGATCGCGCGGCGCACGGCCCCGGGTTCGGATGGCGTAGCGGGAGACGGCTCGGAAGCGGCTGCCGATGTCCGCCTCGCCCTTACGGACCTGGCCGACGACCGGCGCGCTTCGATCGCCGTGCTGCCGTTCGCCGACATGAGTTCGGCCGGCGACCAGGAGTACTTCGGGGACGGGATGACGGAAGAGATCCTCAACACGCTGGCCAAGATCCGCGAGCTTCGCGTCGCGGGGCGCACGTCCGCCTTCGCGTACAAAGGCGAGAGCAAGGACCTGCGCCAGATCGGAGACGAGCTGGGCGTCGAATACCTGGTCGAGGGCAGTGTGCGCAAGGAGGGCGATCAACTGCGCATCACGGCGCAGCTCATAGACGCGCAGGACGGCTCGCATTTGTGGTCGGACCAGTACGACCGCCCCCTCGCCAACGTGTTCCAGATCCAGACCGAGATCGCCGAGGCGATCGCCAAACAGCTTCGGGTTCCCCTCGGCCTCGACGATGCGAGCCAGCTCGTCACGCCCACCGCGGACCTGGAGGCCTACGATCTTTACCTTGCCGCACGGTCACACATGCGGGAGCGAGAGGAGGCCATGGGCGAAGCGGTTCGGTTGTTTGAGGCGGCGGTCGCACGCGACTCCACCTGGGCACCGGCCTGGGCAGGTCTGGCCGAGGCGACCGAACTGATCACGTGGTATGACGAGGCGTGGGACGAGGTACCCGAAGAGCAGGAGGCGTACGACGCGGTGGTAACGGCACTTTGGGACGATTCAGAGCGTGCCGCGCGGCGGGCCCTGCAGTTGGACCCGGGCAATGCGTCCGCCCACGTCGCGCTGGGCAGCGTGTTTAGAAACCGAAGACAATGGGATGCTTCAGAGGCGGCGTATCTCCGTGCGATCGATAGCGACCCCGACAATCCCGAAGCGCACCAGCAGTACGGTGAGATGCTGCTCGACGTAGGCCGGATCGCCGAGGGCCGCCGTGCGACAGCCAGGGCGGTCGGTCTGGATCGTGTGGCCGTCCGCGTTCTGTGGAACGCGTTTGGACTGCAGCTGGACAATCTCTTCCCGGAAGCGCTCAAAGAGTTGGAAGCAGGTGTCGAGGACTTTCCCGGGTTCTTTTTTCTGGAAGCTGAACTCACGTACGCCTACCTGAAACAGGGGAGGTTCGCCGACGCCGCGGCCCTCCCAGACTACAACCACCCGATATTCGGTCCGTTCGGTATTCCGGACAGCTTGGCAAAGGAGACGGCCGACAGACTGCGCGCCGGTGACCTGACGGTCCTTCCTGAGATCTGGCGATTCTCTCCAGAACTCTGGATGACCTTCGGACAGCCTGATAGCGCTCTGGCCAGAGTGCCGGCCCGGTCTGACTGGTTGCTGGACAACACCATTTGGGTCTGGGATCCGATATTCGACCCCATCCGAGACGATCCCGTGTTCCAGGACGCTCTCCGAAAGCTGAACCTGGAAGGTCGAACACCGCAGCGAACGCCCAGGATGGAGGGCGACTCCGACGACGGCGGTGAAACCGCCCGCGACGCAAGCTTGGGGTCTACCGCCCCGTGAAGTCCTACCAGCAGTTTCTGGCCGAGCTGAAACGGCGCCACGTGTTCAGGGTGGCGGCCATCTACGGAGCGACCGCTTTCGTGGTGCTTCAGGTCGCGGAGCTAATGCTGCCCCGTCTCGGCCTACCCGACTGGACCGTCACATTCATGGTAGCACTTGTCTTGCTCGCATTTCCGGTGGCCATGATTCTCGCCTGGGCTTTCCAGGTCACGCCGGACGGTGTGCGGCGAACGGAGGCTGCGGCGGCCGGCGAGATCGAGGGTATCCTCGAGCACCCGGCGTCTAAACGCTGGCCCGCCGGCGTTCTGGCACTCATCGGAGTTGCCGCGCTGGCGAGCACCTGGTGGATCGCCCGGCGCACTGCTCCAGGCGACGGCGACGCGGCCGAGCAGATAGCGATGGTCGGCGGCGTGCGACTGGTCGATCTGGCCGACGACCCACGTCCCTCTATCGCCGTTCTTCCGTTCGACGACATGAGCCCGGAGGGCGACCAGGAGTACTTCAGCGACGGCATGACCGAGGAAATCCTCAACGTGCTCGCTAAGATTAGGGAACTCCGAGTAGCAGCCCGGACGTCTACCTTCGCACTCAAGGATCAGGATCTCACTGCGACCCAGTGGGGAGACACACTTCGGGTCCGCTATTTCGTAGAGGGAAGCGTGCGCAAGGCGGGAGACCGGCTTCGAATCACAGCCCAGCTCATCGACGCCTCGGACGGCAGCCACCTGTGGAGTGATCAATACGACCGGTCGCTGGACGATGTATTCGCTATCCAGTCTGAGATCGCTGAGGCCATTGCCGGGCAACTCCGGGTGCCGCTAGGGCTCGACGATCCGGCCGAGCTCGTCAGCCCGGTATCGGATTTCGCGGCGTACGATCTATATCTGACCGGGCGAGCCCGAATGCGGGAGCGCGGCACCTCGGTAGCGGAAGCGATCGGGTTGTTCGAAGCCGCCATCGCGGTCGATTCCGCCTGGGCCCCAGCCTGGGCCGGCCTGGCTGAAGCTACCGAGATCCAGCTCTGGTATCCCGACTTCGACGAGCAAGGCCCGGTGGGACGTGACTCCGTGCAGGTCGCTGAAGTTCTTACCGATGCAGAGCTAGCAGCTCGCCGCGCGCTCCAGCTGGATCGGGGCAGTGCTTCGGCCCACGTGGCCCTGGGGAGCGTGCTGCGCGACAGGTTCGAGTGGGCTGAGGCCGAGCGGGCCTACCGAGACGCGTTAGCCCTTGACCCGGATAACTCGGAAGCTCACCAGCAGTACGCGGAGATGCTCCATGCGACTGGCCGGGTCGCAGACGCCGTACTTGCAGCGGCACGCGCCGCGGCCCTCGATCCGGCACCGATACGATTCAACATACTTGGCTTCACCCTTGCTTCCGATGACAGGCTGGAAGAAGCTCGGCAGGCGTACGAGAAGGGAATGGCGCTCGACCCAGAGGGTGAACTCGTCGGGGGACTAAGCTTCAACCTCGCGCAGCTCTACTTCGACGCGAAACGCTTCGAGCAGGCATACGAGATCCTTAGGCCACTGGCGCTGGAATTCTTCGGCGCAGACCCTGAGCAGATCGATGCGGATTGGGCCGAGCGGCTCTCCTGGTTGCGGCAGGAAACGTTGAGCGCAGTCCCCGACACGGCGAGGGAGAACCTGTTTCCGGAGGGATGGATGCACCTCCGCGAACCTGATAGCGCCGCCGCTTTCCTCGCCGCGCCGGACCAGGGCTTCGAGATTAGTTGGTTGTACCAGATGTGGAAACCGATCTTCGATCCGATCCGATCGCACCCACGCATGCAGGAATACCTGACTACTCGCGGCTTGGCTGGCGTTACCGTTCAGCGCACCCCGCCGGACGAGCGCCAAACGCCGGAGATTCTGAGGGGCACCGAGAGCGCGAGCCAACCCGAGGCCGCGAGCGAAACTGAGCCCGCACCCGCGACAGACACCCCGTGAGGTCCTACCAGCAGTTTCTCGCTGAGCTGAAGAGGCGCCACGTGTTCAAGGTGGCGGCTATCTACGGGGCCGCTGCGTTCATCCTCCTGCAGCTTGCCGATCTGCTCGGCCAAGGACTCCGCCTGGGCGACACGTTCCTACCCTTCATCACGGCTGTCGTCCTGCTCGGTTTCCCGCTGGCCGTGATCTTGGCCTGGGCCTTCGAAGTCACCCCGGACGGAGTACGGCGAACAGGTGAGGCGTCGGCTAGAGAGATCGCGGCGATCGTGGCGCAGCCTGCCTCCAAGCGCTGGCCAGCCGGGCTCCTCGCCCTGGCGGGAGTCGCCGCCCTCATCGCCGGCGCCTGGTGGGTGGGCCGGCAGAGCGCACCCATGCCGGCTGGAGACTCGGCCGGCGGTGCCGTAAACGGTGCGAAATCGGCCACCGATGTGAGCCTGACTCTCACGGACCTGGTTGATGACGAGCGGCCCTCCATCGCCGTCCTCCCTTTCGCTGACATGAGCCCGGAGGGCGACCAGGAATACTTCGGCGACGGCATGACGGAGGAAATCCTCAACACCTTAGCTCGGGTTCGCGAACTGAGGGTGTCGGGCCGAACGTCCGCCTTCGCCTACAAGGGACAGGAGAAGGATCTACGGCAGATTGGCGACGAACTCGGTGTCAGCTACCTGGTCGAAGGCAGCGTACGGAAGGCCGAAAATCGCCTGCGCATAACGGCTCAGCTCATCGACGCCGCGGACGGATCGCATCTCTGGTCCGATCAATACGACCGCGCCATGGACGATGTATTCGCCATACAAACCGAAATAGCTCAGGCAATCGCCGAGGAACTCCGGGTACCGCTCGGTCTGGATGCCAGCGAAGATCTCGTCACGCCGACGGCTGACCTGGCCGCCTATGATCTGTACCTGGCGGCTCGGACCAAGATGAGAGAGCGCGGACCGAGTCTGCTTGAAGCGGTCGAGCTTTTGGAGGCGGCGATTGATCGCGACTCGACCTGGGCCCCGGCCTGGGCCGCGCTAGCGGAGGTGTCCGAGATCCGACTGTGGTACGAAACAGCGCGACCGCCGAACATGACCCGCCGGGAGTTCAATTCAATCGGTTCCGCAGAAGCCGAGCGAGCCGCCCGCCGTGCTCTCGAGCTGGACCCGCAAAACTCTTCCGCCCTGGTGGCCCTGGGCAGCGTTCAGAGGAATCGGGGGGAATGGAAGGCTTCGGAAGCGACTTATCTGACAGCTCTCAGTCTCGATCCGGACGACGCCGAGGCTCACCATCAATACGGCGACCTTCTGTGCAACGTTGGACGCATCGCGGAGGGGGTCCGTTTCCTTGATCAAGCCGCTGCTCTCGACCCTGCGCCCGTCAGGCTTACGACACTGGCTTTTGGCTTGCTCCTGGACGGTCGGCTTTCCGAGGGAGTAGAGCTGTATGAATTGGCGGTGTCACGCGACAACACAGACGCTGGACGTCATCGCTGGCTGGGGCAACTTGCCAGGTATTATTTACGCGCCAGTCGCTGGGAGGAAGCGGTAGAGACCCTCACCAAGGCGAATCGATCAGACCCGGAGGCAGAGACCATAATTGGTTCCCGTGCGCAGATCGAAGCCTTTGTCAGTGGGTTGGCGCTTGGCGACCTGTCGCGAATTCCCGCTGAGACAGTCGACGACATGCGGCCGTTTCACTGGTTGATGGTCGGCGAGCCTGATAGCGCGGTCGCCCAGCGAATAAGCCGATCTGAGGAGTTTCCGTTCGGTCGGGTCATCGAGTTTTGGTACCCTGAGATGGATCCGTTACGATCGGACGCGCGAATCCAGACCTATCTGGAAGAGCGCGGGCTGGCTGGAATAGAGTTGCACCGCACGCCTGTCGCCGAGCGTACGAGGCCGATGATTCTGCAGTTGGTTGGCCAGTGAAGTCCTACCAGCAGTTCTTGGCGGAGCTCAAAAGGCGCCATGTGTTCAAGGTGGCGACTATCTATGGCGTGGTTGCGTTCATTCTGCTCCAGGTGGCCGACCTGCTCGGCCAGGGACTTCGGCTGGGCGACACATTCATGCCGTTTGTCACGGCGATAGTGCTGCTGGGATTCCCCCTGGCGCTCATTGTAGCCTGGGCGTTTGAGCTGACGCCCGAGGGGATGCAGAGGACGAGCGCTCCGGCCGCGGGCGAGATCGAAGGAATCGTGGAAGCCCCCGCATCGCAGCGCTGGCCCGCCGGGCTGATGGCACTGGTCGGGGTGGCGGCCCTCGTCGCCGGAGCCTGGTGGGTGGGCCGGCAGACCGCGCCTGCCACGGGCGGTACGCAAACGGCAGCCGACGGGACTGGGGCCGAAGCCAGGGCACAACCGGACGCCGACTCCCGTCTCCAACTAGCCTACGTCGATCTGTCAGACGATCCTCGGCCGTCGATCGCTGTCCTCCCCTTCGATGACATGAGCCCGGAGGGCGATCAGGAATACTTCAGCGACGGGATGACTGAAGAGATCCTCAACGTGCTGGCTAAGATCCGGGAACTCCGGGTAGCCGCCCGGACATCTACCTTCGCGCTCAAGGATCAGGATCTCACCGCAACTCAGTGGGGAGACACGCTGGGGGTCCAATACTTCGTCGAGGGAAGCGTCCGGAAGGCAGGAGATCAGCTTCGAATCACGGCGCAGCTCATCGATGCGGCGGACGGCAGCCACCTGTGGAGCGACCAATACGACCGGTCGCTGGACGACGTGTTCGCAATTCAGTCGGAGATCGCCGCCGCCATTGCCGGGGCACTCAAAATCCCGCTCGGGCTGAAGGCTGATGATGCGCTCGTAACGCCGACCAGCGACATGGCCGCCTACGACCTCTATCTCACCGGGCGAGCCCGTATGAGGGAGCGCGGAAAGAGCCTTAACGAGGCGATACAGCTGTTCGAGGCAGCAGTCGCGCGCGATTCGAATTGGGCCCCGGCCTGGGCTGCCCTGGCCGAGGTCAAGGAGATACGAATCTGGTATGCCGAGACGTTCGATCCAGGAGAGTGGACGCGCGAGAACATCAGCCGTTCTCTGAAGGATGCAGAGGCCGCAGCTCGCCGGGCACTCGAATCGGATTCGCGAAACGCGTCGGCTTACGTGGCGCTGGCCAGTGTGCAGCGAGACAGGGGACAGTGGGCCGAGTCGGAGGCTACGTACCGCCATGCTATAGTGCTCGATCCGGATCACGCGGAGGCTCACATGCAGTATTCGGAGCTTCTGGTCCTGACGGGTCGTGTCGACGAGGCGGTTCGGGCGGCTGATCGCGCGGCGACTCTCGACCCCGTTCCGATAAGATTCGAAATCCTCGGTTACGCCTTGTATCTAGACGATCGACTTACCGAAGCCATCGAGGCCTACCGTCTCGGCACCAGACGTGATCCCGATGTTGGATTGGTGTACCTGTGGATGATTGCGGCTGACGCGCACGTGATGGAGGGCCGCACGGAAGAGGCAACCGCGCTATATGAGTCGGCGGCGCAAGCGATGGGGCGTGTGTACCGGCGCTCGCAGTCGGAGCCTTCGACCGCGTCCCCGTCGCGCGACGAAATAGAGGCGTACGTCAAGACGGTGGCCTCGTCGGGAGAGCTGGCCGCCGTTCCACAGAGTATGCGGGCATTATTGGTTCCTGCGCACTGGATGATGCTGGACGAACCCGACAGCGCGATCGCCCGAATGCTCCAGATTTCGGGGGGAGGCCCGCCCGCAAACATAGCGTGGGAGATCTGGGCTCCCGAGGTCGATCGGATCCGGAATGACGCGAGGCTTCAAGACCTGCTGGAGGCACGCGATTTGGCGGGCGCGCGCGTCCAGCGGACGCCGCCGGCAGACAGAACGAGACCCATGACCCTGGACCGCGGCCAATGAGATTCATCCCGTGAAGTCCTACCAGCAGTTCTTCGCGGAACTGAAGCGGCGCCATGTGTTCAAGGTGGCCGCCATCTACGGCGCCACATCGTTCGTGGTTCTTCAGGTGGCGGAGCTCATGCTTCCTCGGCTCGGGCTTCCGGACTGGACAGTCACCTTCATGGTGGCGTTGGTCCTGCTTGCCTTCCCCGTGGCTATGATCCTGGCCTGGGCCTTCGAGGCCACTCCGGAAGGCATGAGACGAACAGATTCCGCCTCGCCAGGCGAACTCGAGGGCATCGTGGCGCAGCCGGCGTCCTCACGCTGGCCAGCCGGCGTGCTGGCACTCATCGGGATGGCGGCTCTAGTCGCGAGCGGCCTGTGGATCGGACGGCGCACGGCGCCCGATGCGGCAGCAGGCTTGGACTCGGCTGCCGAGTCCGCAGCCGCGGACACCCAGCCAGGCCTTCAGCTGGCCTTCACCGATCTGGCGGACGATCCGCGTCCCTCGATCGCCGTCCTCCCCTTTGCCGATATGAGTCCGGAAGGCGACCAGGAGTACTTCAGCGATGGGATGACTGAAGAGATCCTCAACGTGCTGGCTAAGGTTCGGGACCTGCGGGTCTCCGCCCGGACGTCGGCGTTCGCCTTCAAAGGGCTCGGCCTGACGGCCGAGCAACTGGGTGACACGCTGCGAGTGCGTTATCTGGTCGAGGGCAGCGTTCGGAAATCCCAGGATCAACTGCGCATCACGGCACAGCTCATCGATACGCGGGACGGCTCCCACCTGTGGTCCGACCAGTACGACCGAACCCTCGACAACGTTTTCGCCATCCAGACGGAGATCGCTACCTCGATCGCCGAAGCGCTCAAGATACCGCTGGGCCTGGATGATCATGCCGCGCTTGTGACTCCGACAGCCGATCTCGAAGCGTATGATCTCTACCTGGCCGGGCGGGAGCGAATGCGGCAACGCGGTTCCGGCGTTCTGGCTGCTATTGATCTGTTCGAAGCCGCCATCGCGCGCGATTCCGGCTGGGCTCCCGCATGGGCGGGCCTGGCAGAGAGTCAGGCCCTCGTGCCGTATTATTCGGAATCCACCGTGGACTCTGCCCTTTGGGCACGCCAACTGGATGAGGCCGAGGCGGCCGCGACAATCGCCCTGAACCTGGATCCGGACAACGCGTCCGCCACGATCGCCCTAGCTAACGTGTACCGCGACCGCTGGGACTGGGAGAGGGCCGAGGAGGCTTACTTCAGGGCTCTCAGTATCGATCCGGACAACGTCGAGGCGCACCAGCAGTACGCGGAATACCTGGACTATCTGGGCCGTCTGGATGAAGCGTTGGAAGCTGCCACTCGGGCGCTCTCCCTCGATCGGTCTCCTGTGCGCCTTAACGTCGCGGGGTACATCCATCGGAACAACGGGCTTTACCGGGAGGCTGCAGACCTGTTTCGTGAGGGCATTCGGAAAGATCCCGATCGGGGCATGCAGTACCTTTCTTCGCACCTTTTCTATACCCATGCCGTTGCCGGACGATGGGACCTCGCCCGGGAAACTGCGCTGCAGTCGGCCTGGCCGGATCAGGCGGAACAGATACGGTCTCTATGGCCAGAACCGGGTCCGCCCCCCGCCGATATGGATGTGGACGCTTTCCCTGGACGGGAAAGGTACAAGACGCTGTTGTGGCAGCTGCTCGGCAACACCGACCAGGTGTTCAGGGATCTCGGGAGCCACCATGGCTGGCAGCCGTTCGGGAAAACATCGGTAATGTGGACTAAGTCCTTCGACTCCCTTCGTGATGATCCTCGGTTCGAGGCTTTTCTGGCCGCCCGGGGCCTGGCCGGCGTGCGCCCGACCAGAGTCGCTCGGGAGTCCAGCGAATGAAGTCCTACCAGCAGTTCTTCGCGGAGCTGAAGCGGCGCCACGTGTTCAAG
>JBDLJJ010000074.1:0-13570 GCA_039714435.1 Gemmatimonadota bacterium | reverse complement strand
GGAGCGGGCACCAGGTACTGCGACATTCCAGCCGTGTACTTGGACTCGTAATCATAGATCTCGTTTCCGGGCACGATCTCCACCGCCGGTAGCGCCTGGCCCTCCAGTATCGTGACCGTCAATTCACGGCCGGGCACGAAGCTCTCGACCAGAACATCGTCACCGAAGTGCCGCGCAAGCTCTATCGCGGCCTCCAGCTGCGTCTCCTCGCGTACAACAGTCAGGCCGACCGTGGATCCGCCGCCGGAGGGCTTCACGACCAGCGGCAGCCCGAGCATGGCGGTGACTGCGTCCGCGGAAAGTCCAGCCGGCGCCCAGTCGGGCGTGGCCAGGTCAGCGTAGCGCATCAGTTCCTTGGACACTCGCTTGTCGAACGCGATGGCGCTGCCCAGCATTCCGGCTCCGGTATAGCAGATCCCCGCCGCGTCCAGGATCGCCTGCAGCTGGCCATCCTCGCTGCCCCGGCCGTGCAGGGCCAGGAAGGCCACGTCCGCGTCCAGCAGCTCGGGGATCTCCGCGATGCGCGGGCCCAGAGCCGAAGCGGCCAGCGTCTCCCGCTCGTGGTCTGAGGGAGGACCGGGCCGGCCGGCCTCCAGCGCTAGCTCGGCCTCGGCGGCGGCGGGAATTACCCCGCTGGCGGGATCGATCACGACTACGCTATGCCCTTTTTCGCGCAAGGCGCCACAAACCGCGCCCCCACTGGCCAGGGACACACGCCGTTCTTCGCTCGTCCCGCCCAAGAGAACCGCCACGCGCATCACTGGGCCAGGTACTCCAGCAGATCGTGCCGCGTGAGGATTCCCTCCACCTGGCCGTCCTCCGCGATGAGGACGGCGGGCGCGCGGCGGGCCAACGTCTGCTTGAGGGCCGCCAGACTCGCCGTGGGCGGCAGAACCGGAAACGCGTCCTCGGCCAGCTCGGCCACCGGCAGATCGAGAGCAGCGGGATCCCGAAGCGCGGCCGCCAGGAGCACCGCCTCGCTGACGCTTCCGGTGGCCTGCTCCCCTTCCATGATCGGCACCTGCGAGACGCCGTTCTGAGCGATCGTCTCGAGCACGTCACGTACGGACGCAGCGGGCGGGACGCTGACGACACCGGCAGACGGGGCGGTCTTCTGCGAGAGCAGAAAACGGGCGTCAACCCGCTCCGGGATGAGCATCCTGTTCTCCCGCATCCAGGCGTCGTCGTAGAGCTTGGTCAGGTAACGCTCCCCGGTATCGGTAAGCATGCAGACGATGCAGGCCTCCGGGTCATCCAAACGCCGCGCCAGCTCGGCCGCCACATGCACTATCAGTCCTGAGGATCCGCCCGCGAACAAGCCCTCCTCACGCGTGAGGCGGCGGGCCATATGGAACGCGTCACGATCAGACACAGTCTCGAATTCGTCTATGAGGCTGAAATCCAGTGTGCTGGGAATCTTATCGTTGCCGACGCCCTCCACCTTGTAGGGCGCGCCCTCCCCCTTCTCTCCCGTAGCAAAATAGCCGGCGAAAATGGAGCCTGCCGGGTCACCTGAAACCACCTTGACTTCCGGCTTCTGTTCCTTGAGAAACCGGGCCACACCGGTGATCGTCCCGCCTGTGGCTGGCGCCGCGACGAAATGGGTGATCCCGCCGCCGGTTTGCTCCCAGATTTCGGGACCTGTCGTCTCGTAATGAGCCTGTGGGTTGACGGGATTGAAGAACTGGTCGGCAAGCACGGCGCCCGGTGTCTCAGCGGCGATTCGCTTGGCTACGTTGCCGTAATAGTCCGGGTCGTCCGGCGCGACCGCCGTGGGCGTAACGACGACCTCGGCCCCGTAGGCCTGGACCATACGAATCTTCTCCGCGCTCATCTTGTCCGGGATGGCGAATATGCAGCGGTAGCCCTTCACAGCGGCCGCGATCGCCAGGCCGACACCTGTGTTGCCAGCCGTGGCCTCGACTATGGTGCCACCCGGACCAAGTCTGCCCTCCCGTTCGGCCGCCTCGATAATCGCCACACCGATGCGGTCCTTTACGGACCCGCCCGGGTTGAACGACTCGACCTTGATGTATACCGGGGTTCTCGCTCCATCCACCACACGGTTGAGTCTGATGAGCGGCGTCCATCCGATCGTCGCCAGCACGTCGTCGTACGGGCGCGGATGCGGTCTATGGCTCATCGACTATTACCTCCTGTGGCAGCGGATAGATGACTTCGAGATGGGCCCATACCGAAACAGGCTCCCCGCTGCGTTCAGCCGGCGTGAAGCGGAGACCGAGGCCATCGGCCTGGGCTGCCGCGTCCAGAGCGGCATTGCCGCTCGATTCCAGCACAGTAACGGAATCCACCCGGCCGGCGGTCGTTATGTGTAACCTGAGCCAGACGGTCCCTCCGACCCTATCCTCCCAGACGTCCTCAGGATAGGCAAACCGCCCGCTATCAATCCGCACCGGTGGCTTGAGAGGACCCGTCTCGCGGCCCAGCGAGAGCCGGCCCAGCACCGGATTGATCGTGTCCGCGCAGCCCGAGAGTGACACCACGAGCATAATCGCCGTCAGCGAGCGTCTCATATTTCGTCCGTCTCAGCCAGGCGTTTGAGCTCGGAGAGAATATTGAGGGACTCGAGCGGGGTCACGGCGTCCGGATCGGTCTCGCCCAGCCGCTCCATGACCCGTGAGCGGCGAACCGCAAACAGTCCGAGCTGACTTTCCGCATCACCCTGGACTGTCGGCATGCCTTCCGATGCCGGGCGCTCTTCGAGGCGTCTCAGTATGGCCCTGGCCCGCTCAATGACAGCGCCCGGAAGGCCCGCCAGGCGCGCTACATGGACGCCATACGACCGGTCGCTCCCCCCGGGCTCCAGGCGCCTCAGGAACACGATGTCACCACCGGACTCGCGCACGGCTACGTTGAACGCACCCACCCCTCTCAGCACGTCCGCCAGTTCTACCATCTCATGATAGTGTGTGGCGAAGATGGTCCGCGCACAGATGCTCTCATGCAGGTGTTCCGTCACCGACCACGCGATGGCCACCCCGTCATAGGTGGAAGTTCCCCGTCCTATCTCGTCCAGCAGCACCAGGCTGCGGTCCGTAGCGCTGTTGAGAATGGTAGCGGTTTCCGTCATTTCCACCATGAAAGTGCTCTGCCCGCTGGCCAGGCTGTCTGAGGCGCCGACCCTGGTGAATATGCGGTCGCACAGACCCACGCGAGCCGCGCTGGCCGGCACGAACGAGCCGATCTGGGCCATGAGCGCTATCAATCCGACCTGCCTGAGCACGGTCGACTTCCCCGCCATGTTCGGACCGGTGAGGATCATGCAGAACATATCGTCGTCCAGCCGCACATCATTGGGAATGAAGTCCTCCCGCGCGATTTGTTCCTCGACGACCGGATGCCTGCCCCCTTGAATATCCAATATGAAGTCAGACGTGATGACGGGACGCACATATCCCTGCCGGTCGGCGACATCAGCGAGGCAGGCGTGAACATCCAGCTTCGCCACCCGGGCGGCCACTCCCTGAATAGCGCTCACGTGGTCGGCGAGTGACTCGCGTAGCTCGGCGTAGAGGCGCGCCTCCAGGATCATGATCCCGTCTTCGGCCGTAACGACACGGGCCTCCCACTCCTTGAGCTCCGGTGTCACATAGCGCTCGGCGTTGGCCAGAGTCTGCTTTCGCGTGTAGTCCTCCGGGACGCGGTCGGAGTTGGCGCGGCTGACTTCGATGTAGTATCCGAACACCTTGTTGTAGCCGATTTTCAGACGCTCGATGCCTGTCCGCTCCCGCTCGCGCGGCTGCAGCTGAGCGATCCAATCCACGGCCTGGTCGCGCTCGGCCCTCAGGGCGTCCAACTCCTCCGAATAAGCCTCGCGCATGACTCCGCCGGCGCCGAGGGCGGCGGGAGCCTCCGCGTCGATCGCGCTGTCGATACGCTCACGCACGGGATCGAGAGCGGCAAACCCCTCTACCAGGTCACCCAGGCGCGCCGCGCGCGGGCTGGCCAGCGAGGCCTCGAGTTCGGGAAGTGGAGCCAGGGAGCGAGCCAGGGCCAGGAGTTCACGCGGGGTGATCCGGCCAGCCGCCAGCTTGGTGGCCAGCCGTTCCAGATCCCGGATCTCACGCAGCGCCGCCCGAAGCTGCTTGCGCGTGTCGCGGCGCTGATGAAGATCGGCCACGGCATCCAGCCGAGCCTCCAACTCCACCGCATCGGTGAGGGGCCGAAGGATTCGGCGGCGCAGGAGACGCTTGCCCATCGGGGTGAGGGCCCGGTCCAGCACGGACAGCAGAGTTCCGCCGTCGCCCGCCCGAATAGGCTCCACCAGTTCAAGGTTGCGGCGCGTCATGCCATCTATGTGGACGTGCTCTCCCGAACGATCGACGCGCGGTACCTGCAGATGGGTCACTCCGGCTGGCCGGACCTCCTCCAGGTAGGCGACCACAGCGCCTGCCGCCGCGGCCAGTTCCGGGTCCTCCGTCAGATGGATTCCGAAGCCGCCCGTGCCATGCACGCCGTAGTGCCGGCGCAGTGTTTCGGCGCCGAACTCAGGGTCGAAGCGCCACGCCTCCCGCCTCGTTTCGACCCAGCCGCCGCTGGGAACGTCCTCGTCCGCCGGAACGACGATCTCGGCCGGCTCCAGGCGAGCCAGTTCGTCGGCCAGCGAACGCTCGGGACACATGCGCACCTCGAGCTCCCCGGTGGAGAGGTCAGCCGCCGCGATTACCGCTGTGCGCCCTCCCGCCGCCGACCGGTCGCCGAACGCTATGGCTGCGAGAAAATTGTTGCGGCCGGCGGTGAGCAGTGAGTCCTGTAGCGCCGTTCCAGGGGTTACGATCTCGGTAACTTCCCGGCGAACCAACCCTTCGGCCTGCGCAGCGTCTTCGACTTGCTCGCAGATGGCTACGCGCCGGCCCTGCTGGACCAGGCGAGGGAGGTATTCGTCGAGTGCCTTGACCGGGATTCCGGCCAGCGGCACCTGTGTCGGCCCATTGTTGCGCGCCGTGAGCACAATACCGAGAAGCTTGCTGCCCTCTTCGGCATCCTCGAAGAACATCTCGTAGAAGTCCCCCACCCTGAACAGTAGGAGCGCGTCCCGATGGCGGGACTTCACGTCCAGGTACTGCTGAATGAGAGGTGTCTGGACCGCGGTCTTAGTCATCAGGAGACACCCTTACGACCACAGCTTCGAATCCGCGGCCGACAAGCGTGCGGGCTGTCCGTTCGGCCGGTGGACGAGAACTGAATCCGGCCGTGCGTACCCGATACCAGCCGGACGCATCCTCAGCCTCGACCAGTCGCGCCGCCACGCCAGCCGCGGCCAAAGCACTGGTGAGCTGCTGCGCAGGGGCTCGGGTCCGGAACGCGCCGAACTGGATGGCGTAGAGGGGCGCGCCACCAGCCGGCGCACAGGATGCGAGGAGCGCCTCGATTTCGGAGCGCAGCGAAGCCGGCGGGGCAAGTCCGCTCGCGCCCGCCGCGTCTGATGAAGCGGAGGAAGCGGCGTCGTCCAGGAGCCGCCCGGCGGAGCGCCAGGCCTGGCAGGCCCTCCCTTCATCACCAGCGGCTTCGGCCACGTGTCCGGTCCAGAGCCACGAGTGGACGACCGCCGGGTGACCCGGGTGGTCCGAGCGCAAACGGTCCAGAGCGCCCGCCGCGGCGCCAAGCTCGCCGCGAACGAGGCTGAGCTGCGCCAGCCGCAGCCGGGCCGCGGGAGCGAAATCGTCACCGCCTTCAACCACGAGCCAGCGGTAGTCGCTCTGCGCCGCGGCCGCCGTCGGAGCGAGCCGGGCGCGCAGAAAGCGGCCCTGGGCGACCTGTCCCCTGGTGGCCTCGGAGCTCGACTCGGAAAACCAGCGGCTCAGAAGCTGGCGCGCTTCATCCAGGTTGCCGGCGTCCGCCTGGCGCGTCGCCTCCTCGAGCGCGGCAGAGGTCATCTGCGCGCTGGCGAAATCCGCGCCTGCGATCGCCTGCCCCATAAGGAGCCCGCTCACAACCAACGCCGTCTTCAAGCGCAACGTTTAGCTCCGACCTTGAGCTCGAGAAGGAGGTTGCGCACGACCTGAAGTTCGCCCAGGCCGGACTTGGCCTGACGGTCGGCTCTGGCCAGGGCGCGAACCGCGCGGTCCAGTTCATCTGCTGTCCATGAACGGGCCTGCGCCGCGAACGTGCGGGCTTTCCATTTGATGTACTGTTTACCTGCCTCGCTCAGCGCGTCCGCCACCCCGGCCGCCCCACCCTCAGCCGCCACCACCAGACAAAGGTGGTGATCCAGGAGAGCGCTGATCAGGCCCACGGCACTCTCCGACGACTCGGCCAGCAAGGCCGGCAGTTCGTTCAGGGCCGTGTCATACTCGCGGGTAGCCACTCTGTCGAGCCAGGTCCAGCGGTCCACCGCACTCGTACCGGCAACGAAGCGCCGCGCCACGTCCTCGCTGACGTCTGTGTGCCCTGCCGTGGCCAGTTTCTCCAGCTCCGCCTCGGCCAGGCCCAGGTCCGAGCCGACCGCCGCCGCGATATGCTGAGCGGCCGAAGGCGAGACCGTGATCCGGTGCTGCCTCGTAGCCCGCTCCATGATCCAGCCCGGGATCTCCGAGGGGCGCGGCGCCGACCATTCGAAACAGCGCGCCGCTTTCTTGAGCTTGGTGTAGAGAGCCGCCCGGGACTGATTCGGGATGGTGGCCGTAACCACAAAAGTGACGTCTTCCGGCAAGCTGCCCAGCGTGCCTTCCACCACTTTCCGGCTGTTAGTGCCGAGCGCCTCGGCGCCAAACAGCGCCACGACCCTGCGAGACGCCATCATCGGCGGCATGGACAAGCTTGAAGCGAGGGCCTCGGCAGACACGTCAGACCCGGAAAACACGTCCAGGTTGAAGTCACGTGTGGCAGATTCAGAAGCGGCATCAATCAGGCGGCGTGCGGCTTCGTTGCGCAGGCGGCTGGCGTCTCCATGGAAGAAGAATACCCCACTGAAGTCGCCGCTCTCGAGAACGCGCTCGAGCCCGGTTTCGGCTGCCAGGCTCATACCGGAGTCTGAGGTCGGGTCAGTCGACCGCGGCAGCGAACAGCTGCGCGTTCCTTGATCCGAGAAGAATCGTGGGATGTACGTGTTTTCGAGGAGGCCATTCAGTCAGCTCGGCATCAAGATCCGATCGGTCCTGGGAACCTACGGTAGCCACGATAGGCTCTGACAGAAAGAGGGCCGGCACCTCCGGACTGGCGGACTCGTCCACGCGCTCCGCCGCCACGGCCTGCAGTTGAAACTCGACCGAGGTCCGTGTGGCGAAGGGAAGCCACAAAAGTGACAACAGACCGACCGAAGCGACCCCAATGAGAGCGGCGCTCCCGCCAAGTTGGCGCCTGGAGGCGCGATAGATACCGTCATCGACGTTATACAGGCGGTGGCGCAGGCGGGGCATGAAGTCTTCGGCTGATTCTGCGCTGGGAATGGTGTGGAGAAGTTCGATACCGCGGCAAAACACACTGTCGTACCGCGTACACGACTCACACGTGGCCAGATGCCGCTCCGCCTTCGCGAGCCGCAACTCGTCCAGCAGACCGTCTCTATACTCTGTGTATAAGTCTAGAAAAGCTTCGCAGTTCATGCCCTTCCGAGTCCTTTAGGTCCAGTTCTACAGACCCATCATACGCGTGCATGCGCCGCGTGTTCCCGGTCGATCCTCTGTGGAGTGTGGCGAAAAAAAGGGGCGGTCCGAAGACCACCCCAGAAATTCCCGGCCCACTCACATCTGGTCCGACCTAAAGATCCCTCAATGGGCCCTGTCAGGCAAGCATTGGGCCGATAATCTGAGCGAAACGGTTACGAGCCCGATTGAGCCGAGACTTTACGGTTCCCAGCGTCACACCTGTGATCTCGGAGATCTCCTCATAAGTCTTCCCCTCCATTTCGCGCAGAATGAAGACGACCCTGTGGTGCTCCGGCAACTCTGCAACAGCAGATTCGACCTGCTCTCGAAGATGACGCTTGCGAAACAGATCGTCAGGCTTGAAGGAGCTGTCCTCCCACTGCAGCGGCCGATGATCCGCATCCCAGTTCTTCTTGATGGCCTGGAACAGCACCATAGGATTGCGGGCCCGGTTCCGAAGCTCGTTCTTCGCGAGGTTGCTGGCGATGGTATAGATCCAGGTGGAGAACTTCTTGGTCGGGTCAAACCGGTGCAGATGCCGATAAACGCGAATAAACGTCTCCTGAACCAGATCCTCAGCGCGGTCCCGGTCGCCTATCGTACGATAGATGAAGTTGAGCAGGCGCTGGTGATAGCGGTTCGCCAGCTCGTGAAACGCGAGCCGCCGACCCTCCAGGTATTCGGCAACGAGCGCCGCATCGTCGAGATCTTTGAGCTCCGTGCGGAACTCGCTCGTATCGACGAGCCGGTCATTCGGTGCAGGTCTGTGCCTGACCATGGGTTCCTCCCATCCCATGCGGCTGCCCGGCGGTTGATCACCGGGCGCACCTCGACTGTACTGGATTGCCCCACACGAGTACGGCGCACGGCCGTCATCCCATCCCCCTACAATACATAGACGCATACCCAGGCGGAAAGGTTGCGTTTCACTCGGTGCGGCTCGGCCGCGGATTTCCATCGGCCGCTGGCCCTATATCGTAGTAACAGCGGGTTTCGTGCTGGAGTTCCGGCCTACTCCCGGGTCAGGCGGGCTGCGCAGAGGGTTCGATATCGACACTGCCCAGGGATTCCAGCGCCGTCGCGGCCGACTCGGCGTCCACGGCCGCCAGACAAACAAGCCGATCTCGATTCAGGTAGCTTCGCACGGCCATCACGATGCTGTCGCGGCGCACTTCCTCGATCTTCTGGCGGTAGGTCTTCCAGTAGTCATCGGGGAGCCCGTACCGCACCTGGCGGGCCATCTTTCCGGTAATCTGGCCGCAGGTTTCGAACTGGCGCGGAAGAGACAACGTCAGAGCGTTCTTGGCGAGCCGGATCTCCTGGTCGGTGGGAGGGTTCTCCACCATTCCTTCTATCTCGTTGAGCATTTCCTGGAATGCGTCCGCGACGACGGCGGACGCCACGGCTGCCTGAGCCACGAAAGGTCCACGGCTGCGGCGAAAGGCGAACGAGGTTCGGGCGCCGTAAGTCCAGCCCTTGTCTTCTCTCAGGTTCATGTTGATACGAGAGTTGAACAGGCCGCCCAGGATCGCGTTCGCCACCGTGACATCGAATTCGTCCCGGTGCCCCTGCCGAAGCCCTATGGCGCCGAGACGGATCTCGGCCTGCGCGCTGCCTGGACGGTCCAGCAACAGAATGTGGCCCTTGCGGACAGCGTCCGACGGCGCCTCAGGCGGCACCTGCTTCGTCCGCCTGCCCTCCCACGTTCCCAGCTTCTGCTCCACCAGACGCGCCACGGCCTGAGGCTCCACATCGCCGCACAGCAACAGAGTGGAACCGTCCGGCACCATGTGCTCATCGTGAAACCGATGAAGCTCGGTGGGGCCCAGTCCGCTGACCGTGTCGGCGAGTCCCAGAATCGGGCGGCCGTATGGATGATCGCCGTAGAGCGCCTCTGCCAGGCCATCCGCAGCCACATTGGCGGCGTCATCCTGGCGGCGCAGCAAACGATCGAGCCGCTCCTGGCGAAGCCGCTCCACCTCGCGCTTCTCGAAGTGCGGCGTAGTCACGGCGCAAGCCAGATAGTCGAGAGTGCCGGCCAGCTCGTCGCTCAGGGTGTGGATCGTGACCTCCGCTCCGTCCTGATCGACGCTGGCCCGAAAGGCAGCGCCCAGCTGGTCAAGCCACTGGGCCATCTCCTCCGCGCTACGGCCTCCAGCGCCCTCCGTCAGGGCTTCGGCTGTCAGCGAAGCGATCCCGCTCTGATCCTTGCTGGCCAGGGCCGCACCGGCCTCCATGACCAGCCGCACGGACACCTCGGGGAGCTGCGGGCGTCTCACGACCTGGACCCGAAGGCCGTTGCTGAGCTCGAACTTCTCGACATCGGGCAGGGTCAGGTCGCGGTACGGGCCCGGGGCCGGAACGGCGGAGCGGTCCACCTGCGTCATTGGCCCGCTCCGTTTGATCGTGAGCCCGAGACATCGGCCACTTCCGCATCAGTCTTACCTTCAGCCGGAACGGGAGAGACGTGGACCACCGTCCGGCGCTCGGGCCTCAGGAGCTGCCTGGCCAGTACTCCAATGTGAGCGTCCTGGACCGCCGCGTAGCGCTCGAAGCACTGATTAACATATCCGGCGTCACCCCGCAGGGTAACGGCGTGCGCGATCGTGTCGGCCCGGCCGCCCACATCGGCCAGCTGTCTCACCAGCTGGCGCTTGGCCCGGTTTCGGGCTCCCGCTACCGCTGCGGGCGCCGCCCCATCGGCCAGTACCGAGCCCAGGACCTCGTCGATGGCCGCCTCCAGGTCTGCCGCCGAGGTGCCGGGCCTCGCGGTGGCCACGATCCACAGCATACCGGTGTTTTCGAGCGGCCACGTAAAAGCCTGGACTTCGCTGGCCACTCGCCGCCGGTATACGAGTTCGTTGTACAACACCGAACTGCGGCCTTCCGCCAGCAGCGAGGCCAGCACGTCGGCTACCTCGAATACCGGGTCAGCGAACGATGGTGCGTGGTACATCATGTACACGCGCGGCGCCTGCACCCGGTCTGTCAGCTCGGCGCGGCGCTCTCCTTCCGGAGGATCGGCCGGAAAGTCCATCGATGGCGGCGGATTGGCGGGCGCGAGACCGCCGAAATAACGCTCTACCTGGCGGAAGGCGTCTCTGGCCCGGACGTCACCCGCGATGACCAGAACGGCGTTACCGGGCCCGTAGTACGTCTGGAAGAAGCCTCGCACGTCGTCCAGTGTGGCTTCATCCAGGTCCTTCATGTACCCGATCGTCGGATGTCTGTACGGATGGCCCTCGGGGTACGCGCTGGCCAGCACGGTTTCCACGGCGAGCCCGTACGGACGATTCTCGTAGGACTGCAGGCGCTCGTTCTTAACCACATCGCGTTGGTTGTCGAGCTTTTCCTGGGTGATGCTGCTAAGGAAAAAGCCCATTCGATCGGACTCCAGCCACAGTGCCAGGTCGAGCTGGTTGGAGGGAACTGTCTCGAAGTAATTCGTCCTGTCGAACCAGGTCGAACCATTCAGCGTGCCGCCGGCGTTCTGCACGTGTCTGATGTGCTCGTCGTCGCCGACGTTCTCCGAACCCTGAAACAGGAGATGCTCGAACAGGTGGGCGAAGCCGGTGCGACCCTTCCTCTCGTTCTTCGAGCCCACGTGATACATGACGTGCACGGCCACGACGGGCGTCGAATGCTCCTCATGGACGACCACGTGCAGGCCGTTGGCTAGCACCTGCTCTTCGTATTTGAAGCGGTATCGGTCGGCGTCTGAATGCGAGGTCAAGGGTTTCACGGCCGCGAATGTAGGGATGAAACCCTTAGCGCTCAAGACATCGCCCGAAGTCTTGCACAATCCGTAAGGCGACTGACAGTCCCGGCCAGCAGCGTTGCGGAGCACCGGGAGCCCGGTTTACCGGCCATAGCGTGATGGGCCGAAGCCTCTGCCTTACTGACGTCGTTGCAGTTCAATAGCTTACGAGTCTTCCTCTCCCCTCCGCGCCCACCCATCCGGTGTTTCGGGGCTCCCCCCCGCTCCGGTACGAGACGATTGGTATACCGATTGCTTCAGGACCGAGTGCGCCCCAGCACGACTGTTCTTTCTGAACCGGAACGTAGCCGCGGCGTGAACCAGGTCACCAAACGGGGTGGCACAGTCTTGAACCCTCGGTCAAAGAGGTAGAAATGAAGCGAATCTTTACTGCTCTGGTGCTCGGAAGCTTGCTCTTCGCGACAAGCGCGCAGGCCCAGACGACTGCCGCTCAGACGGCACGGATTAATGTCCCCTCGATTCTGTTCATCAGCTTCACGGGTGACGTGGATTTCGGCGCCGCCGCTGACGCCGACTTTACGGCTGGATTCAAAGACGTGGCCGGTTTCACCCTTACGCACCGCGGAAACATTCTGCATGACGTCACGGTGGTGGCCGACCAGGCAGTGTTCAACAAGGACGCTGTGGCGGGCGTGAAGCCGGCGTCTGACCTCCTGTACGACATGGACGGGGGCGGGCTCACAGCCATGCCGGTCGTTCCGGCTCTGCTGGAGAACGGCGCCGCGGTGGGACAGCACACCAAGAACTTCGATTTTCGGGTTCTGCTGAGTCTTCTGGCCGACACACCCGGCCTGTACGAGCTGCCGTTTACGTTCACGGTCTCGCCGGACTGAGTTCGGGTCGTAACGAAGCTCTCGGCTCAGAAGGCCGGGGGCTTCTCACAAAAACACGTAACGAGATGGGGGGGCGGGAATGGCAACCAGTTGCCAACCTCACACTCTTTGGCCGAGCCGGCCGGCGCTCCTGGCGCTGGCCGGTTTTGGGCTGTTTCTAGGCTCGGCGCCGGCAGTCCAGGCCCAGTATTCGGTCGATCCGGTCATCGTCCAGTTCTCGAGCAGCGACAGCGTTCGGGCCACGGCAACCCGGATCAAGAACGACGGATCCCAGCCGCTCGACGTGCGCCTGTACGTCAACGATTTCGACCAGGATGAGACAGGGAACCACAATTTTCTCCCCGCGGGCCAGGGTGCCCGCTCCTGTGAGTCGGTTCTTCGCGTTACGCCTGATGCCATCACGGTCCCGCCTGGCGAGTCCCGCTACGTAAACATCAGTTTCGAGCCGTGGCAGGGGCAAAACACGTGCTGGTCAATGGTGTTCGCCGAGACGCTTGCCCGTGTTCCCACCGGTATGAGAGTTCGTCAGCGCATCGGAGTGAAGGTGTACGGACTGGCGGCAGAGGGAGAACCGAGCGGCGGAATCACCATCGCGGCGATCGAAACCGGCCAGGACGGCCCGCAGCTCGTGTTCGAGTTCGAAAACCCGGGAGCCTGGCCAGTGCGACCGGTAGGCTCGGTCGAGATCCGGGACTATCAAGGACAGGTGCTGCGCTCGATCGACGTGAGGCCGTTCAGCGTCTTGCCGGATCAGATTCGCAAGGTATCCGTACCTGTCGGCCAAGGACTCCCGGCAGGCGACTACCTGGCCGTGCCTATGCTCGATTTCGGTGCCGATTATCTCGCGGGCGCGCAAGTGGCCTTCTCGGTGCCCTAGGAATCATGCGCGGTTCCACCGGACTCGGACTGGCACTTACCCGGAGCGCGATCGCGATCGCCGCTCTCGTGGTAGGCGCGAGCCCGGTCTACGCCCAGAGCTGCGAGCCGCAGCCGGGCCGCATTGTGCTGAGAGTGAGGCCGCCCGTCGTCGACTTCCCCGCTCCGGGGCTGGCGGACTTCGATGCCGGCTATATCGACTCACCGCCATTCCGTGTCCAGATCAATAATCGAGGCCCCCGGAGACCGTGGACTGTGTGCATCCGGTCTGACGATGCTTCGATGGGCGGGAGCAAGAATATCAGCGACTTGCAGTGGCAGCTCGAGGGCACATCAGCCTGGACACCGCTCAGTCTTTCCGACCAGTTCGTGGCCCAGGGCAACCGCAATGTGAACCTCAGGCTGCGCTTCCGGGTGCTGCTCGACTTCGCGGTCGACACGCCGGGTGTGTACCAGGCGGACATGACCTGGAGCGC
>JBDLJJ010000073.1:0-13584 GCA_039714435.1 Gemmatimonadota bacterium | reverse complement strand
GCGGGTCCTTCGGCCCACACTGAGCACGGATCCGTCGGGGCCGTGACCCACTGCTACAACAGCACCGTCGCACGTGTGCCGGCGGGACGTTTCAGCTGAAACGCGTGTACCGTCTTCCAGCTCTGATCGTCCCATCTCTCCTTCGGACGCCAGTGTGTCAGCGTCTACGTGAAGCATCACCTGGTAACGCTCAGCGCTTGATCCACTGATAGGAGCCCCCTCGCCGAACCCGGCCGCCATAGCACGCTCCGCCATCAGGCCGAGTGCGTCGGCCCGCCGCCGGGCCGCTTCCCGCCCATGCTCACCCTGAAGCGTTTCAGCTGGAACGCTTTTCTCCGCTGCCTTGCTGATCCGGTCCTGGTATATAGCATCACTGGCAGCTTCCACCGCACGCATCAGAAGAGCACCGATCTCCGGAGTGAGTCGGCCCCTGACCACATACATGCCTTCATTGTCAGGGAATATGGACAGGGTGCGTGACTCGTAGCGCTCTCGCTCACGCACCTCTTCGTCCTGCTTGCTGCCCAGCTTCCAGCCCCTGACCAGTCGTTCTACCTGAGCCGTAGTGCAGCCCTGGGCCATTGGCAGAAGATCAGTCTCGTTGTCAGGCGTGGCCACACGGGTCAGAGCCCGTACGGCAGAGAATGACAGCTCGCCTCGGCTCATGGAGGTACTGGTCTCGGGTAGCTCCGTCAGGGCACGTGCCGTACGCACCTTCTCACGCGCCGCGCCCATATCGAACCCGGTACGAAAGGCCAGCCAGTGAGCGCATGACCGGTGGCCGCCCAGCTCCCAGCCACGCCTGCGGTCGAACTCGGCTATGAGGACAAGCAGCCGGTGCGTGGCGGCATGTATATGCGCCGCAAGCACGGTGATCTCCTCTTCGAGCTCTTCCAGAGAGTCGGCGTCGTCGAATGGGTCACGCGTCGAGGAAGAGGCGGGTGGAGATTCGGAAGCGGACGTTTCTGGAGCTTCAGCTTTATCTGTATCTGTAGCGTAGTCGCTCACCGACTCGCGGACGTGAAGCGTGCAGGTAATGTGACGAGCGAAGTAGACCATCGTGTAACTCCCGTGTGCCGAGGCAGTAGAACCGAACAAATACCGAAGTGCCAATATAACACTGGGTTTTCGGGCCTCCGGAGACACTCACTGGCGTGCAAACGGGGCCTCAGAGACCAAGCGCGGCACGGGATTCGAACGGCGGCCGGCAGGCGGGAAAACAGGAGGCTCAGAGGCCGCGCATGGGGCAGATCCCAGACCCCGGCACTTGGTCCGCCCCGAATCCTGTCAAGGCTCCAGATTCCCGGCTGGCACGCGAGCGTACACACTGACTCAACTACATTGCGGTACTTCCGGCGCTCGAGAGCGTAGCTGGCTGGCCAGGGACTCAACTACATTGCGATACTTCGGCGGGCAGTCGGGACCAGCGGGCCGTCGGGCGGACCACAGCCCGTCGGGTGGATACCGGATCAGGCTATCGGGCCTGCGGCGCGCCGGGATCGGACGGAAGACACCTTCCAGCCTTTCGTCGAGGCTCAGGGTGACCAACGTCCTTGCTACTTACACCTAGACAGCCTCCAGCAGAGCCACGTTTCCCTGGCCGCCGGCTGCGCAGATGCTCACGACGGCCTTGCTTCCGGCCGGCATGTCCGCCAGCTCGCGGACGGTCTGAGACAGGATACGGGCACCGGTCGCCGCAAAGGGGTGCCCCAGTGCGATACTGCCCCCGTTGGGGTTCATTCGGCCCCGCGGAAACGGACCGAAGTCTCGCTCCACGCCCGCCCGGTCTCTTAGCCAGTCGCTACTCTCCAGGGCCTTGATCGTGACGAGTACCTGGGCGGCGAACGCTTCGTGGACCTCCCAAAGAGCGATGTCTCCGTAGCCCAGGCCGTTACGCTCCAGGAGCCGCGGGATGGCCAGGGCGGGAGCGATGAGCAGGCCCTCCGTTTTGGGGTCGGTGGCCGCCTCCTCCCAGTCTACGAGCCGGGCGCGGGGGGCGCTGTCACTGATGCGCGCTGCCCCGCGGCCACTTGCCACCCAGCAGGCGGCCGCACCGTCAGTGAGCGGCGACGAGTTTCCTGCGCTCAGCGTTCCGTTCTCACGGTCGAACACGGGCCGCAGCTGCGCCAGTTTTTCCAGGGAGGTGTCCGCGCGCGGGATAGTGTCGCCGTCCGCGGCGTACGTGCCAGTAGAGACCAGCAAGGGCCGGAAGAAACCGGCCGCCGCTCCGGCCACCGACCGCTGGTGGCTGTCCAAGGCCAGCTGGTCCTGTTCCTCGCGGGGAATACCCCAGTCTTTGGCCATTTCCTCCGTGTGCTGGCCCATCGTCCTACCTGTCGAGCGCTCCGTAATGCCAGGGATAGAGAGGCGGATATCCCGCATCTTGAGCCCCTTGATCTTGGACAGCGCGTCGCCCGGGCCCCGGGCCCCCGCCGCTCTGCGGATCGTCCGGCTGAGCTCGCGGGACAGGCCGATCTGCGTGTTGGACATCGACTCCACGCCGCCGACCAGCGCCAGGTCGACAGCTCCGGTGGAGACCTGGCCGGCCGCGTGAGTGGCCCCCGCCAGGCTCGTCCCGCAGGCTTGAATGATCGTGTGAGCCGGAACATGCGGCTCCAGGCCCGCGTCGAGCCAGACCTCGCGCGCCCAGTTGCTCACGGACAGGGTCGGGATCACGGATCCCCACACGATCAGGTCGACCTTACCGTCTTTTCCGGGGCCCGGGCCGGCGGGCCCGACTACTGTCTGCTGGACAACCGGGACGGAGAGCTGGACGGCGTCGAGCCGACCCAATTCCTTGTCGACCTTGGTGAAAGGGCTTCGCAGTCCCGGCAGAATGAAGATCTCACGCTCTGGCACTCGTCCGCCTCATGCAAGGGGGTCCGCACGGTCTGGTGGCGCGCGGGGGGGCTCGGCTGCAAGATGGGTGGCGCCCGTGGCCGACGCTACCGGCCTTGGTCCACGACGCCGGCCGTGCCGACGCTACCGGCCTTCACCCCGCAGCCAGAGCGAAAAAGCCATATCTGACCTGACTTCTACGCCCCGAGTAAGATTCGCCCCCAGCCCGACCGGTTTCTTGCATGTGGGGGGCGCCCGCACGGCGCTTTTCAACTATCTGTTCGCACGCCATACCGGTGGCTCGTTCCTGCTGCGCATCGAGGATACGGACCGGGAGAGGTCGAGTCCGGAAATGACCGAGCAGATCCAGTCGTCCATGGCTTGGCTGGGTCTGGAGGCCGATGAAGAGCCCGTTCATCAGGCGGATGGCATCGAACGCCACCGCGAGGCTGCGGTCGCTCTGCTGGCGGCGGGACACGCCTACCGCTGCTATCTGACTCAGGAAGAAATCGCGCAGCGCCGCGACGAAGCCAAAGCGGAAGGCCGTGTCTTTCGCTATCGCTCTGTTCGCGCTGACCCGGCCCACGACTCAGAGGCCGGCGGGGAAGACGAGCCCGGGCCTTCGTTCGCGGTCTTGTTTCGAGTGCCGGACGGAACAACGGAGTGGGACGATGCGGTTCACGGCCCCACGCGTTTCGCCAACGAGAATCTGGATGACTTCATCATTCTGCGCTCGGACGGTACGCCGGTGTATCAGCTCGCGGTCGTGTCGGACGATATCGACATGGCTATCACCCATGTGATTCGTGGCGATGACCACCTGTCGAACACCCCCCGTCAGGTGATGATCTACCGGGCCCTGGGCGCCGAGCCGCCCGTATTCGCCCACGTCCCCATGATCCTGGGCCCGGACGGCAAACGCCTGTCCAAACGGCACGGAGCCACATCCGTCGAGGCGTACCGTGACGAGCAGGGAATTCTCCCCGCCGCCATGGTCAACTTCCTGGCGCTTCTCGGCTGGTCGCCTGGTGACGACCGTGAAGTGATGGATCTTCCTGAGCTCATCGATGCCTTCAGCCTGGACCGGATCCTCAAGAAGAGCTCCGTGTTCGACCTACGAAAACTGGAGTGGCTGAACGGCCAGCACCTGTCGCGTCTGGATGCCGGGCTGATCGTGCCCGAGGTGCGGCCTGGCCTCCTGGATGCGGCGCCGGCGGCTGCGGACGATCCGGAGCGCCTTCTGGCGGTGATCGCGCTCGTGAAGACCCGAGCTCGTACCCTGGCCGATGTGATGCGCCAGGCCATTCCCTTCTTCAGTGCGGACTTCGGCTACGAGGAGGCGGCGGTCCGGAAGCATTGGAAAGACCCCGTGTCGACCGCGATGCGGCTGGAAGCCCTGGCCGAGGTCGTGGCCCAGACACAGCCGTTCGATCCCGAAACTCTGGAGCGTGAGCTGCGCGCCCGCGCCGAGACTCTGGACATATCGGCCGCCAAACTGATTCACCCGCTGCGAGTGGCTCTGGTGGGCGCCGCTGTGAGCCCGGGAATCTTCGAAGTTCTGGAGCTGATGGGGCGGGAGCGGTCACTGCGCAGGATCGAGCGCGCCAGGGACTACCTGGCCAGTATCCCGGCGGAGAGCTGAGGTGACCGAGCCGCTCATGCTGATCGCTCTCGAGCAGGCCCGGGCCGCTGGAGAGGCCGGCGAGGTGCCGGTCGGCGCTGTCCTCGCAGCGGCCGACGGCCGGACGTGGGCGGACCATAATCGAACCCGGGAGCTTTCGGACCCGACCGCTCACGCAGAGGTGCTCGTGCTGCGGGCCGCTGCCGCCGATCTGGACGACTGGCGCCTGCTCGGATGCACGCTGTACGTGACGCTCGAGCCCTGCGCCATGTGCGCAGGCGCGATCGTTCTGTCCCGCATCGACAGGCTGGTGTACGGAGCCTCGGACCCGAAGGCCGGAATGTGCGGCTCTCTTGGAAACATTGTGCAGGACAGCCGGCTCAACCATCGGGTCGAGGTCGTGTCCGGCGTGGGCGCTGCCGCCAGCGCCGACCTGCTGCGAGCCTTCTTCGGAGCGCGGCGGTGACGATACGGGTTGCCGAGGAATTGAGGCCGTTTGCCCACGCGGAGGGAGCGTCCTGGCCGGGCGGCCGGTGTGCGGAATTCTATCGGTTCTCGGAGGGGCTTCCGGCGGGGCGGATGATCGAGGCCATCATTCCGCTCGTTTCCCATCCGGTCGGCGCCGCTGAACTCGTCCTGCTTCCCGATCTGAAGGTCGTGGCCAACTACGGGGTCGGTTACGACAACGTAGACGTGGCGGCGGCGAACGAGCGCGGTGTTACCGTGACCAACACGCCTGGCGTGCTGACGGAGGCCACCGCCGATCTCACGCTGGCCCTCCTCCTGGGCGTGGCGCGGCGACTCCGGGAGGGCCTGGAGACAGCCACGAGTGGTGATTGGGAAGGGTGGGGGCCTACGGAGCTACTCGGACTTGGTCTCCAGGGCCGGGTGCTCGGCCTGCTGGGAGCGGGCCGGATCGCTTCCGCTGTGGCCCACCGCGCCGCTGCCTTCGGCATGCGAATCCACTACTGGAGCCGCAGCGCCAATCCGCGCCTCGAGAGTGACTACGGGGCCGTCCGGCGGAAGAGCAGCGGCGATTTGTTGGTTGAAGCTGATGTCGTCTCGGTGCACCTGCCGCTGTCGCCCGAGACCGCTGGCATGATCGGCCGTGAGGAACTCGGGCTCATGCAGCGGCACGCCATTCTGATCAACACCGCGCGAGGCGCAATCGTGGACGAGGAAGCTCTGAGCGCGGCCCTGTCCGCCGGCGAGATCGGGGGCGCCGGCCTGGATGTCTACGCCGATGAACCCAGGATTCCGCCAGCCCTAGCTCAGCATCGTCGGGCACTGGTGCTTCCTCACCTGGGGAGCGCCACTCACTCGGCCCGGCAGGGCATGTGGAGGCTGGCGGCGGCGAACACCCGGGCCGTACTCGAAGGAGGCGAAGCGCTAAACCCGGTTCTACCCTAGCGGTTCATCTCGCTTGCCCACGAAGCGCAGCAGCAGAAACAAGGCGATGGTGCCGATCAGGTAGGCGAAAGCCGGATGCAGGCCGTATCCCACCGAAATACTCCCGGCCAGTACGGCCAGTGTCGCCACAGCGAGCGCATACGGCAGCTGAGTCCGCACGTGATCCATGTGGTCGCAGGCGGACGCCATCGAGCTGAGAACTGTCGTGTCCGAGATCGGCGAGCAGTGGTCTCCGAATATTGCTCCCGCCAGTACCGAAGCGGTGCTCCCCAGCAGTAATCCGTATTGCGCTCCATGCTCGAACCCGACGGCTCCCCCGAAGGCGATGGCCAGCGGGATTACGATCGGAACGAAGATGGCCATGGTGCCCCACGAAGTACCTGTGGCGAACGCCGTTGCCGCCGCCGCCAGAAACACCATGGCGGGAAGCATCTGCGGAGGCAGCGAATCCTGAATGAGGGTACTGATGTAAGGTCCCGTGCCGAGCGCTTCGGTGACGCCTCCCAGGGCCCAGGCCAGAGTCAGGATGATGGCGGCCAGAAACATACTGCGCATCCCGCCGACGCATGCGTCGACCGCCTGCTTGGCCGTCAGAATCCGCTGCGCGACCGCCATGATGATGGCCACGAACAGGCCGCTGAGTGATCCCCACAGCAACGACGCGAACGGGTCAGACTGGCCGAACACCTCGGACAGCGTGCCGGGCCGGCCCAGGGCACTCAGGCCGGATGTGTAGAGCCCGGCGAACACGACAAAGATCACGGTGAGCACGGGCAGCACCGCGTTGTACCAGCGCAGCGGCACTCCCTCAGCCGGCTCGAGCGCCTCTGAGCTTGTGTCGGCCAGGAGTGCGGCGCCTTCGCGGTACACTCCGTCCCCACGGGCCGCTCTCCGCTCCGCCGTCAGCATCGGGCCGAAGTCTCTCCGCGTAATCACGACCAGGCCGACCATGAAGAGTGCCAGAATCGGATAAAACAGATACGGAATCGTGTGAATGAAAACCGCGAACGGATTCGCCGCCTCTAGGCCCGCCGCAATAGCGGGCGAGGTGCCCGGATCGGCCGCCGCCGCACGAAGCCCGTCTCCGATGAGCGAGATTTCGAATCCCGCCCATGTGGACACGAACATGATCGCGGCGACCGGCGCCGCGGTGGAATCAACGATGTAGGCCAGCTTTTCGCGCGACACCTTCATGCGATCCGTGATCGGCCGCATCGTGTTGCCGATTACGAGTGTGTTGGCATAGTCGTCGAAGAAGATCGCCAGGCCCCCCAGATAGGTAGCCAGCTGGGCCCGGCGCCTGGTCCTTGCCAGCGGCCGGACTGCCTGAACGATGCCGTGGGTCCCCCCGGAGCGGCTGATCACCCCTACCATCCCGCCGAGCAAGAAGGAAAAGACCAGGATGGCGGCATGGCTTCCGTCAGCTATGGCGGGGGCGATAAAGCGGTCCACTGACCGAGCCATGGCTCCTATGGGGTTCAGTCCGGCGTAAGCGAGGGCGCCGAGCCAGACCCCCGCGAACAACGAGATGATCACTTCCTTGAAGATCAACGCCAGCGCGATGGCGACCAGTGGCGGAAGGAGGCTCATCCAGCCGGGCAGCACCCTGGGGCGTACTTCGGTGGCCTGGCCGCCGTCAGTCCAGCTGAGCTGGACGGGCACTTCGGATGCCGAGCTGATGGTGAGTCCTTCCACCGTGACGCTCTGTCCCGCGACCAGATCTCCTCCCCCGAGCAGGCGGCCGTCCGCGGTCTCCAGGATGAACGCCCCCGGTGGTCCGCTCGTCATCTCCAGTTCGACCGAGAAATCGAGGCCGGTGAGGACAGCGGTAGGAGCCTTCACCGAGACTTGCCGTTCCTGAGGCACCGCGGTCTGCGAGGCCAGAAGAGAGATGGCGATCAGGGGAAGCGCCGTTAGTCCCGGCATGGATTCGAGTCCTTGAATTGTGTTCTTGGCTACCTGCACGGGGACAGGCGGGTCGCGAAAAGCTAGAGTCGCTCCCGGATGTTGTAAAGAAAACACCCCAGGGCAGGGCGTTGATCACCCAGCAGGCGGCGGGTATACTGCCGCGCGGCCTGCTGGAAGCGGGCCAGCGGCGAGCCTCGAGATACCACGGAGGGCGGTACGCGCACAGCAGTCTTGTCGGAAGAGGAATCGGAGGCGACTCTCGCTCGTCTGGCGGACGAAGTACGAAAAGGCGGCGAGATCGACGACCTCGTACTGATTGGAATCAGGCGGCGCGGTAATCACCTCGCGGCGCGGCTGGGCTCTCATCTGTCGTCTGGCCACGGCGCCGATATCCCCACCGGAAGTCTCGACATCACCCTGTACCGGGACGATTTCGCTCAGGTGGGTCCCCGTCCCCTAATCGGGGTGACCGACATTCCGGTCGATATCACTGGCCGGCGTGTGGTAGTGGTAGACGACGTGCTCTTCACCGGGCGGACTATCCGGGCCGCCCTGAACGAACTGGCCGACTTCGGCCGCCCACGCCGTATCGAGCTGTGTGTGTTGATTGACCGCGGAGGCCGCGAACTGCCAATACATGCCGACTACATCGGGGCCACGGTGGAGGTCGGGAAAGGCGAGCGGGTAGTCGTGCACGTACCCGAAGAGGACGGCGAACTGGGCGTATTCCTCGAGTCCGGGCAGGAGGCGGCGTGACGGCTGCGGCGGCCGAACTCTCGCAGCCCGGACCCCGCCTCGGTAAAGATCTCATCGGCCTGGAGAAGCTGGACGCCGCTCAGATCAAGGCCATTCTCGACACCGCCGAGCCGTTCAAGGAGATCAGCGAGCGGCCCATCAAGAAGGTGCCCGTTCTGAGGGGCAAGACGATCGTCAATCTGTTCTTCGAGCCCTCTACCCGGACGCGCATCTCGTTCGAGTTCGCGGAGAAGCGGCTCGGCGCGGACACGGTGAATATCAGCGCCAGCGGGTCGTCGGTTCAAAAGGGAGAGACCCTGGTCGACACAGCCCGCAACCTCGAGGCGATGCGGATCGACATGGTCGTCGTTCGCCACGGCTCTTCGGGGGCAGCGCAGTTCCTGGCCGAGCGTATTCCGTCCAACGTGATCAACGCCGGTGACGGACAGCACGAGCACCCCACGCAGGCTCTGCTGGATCTTCTCACTTTACGTGATACACTAGGTGAGATTAGTGGCGCTAAGGTGTGCATTGTAGGCGATATAAGACACTCACGTGTCGCCCGATCAAACATCTTCGGCCTCATCCGTATGGGCGCCAAGGTGGCGGTTTGTGGCCCGCGCAGCCTCATACCGCCCGGCATCGAAGAGCTGGGGGTGCGGTGCTTTGGCCGGGTCGAGGAGGCCATCGAGTGGAGCGATGCGCTCAATATTCTTCGCCTTCAGCTGGAGCGCATGAAGACCGGGTTCGTTCCCTCTCTCCGGGAGTACAACCGGGTGTTCGGGGTGAGCCGCGCCCGGCTGGATGCGGCCGGCCGGCCGATCGTGATTCTTCATCCCGGACCCATGAACCGAGGCGTCGAGATCGATTCGGACGTGGCCGACGGGCCCGAGTCGGTGATCCTGCCGCAGGTCACGAACGGAGTCGCGGTACGAATGGCCGTTTTGTACCTGCTGGCGGGCGGCCAGCCTGAACACGCCGAGGCTGCCAAGGGAGGTACCGCGTGACCCGCTCCTCAGGTAGCCCCGTCCTGATCCGTGGCGGCCAGGTCGTCGATCCGTCGCAGGACATGGACGGGGTCGCGGATGTGCTGGTGCGCGAAGGAAAGATCGAGGCGGTCGGACCCGGCCTGTCGGCGCCTGACGAGTCGGAGATCATCGAGGCTGCCGGCCTGGTAGTGGCCCCCGGCTTTATTGACGTGCATGTCCACCTTCGGGAACCAGGCGGGGAGCACAAGGAGACGATCGCCACCGGCGCCCACGCCGCGGTGGCCGGCGGCTTCACACAGGTATGGGCCATGCCCAACACCGATCCGCCGATCGACAATCCGGCCGCCGTCGGATTCGTCATCGCCACTGCCGAGAGGGCGCGGGGCGCCAAAGTGAGGCCGATCGGCGCCGCATCGGTCGGGCAGAAGGGCGAACGGATGACGGAGGTGGGCGAGCTCGTCTCCGCCGGCGCCGTGGCGGTATCTGATGACGGCCACCCCGTACTCGATTCCGGACTCATGCGGCGGATTCTGGAGTACACGCAGACGTTCGGCATCCCGATAATCCAGCATACCGAGGACCCGGCGCTGTCCGCCGGCGGAGTAATGAACGAGGGCAGCGTAGCGACGGTTCTCGGGCTGCGCGGCATTCCAAACGCTGCCGAGGCGGCCATGCTGGCGCGCGACTCACTGCTGTCTGAGGTGACGGGAGGCCATCTGCACGTGTGCCACGTCTCGGCCCGGCAGAGCGTCGCATGCCTGCGCATGGCCCGGGAGTCCGGCCTGCGCGTGACCTCAGAGGTGACGCCCCACCATCTTCTGCTCACCGAAGAGCTGGTCCGCGGATACAACACGGAAGCGAAGGTAAACCCGCCCCTGCGCACCGAGGCTGACGTTGTGGCGGTCCGTGAGGCGCTTGTGGAGGGCGTCATCGACATGATCGCGACCGATCACGCTCCGCATCATTACGAAGAGAAAGAGCGCGAGTTCGACGACGCTCCCTTCGGCATCAACGGACTGGAAACCGCGTTCGGGCTGTGTCTCAAGGCCCTTGTAGAGCCGGGACACATGAGCCTGTCGACGCTGATCGACCGGATGAGCTGCGCGCCCGCGCGGGTCATGGGCCTGGAGGAGGGAACGTTGCGCCCGGGCGCACCCGCGGACATTGTGCTGTTGGCGCCGCACGAGGCGTGGACAGTCGATCCGGCCAGGTTCGTTTCGAGAAGCGGAAACACGCCGATCGCGGGCTGGGAACTTCCCGGAAAAGTGCGCCGCACGCTGGTAGACGGCGAAACAAGGTTCACAACGCAGTAGTCTTCAGAGACGGGCACAAGCCATGGCAAGCAAGAAGGATCACAATCAGGTCGTTCCTGGAGCGATCCAGGCTCTTCTAGATCAGCGTACCACCTTCCAGGACTGGCTCGCCAAGCTGGACGGCGTTGTGTCCGACTTCCGGCCTGAAGTAGCCGAGAGAGTCAGGATGGACTACAAGAAAAGACTCGGCGACGTCGAGGCGGAACTCGGCACCCATAGCTCGGAACTGGAAGACGCTGTGGCGGCCAGAGTGGCCCGGCTGGAGGAGCTGGCGTCCGAGCACGACAGCAGATCAGCAGACCTGGAGGAGTCTCAGCTCCGCCACGAGGTGGGCGAGTATACCCAATCCGACTGGGACGAAAAGCGGGCCGAGCACGAGGGCGCGCTCGATTTGTTGAGTGATCAGATCGGGGCCGAACGGGTCGCCGTGACGGAACTCGAAGCGGTCCTGACCGAAGTTACCGGCCAGCCAGCCGCATCCACGGTGCTCCACATCCTGCCGAATGCAGGCAGCGACAGGTTCGGCGATGAGACTTTCGGCGAGGGCCCGGCCGAGACCTCGGGTGGGTCCGAAGAAGAGATCGACGCCAACGGCGAGGATGTCACGGGCGCGGCCGAGGATCTAGACGCCAGCAGCGAAGATCTCACTGGCGCGCCCGACGACGCGGAGCCGGAGTCCGAGTTGGCGCCCGAGATCGTTCCGGCCGCCGCCGGTCTTGACGCTGACTCAGCGGGATCAGAGGGCGAAGACGATGCCTTCCTGGACGAACTCGAGTTTCTGGAGAGCCTGTCGATGGATGACTCCCAGAACTTCGATGCTGTTTCACAGCTGCTCGAAGAAGAGGAAGCCGGAACTGAAAAGGGGAAGAAGGACGCCTGAGGCGGCGCCCCGCTACAGGCTGCTGACGTACCTGTTGAGACGCGACTTCTGGCGGGCCGCGGCGTTGGGATGCATCAGCCGGCGCTGGGCCGCCCGGTCGAGAACGGCGGCCAGTTCCCGGTACGCCTGTTCCGCTTCCGACTTCGAATCGATCAGCAACAGGCGCTTGGTGCGCGTCCGGATTTCGGAGCGGGCCCTACGGTTGTCGAGCCGGCGGCGCTGTGACTGTCGAAGCCTCTTCTTGGCACTCTTTATGTTCGGCACTATTCGGTCCTTCGGATTCTCGGAGTACGGTTTGTGTTGCCGGGGGTTGAACCCAGTAGCAAGGTAAACCTAAGTTTATTGTGAATCTGAGACCCGATCAAGGTCCGTGACACACATGCTACCAACCATACCAGCGCCGCGCCGACTGCCAGGCCTCCTGCAGGCCGAACCCTTCGTCGTCGAACTCGATCGCTTTCAGGGTCCTCTGGACCTGCTTCTGCACCTGATCAGATCACAGGATATCGATATCTTCGACATCCCAATCGCTCGCGTAACGGCGCAGTTTCAGGATGCTATCGAGGCCGGCCTGGATCAGCTTTCCCTGGATCGATCCGGCGAGTTTCTGGAGATGGCGGCCACTCTGATCCGCGTCAAAGCGCAGCTATTGTTGCCTCGGCCGGGAGTCGCCGACTGGGATACGGACCCGCGGCAGGACCTGGTCCGGCGGCTACTCGAGTTCGAGCACTTCCAGGATGTGGTTCACGTGCTGTCGACGGCGGAGAGCCATCGCGCGAGGCACTTTGGAAAGGGATACGTAGCGGCCCGTCCAATCCCGAAACTGGGCAGGCCGAAGCTCGAACTCAGCATGATCGACTTCCTCGAAGCCGCCGTCCGCATTCCGAGGGCCCGGCCGCCGGCACAGGTGACGCCCCCCAGCGATGTGATCAGCGTAAAGGAAAAGGCGTCCCTGATCCGCAAGCTGATGCGCGGAGCCAAGCGCCTGGCCTTCGAGACTGTCGTAGCCCCGTTCCGTACGCGGCCACACGCCGTAGCCTCGTTTCTCGCATGTCTGGAACTGGCCAAGCAGCGCATGCTGCGTATCGAACAGACCGGACCTTTCGGTTCCATCTGGTTGTTTCCCAGCCGACATCTCACACTGACAGATGAGGACTGAGTCGTGACACCTGAACAGATCGTCGAGGCCACCCTGTTCTCGAGCCAGACCGCTCTAACCGCGGCGGAACTGGCTCGCGCTGATCGATCGCTGGATATCGGAGGTGTCGAAGCCGCGATTCAAACCCTGCGGGACCGCTACGAGGCGGCCGAGCACGCTTTTCAGATCTACCAGCTCGGCGAGGGATATCAGATCCTCACCCGGCCGGAGTTCGCTCCCTACCTGGAGCAGTTCGACTCCGTCCCGCGCGCGCCCACGCTATCCCCGGCCGCTCTGGAGACGCTGGCCATCATCGTCTACCGGCAACCGATCGGCCGGGTCGAGATAGAAGATGTACGCGGAGTATCAGCCAGCTCAGTGCTTCGCACACTTCTGGAGTGGGACCTGATTCAGGTCACGGGCCGAGGTGAGGGCCTGGGCCGCCCGCTGCTGTACGGGGTCTCGCGGGTATTTCTCGATCACTTCGGCCTTACGGACCTGGGCGAACTTCCCGATCCGGAGTCTCTGCCCGTGCGCCTCAAGGAGCTATCGGAGGCGGCCGCCGAACGGTTGGAACGTATGGCGCCAGCGAAATCCGAGCCGGCGGCCGAGCCAGAGCCGATGGCCGAATTCGAGGTCGCTGCTGAGTCCGACGTGGTGGCCGAGTCCGAGCCAGTGGCCCAGCCGCTTTCGTCCGACGTTCGGCAGCTGCAGAGAGATCTGTCTGAGGGAGCTATGGCGGAGCCCACGAC
>JBDLJJ010000072.1:0-13751 GCA_039714435.1 Gemmatimonadota bacterium | reverse complement strand
ACTAGCCGCCACTTGGGGCTGGCCGCCAACTGACTCAGCCGCCGACCTGGGCCTCCGGCTCGATTTCATCAGTTTCATCAATCGGCTCACCAGTGACTACGCTACCCTCGATCTCGAGGGCGAATGCCCTGGCCAGAGCCGGCAGATCGACATAGTCAGTATCCGATTTCGTGACGCTCTCCACTCGGGCCAGGCTAACCTCTGCTTTGGCGTAGGAGCTGTCGGCATCCAGGGCGGCCGCGAACGCGTCGCCGGCCGCAGACGGAAACCCGCTCCGCTCCAGGGCCACACCGAGATTGTTGAGGAACACCGGAACCTCGGGCTTCAGTTCGTTGGCCAGCGCCAGAGGTGGCAGCGCCTCTTCTTCGCGGCCTTGCTGAATAAGCATCAGGCCCAGGTTGTTGAGCGCCCAAGCATCGCCCGGTTCCAGCCGTATGGCGGTCCGGTACGATCCGATAGCGTGTTCCACCTGGCCCAGCTCGGACTGCACGTTGCCCAGCACTCGGTGGATCTGGCCCGAGGCCGGGTCCAGCTCGACAGCCTTTTCGATTGTGCCGAGTGCCTTTTCCGGCTGGTCTGATTCGATCAGGACACGGCTCAGATTGACCAGGCTCTTCACATGGTTCGGATCCCTGATGAGAGCGCCGTCGAATCCATCCTCGGCGCGGCTCAGATCTCCGGCCTTCCAGGCCGACAGACCCAGCATGTAGTGACCCCACGGGTTGTCGGGCCGCTGCTCAGTGTAGGCGTCGAATAGACGTGTGGCGTTGCCGTATTCCTTGTCACGGTAAGCGGTCTCAGCTTCCTCATAGGAGACCTGGCGCGTGATGACGCCGCTGGGCGGCGTGGCCACGACCTTTGAGATGGGCCTGCCGGACGTCGTCGTCGCCAGGGCCGTTCCGGACTGGCCCACAGTGGGACGCTTGGATGTCTGCTTCGGGGTGGCCGCACGTGTCTGCGCCTGCGACACGCTGCTTGACTGCGCTGGGCTATCGGGATTGCCGCAGGCAGCGAGCGCCGCGGCGGCGAGTAGAGCGGCGCCGCCCAGGAACCGAAGTGGGTGAATCGCGATCATTGTGTCCTCCTTGCTGAGCGCCCTTCGGCGCCGTGTCCTTGGTGACGGTCAGCCAGAAGAAGGGGCAAGGAGATGTCCAGGAGATAGAAAACGCGGCCGTGCGGCATAAGGGCAGTTATTGTTGTACTTAATGGACTGTCCGGCGCGACTCCGGATGGTGTGACCAAGTCCGATTGTGTACGAATGGACACGTGATTTTCTGGGCACAGCGTGTCCGAACGGACACGCTACTTGGCCTTCTTGAGCCCGTGCTTGCGCATGATCTTGAGCAGGCTGGAATGATCGGCCAGGCCGAGTTCCTGGGCCGCCCGCGTGATGTGCCACGAGTTCCGCTCCAGGGCTTCGAGGAGAATTCGCCGCTCCGCCTGGGCCCGCAGGGCGCGCAGGCCGGTTACGTGCGGACCGGAGCCAGCAGCCTGGCCGCCCGACTGACTGGGGCGGCCTCCCTGGCTGCCCGATCCGGATCCTCCGCCCAAGATCTCGGGCGGTACGAGATCAACCCCGATCTCGGCGCCGTCCGCGGCGATGACGAGCCGCTCCACGATATTTCTGAGCTCGCGCACGTTGTTGCGCTGCCAGTCATAGGCGACGAGCGACGCGACGGCCTCGGCCGAAAGCGATTTCGTGGGTAACCCGAAGCGTCGGCAGATGACTTCCAGGAAATGACGGGCTAGCTGCGGGATGTCTTCCCGCCGCTCCCGCAGAGGCGGGACGTGCAGAGTATGGACATTGATCCGGTAGTACAGATCCTGGCGGAAGCGGCCCTCCTGGATGTCGGCCTCCAGGTTCCTGTGAGTTGCCGCCACCACCCGCGCCGACACGGGAATCGTCTTGGTACCTCCCACGCGGGTGATCTCCTTCTGCTCCAGGACTCGCAGGAGCTTGGCCTGCGCCGCCACGGGAAGCTCACCTATCTCGTCCAGGAAAATGGTCCCGCCTTCGGCCGCCTCGAAGGCGCCGCGGCGTAGCTGGTCGGCGCCGGTGAAGGCTCCCCGTTCGTGACCGAACAGCTCACTCTCGACCAGATGCTCCGGAAGAGCCGCGCTGTTGATGGCCACGAAGGGCGCCGGGGTCCCTGCGCTCAGTTCGTGAATCTCGCGGGCGACTAACTCTTTGCCCGTTCCGGACTCTCCGGTGATGAGCACCGAACTCGGCACTGGAGCGATGCGCCGAATCGCGGCGCGCAGCTCCTCCATGGCACGGCTGTCGCCTATGAGCGGGCTACCGGTGTCCACCAGAGCGCGGAGTTCCTGCACTTCCAAAGTGAGGCGGCCCCGCTCCAGAGCCTTCCGGATCTCGTGCACGACCCTGTGCATCGACTCGGACTTGTCGATAAAGCTGCTCGCACCCAGCCGAACCGCCTGCATGCAGCGATCGAAGTCGCCGGTACCAGTATAAACGATGACCGGAACGTCCTGCCCGCGCTCACGAATCGTCCGCAGCACTTCGAACCCGTCCATCCCCGGCATCTCGAGATCCAGCAGCACACAGTCGATCGCCTCATCGAGCAGCGCGTCCAGGGCCGCGCGTCCGTCTCCGACCACACGGGTCTCGAAGTCACCCAGGCGGCGCAGGTCATAGGCGTATTGCTCGGCCATCGGCGCCACATCGTCCACGACCATGATTCGGGTCATACTGCGGCCCGCGGCGACGGGTCGGCCGGGTGTTCCGAAGACGGCTCGGCCGGCAACTCGACTATGAAGCGGGCGCCGTGTCCCGGTTCGCTCTCGACTCGGATTCTCCCGCCCATGTCCGTTACGAGACGGCGCACGATCGACAACCCGAGGCCGGTCCCGCCTTCCCGGGTTGAGAAGAAGTCCTCGAACACTCTGTCTTGCTCTTCGGAGCTCAGGCCTGGACCGTCGTCCTCCACAGAGATTCGGATGACCGGTACGCCGTCATGCGACAGCGGTGCGGTACTTACCCGAACGCCTCCGCCGGACCCGCTCACGGCTTCGCGGGCGTTGGCGACCAAGTTCTCCAGGATGCGGCGCAACGCTACAGGATCGCCTGTCAGCGCCGGGACATCCGGGTCGACCTTGAGGTCGCAGCCTCGCGCCGCGCCATCGGCTGCGATTTCGCGGGCCAGCCCGTTCACGTCAATCCGCTCCGGACGCACTCTGGGGACCAGCTTCGAGTAGTTAGAGGCGAGGTCTTCGAGGTAGGAGATACCCGAGATGAGCGTCTTGCCGCGTTCGGCGAACACAGGGCCCAGCTGATCCGGCTCGTCCTGCGTCACTTCGGTCAGATGTTCGACGACGTTTCGGATCGGTACCAGGCCGTTCTTGATGTCGTGGTTTACCTGCCGGGCCATCTCACCCCGCGTGACCTGCCGTTCAGCGTCGCGCAGGCGGGAAGCGCTCGTGCGCAGCCGCCCGGTAAGCGCCTGAAGCAGACGCGACAGGTCTCCGATCTCGTCGCTACGGTCAGACCTGAAATCGATATCCAGCCTGTCGAGATCCAGACGAGAGGTCTTGTTGGAGAGCGCCTCGAGTGGGCGGCTGAGCCTGGAAGACACCCAGGCCGCGAGGATTAGCGCACCAATCAGGGCCCCACCGAAGCCGATGGCGAACCAGACCCTGAGGCTTCGCTGCAGAGCCGTCAGCTCCGCCAGCGATTGCCTGACAACGAACCTGGCCGGAGAAGGATCCACTCCTGTCGGGCTAAGGAACGGGAAGCGGATTCCGGCTACGACTCGGTCAGGCTCGGAGCTCGAATCAGAGGCGGACTCCGGGGCAGCCCCCAAGCCAATTCCCGCGGCAACCTCCGGATCGTCCCCCGGCCACTCTAGCGATACCGATATGGCGTCGTCGTGTTCGAGGGAAGCGAGAAACCGGTCGCCAATTTGGACGCCGCCGACCAGCTGCACCGATTGCTCTCCGATCTGTACCGACTTCATCCGGACGAAGGCCAGGAAGGAGCTGTCCGCCGTTCTCACCGTCGTCAGCGCAGCGCCTTCTGGCAGGCTGCCCAGGCCGTTCGCCAGTTCGGGGACGAGCCGGTCGAACTCATTGCGAAAGTGGCCGGAGCTCAGAATCCGCCCCGAGGAATCCTGCAGCTGAAGCATCGAGAGACCCGCTGGCTCCATGACGATCGACGCGAAGTCCAACAGGTACGAGCGATCGAACCCGCCTCCGCCCCCGAGAATCGCGCGCCGAAGACGATCATCGGCTGCAACTCGCACGGCCAGAGCGGCGAGCCGAAGGTCGACCTCGGCGCTTTCGCGTCGCAGCTCTGCCTGGATCGCCTCTGTACTGATGCGCGCCTGGCGATCAAACTCACCGGCCAGCCGCTGGGTCGTTTCCCGGCTGAGTCCGAGGCCGAAGGCCGCGAGCGGCACGAGCGCCAGCATGAGAAATCCGGTCAGCAGCCGGCTGCGGAAACTCACGGCGCGGGCATGGTCGCGTGGGTGAACATTGGGAGCCCCTCGGCGCCGAGGAACACACCGCGGAGACGGCCATCCATGATCAGCGATAGTCGGGTGTTGATCAGCGGATAGACGCGATACCCGGGTAGCCGGCCACACTCCGCAGCAGCGACTTGACTGACCGATACGTAGGCAGTGGTACCATCGGACCGAGACCCGCCGGACCGGGATCTGGATCGGCGCTGCGACTCCGCCCAGGCTGAGATTGAAGAGGCTCTAAGCTTAGCGGCCTGCTCGGGGCGTCCTTCCAGGCCTAACACCCGCCGAAAGTAATCAGTCGGGCCATCGTCGACGCTGGCCGCGCGCCCGCCGGTGAGAGCGACCAATCGGGCCGCCAGCTCGGCGGCCGTCGGATCATTCCCGTCGTAAAGTATCCGCCGGACCGCAACTGACACCGCTGGCCCCGCCGACTCGCTTGTCTCCTCGCACATTAGCTTGGGCTCCCCCGTGATTTCGGTACCCGGATACGCGCGGGCCTGCGCACTCACTGCGTCTCGCGCCAGCGTTTCCAGGATATGATTCGGAGGCGCTTCGCTGCTGGATCCGGAGCTGTCAGGCACAAGCAGTCTGTAGGTGCGATCCCATTGAAGCGTGACGACAGAGAGCCGGTCGATGCCCGATGCGTACTCGGTGACGCGGCGATTCCTCGTAAGAACCGCGGCCCAGCCAATATCCAGAGCATTGAGAGCGTCGGAGGCTGTCAGCACCTCGAAGTGCAACCGTGGCGTGGGCCGGAAACCCACCCTGCCGGCGACGGCCGGACCCGGATTCTCGCCTTCCGTTCGGACAGATTGCAGCGAGATGACGCGGTCGCGTTCCCTGTTCAGCATACGGTACAGGCCAGTACTCACGGACGAGCGCGACCCGGGCGTAACTCGCCGGACAGCCAGCGTGCGATCAGAGAAAGCTGCCGCAGACTGAACGCCCGGCACTGCCAGGTGAACAGCGATTCGTCCGTCACCGGTTTCTGTGACAGAATCCACGGGCGCGCCACCGACGCTCCGTCTATGCAACGAAGTGCGAATCGCGGCGCTGGTCACCGGCGTACTGTCGGAAAACGAGGCCCCGGGACGCAGCGCAAAGACCCACCGATGGCCGCTGTCGCTGTGCGTCCAACTCGATGCCAGGCTGGGTACGGGGTGACCGGCGCAGTCGGTCGCCACCAGGGTTTCATCCACATGCGGCCACACGATGCGTTCGTCGCCATCGGCATGGTGGGAGATAAGCCGAGCCGCCTCGGGAAGTCCGATCCGCAGCATCGGTGCCCGATTTGAGGCCGGGGGCGGCTCCTCCTCGAGCGGTCGGATTACGCAGTCTCCGCCGACCCAACCGGGCGGACCGGGAGGAAGGCCCGCGCAGGCGGCCGCTCCCAGCGCCGCGGCCAGAGATGCTCCGATGAGCGACCGGCCGGCCGGCGCCACAAACATGTTTCCGAGCTGAAACCCCAAACAACCCTCCTGTCTGCATCCAACGTAGTGTCCATTAGTACACCACGCAGGACAGGAAGGGGCCACCTGGCTAGCTTCTGGTCATGACTTCCTCGGCGCTGGCCATCCTCGGCCTCGTACTCATGCTGATCTGCCTCCTGCTCGTTCCTCTTGGGCTTCCAGGCGTGTGGATCATGCTGCTCGTGCCTACGGTGGGAACGTATTTCGGTGACGTCGGAGTCGTTACCTACGCCGTTCTAATCGGAATCGCGCTCGTGGCCGAGTTGGCCGAGTACGTGGTGATCCAGCAAACCACGGCGCGGTACGGCGCCTCACGCCGAGCCTTCTGGGGCGCACTTGGCGGCGGCCTGGTCGGGGGTATCGTCGGGACGCCGATTCCTGTGCTGGGAAATCTGGTTGGCGTCTTTGTCGGCACGTTCGCCGGTGCGCTTCTTGTCGCTTACGCCGAAAGCCGAGCCGCGGCGGATTCTGCGCGGGTTGGTTGGGGAGCGGTCGTCGGGCGGACACTCGCGGCCGGCGTGAAGATCCTGGCCGGGCTGGCGATCATCGTCGTGACAGCGGGAGCCCTGTTGGCGGGCTGAGCGGCATTGGCCCCGGTAACGAAAGAAAGCCGAGAGGTGTTGAACGGCTGCGAGCCGATCGGTCTGTAGCTCGGCCGCCGAGCATATACATCATATACAAGAGAGAGAGCGCGACAATGAAGCGGGGAACTGGATTCGGACTGGCCGCGGCGGCCATGGCAATCGGTACACTGAGCCCGGGTGCTCTGTTCGCACAAGAAACGGTCGCTTTCGTAGGCGTTCATACAGTCCCCATGGACGAAGAAAGAATCCTGGAGAACCAGACAGTGGTCGTAGCAAACGGCCGCATCATCACCATCGGTCCCGAGTCCGATGTGGAGGTGCCGGGCGGCGCGCTGACAGTCGACGGGTCGGGGCTGTACCTGATGCCCGGCCTGGCTGAAATGCACGCCCACATTCCCGGCTCCCAGGCGCCTGAAGAGTTCCGCACCAATACGCTCTTCCTGTACGTGGCGAATGGGATCACGACGATCCGGGGCATGCTCGGCGAGCCGTCCCACCTCGAACTCCGAGCGAAGGCGGAAGCGGGAGAAGTCCTGGCGCCGCGTATCTATACCTCGGGACCGAGCCTGAACGGCAGAAGCGTGGGCTCTGCAGCGCAGGCGGACCGGATGGTCCGGGCCCAGAAAGCAGCCGGATACGACTTTCTCAAGCTGCACCCTGGCCTCACCCGAACCAACTTCGACGCGGTCGTGGCTGCGGCTGACGAGGTCGGCATCACGTTCGGAGGGCACGTCTCTCTGGACGTGGGTCTCGGCCGCACTCTCGAAGCCCGGCAGGCCACGGTCGATCATCTGGACGGATATGTAGAAGAACTGGCAGGATCAGCTTCGGATGAGCAGTCGCAGTTCTTCGGTCTCAATCTGGCCCGGTTCGCCGATGAGGAACGGATCGCGGAGCTGGCGCGCAAAACCGCTGAGAGGGGCGTCTGGAATGTGCCCACAATGTCCCTCTTCCCCGAGTTTTTCGGCAGCCTCGAAGAGGCCCTCGATCGGCCCGATGTCCGCTACGCTTCGCAGCAGCAAGCTCAGGCCTGGGCCGACTTCGTTCGCAGAAGCCAGAGCGACCCGGTGTTCTCAACCGAGAACGGTATAGCTCTGATGGAACTGCGTCGCCGGATCCTCAAGGAGCTGCATGACGCGGGCGCCGGCATTCTGCTCGGCAGCGACGCGCCGCAGATCTTCAACGTGCCTGGCTTTTCCATGCACGAGGAGCTTGCCGAATACGTCGAGTCGGGCCTGTCTCCGTTCGAGGCGCTGCAAACCGGCACCGTCAACGTGGCCCAATTCTACGACGCGTTAGGCGAACGCGGGACGGTGGCGGAGGGAATGGTCGCGGATCTGATTCTGATCCGTGGCAATCCGTTGGTGGATGTGTCTAATGTGAGGAACCTCGAAGGTGTCATGCTGCTGGGCCGATGGATTCCCGGCGACGAGATCGAGGAACGGCTCGAGGCGATAGCGGTAAGCTACGGCCACTAAGGGCCTATTCCCCCTCGCGCTCCCCCGCGAACAGGATTTCGCTGAACTCGAGATCTTCGGCGGCTAGCACGAAGGCGGTGGACGGCATGCGGTGCACCTGCCGGCTCAGATCGGCCAGATACTCCGAGTAGCCATCCGGGCCGGGATCTTTCATCCCCATGAAAATCAGATCGGAGCGTGACGACGACGCCTCTAGCAGCTGCTCGAAAGGCCGACCCTTGCTCACGATGACTTCGGGGGTGGCAGGCGTGCGGAGATTCTGGATGATCGCGGTCAGGTTGTCGCGGGCGGACTCGGCTGCGGCCTCGGTGGGAACGACCATCTTGATTCTGAGATGAGCGCCGCGCCAAGCCACGCTGGTCTGGAGCAGGTAAGCCAGCGTCATCATCAGGCCGCCGTTCCGTTTGAATCCGCCCCACCACACGTCGATCCGCTTCTGGCGTCCGAATCCCAAGACCTCGTTGTGGTGCAGGATGACGACGTTGCGCCGCGCCGCATGAAACTTGGTAATCATGGCGCTGTAATCGTCGCGGAGCTGTTCGGATTCGCTGGCCCCGAGCAGCATCGTGTTCGGTACCAGCGAGCCGATTCCGTACGCTTCCATCAGGCGCTCCGCGCCGTCGAAAGCGGTGGGCGCCCGAATCAGGCGAGTCAGAGCGTGGACCCCGCGGCGGGACAGGTAGTCAGCCAGCGTCGCCTCCATGGCGCGCTGCCGCTCTGGCGTTACGGACGGATCGGTGAGCACGCTGGCGACCGTGACGAAGGCTCGGTTATGGGACAGGGCATCGGCCAGGGCGATGAGGTGCCAGCGCTTGGTGGGAGAGCCGGACAGCACCAGTAAGTGAGGCCGCCAGTTGCGCGGGTCCGTGATCCCGCGCAGCCGGAACAGGCCGGCACGGGTGATGGCCATCCACATGCCGCGCCGAATGTCTCCCCACGTCGTGCGCAGCTCACGCCTCTCCAGCCAGATGTAGATGCCGCCCACGATGACTACGGCGGCGAGCGTGGCCAGCGGATTGATGAGAAACATGACTCCGCCGCAGCCGAGCGCGCCCAGGGCGGAGAACACCCAGTGAACCCGGAACTTGGGTCGGAAGGACGGGCTGCCCAGAAAGCGCTCGGTGGCCGCCGAGATGTTGAGCACCCCATACGTCGTCAGGAAAAACATGGTGAGGATCGGGGCGATAACGTTGAGGTTGCCGAGCCACACGGCGGCCAGGGCGATGCCGAGCGTAAGCCAGGTTCCGTTACGCGGAGCGTCGTCGTCCCCGGTCCCCTTCCCCAACCAGCGCATCGAGCGTGGAAGTACGCCGTCCCGCGCCAGCGCTTGGAGCACCCTCGGCGCGCCCAGAATACTGCCCACAGCGCTGGAAAGCGTCGCTCCCCACACACCGGCGATGATCAAGTCACCGAACAGAGCCATGCGCCGCATGATGAACGGCTCCGCGATGAGCGTGGCGGAATCGGCGCGGGCCGCAAGGAACAGCGGCAGGCTCATGTAGACCAGGTATCCGACCCCCACCGCGGCCAGCGTCCCACGCGGAATCGACTTGCCGGGCTGCTTCAGATCTCCCGACATGTTCACGCCGGCCATGATGCCGGTAACGGCCGGGAAGAACACGGCAAACACGATCCAGAAACTCTCGGCCCGGATTACCTGGGGCGCCCCAGCCGGGCCGGCTCCGGCGGCGGCCGCCGCGGATTCGGTCACAGCGGCGGGCTCTACCGCACCGCCGAGGACGAAGGAAAGGAGAGACAGCACGATCGCCACCATGATCACGTACTGCGCTCGGATGGCCGCCTGGGCCGATTTCAGGGCCAGAAGCGCTACGAGCAGCGTCGTGACCAGACCGACGGCCCGCTCGTTCAGCATGGGAAACACGCGCACAACGCTCTCCGCGAAACCGACCGTATACAGGGCGACGGACAGAGCCTGGGCCAGGTACAGCGGAATTCCCACGGCGCCACCGGTCTCGATGCCCAGGGACCGGCTGATCATGTAGTAGGCCCCGCCGACCCGCACGCGCTGATCCGTGGCAATTTCCGCGATGGAAAGCGCGGTCAGCAATGTGATCGAGGTGGCCAGGGTGACAATCAGGAGAGTGCCGGCAAGTCCGACATTCCCGACCACCCACCCGAAGCGCAGGTACATGATCACGCCGAGAATGGTCAGGATCGAAGGCGTGAACACACCGCCGAATGTTCCGAGCCCGGCGCCGTGGCTTGGAATTACTTCCTGCAGCGGGGGAGAGCCGCCCCGAGGTCCGTTGGTCCTCGGCGGCTGGGTGGAAGTCATGGCGGCTGATGGTACCGCGCTGGGCGGCCGCTTGTCCAGCCTAAGTGCCGACTACGTACAGCCTACGTGCCTGCTACATGTGCCTACGTGCTTGCGATTACCGTCCCGCCGCCGCGCCGCGGATCCGCGGCGACTTCGAAGCCGTTCTCCGGAGTCCACAGAGCCACGCCGGCCCCGCCAAAGAACATGTTCAGGTCGTCGAACGCCCGGGAAGGCACATCCAGCTCGTCCGCCGGCATGCCGGGCTCATAGGCGACCTGCCAGCCAGATTCGGCCTCTTCCAGATGTACCCGCGGGTGCGCAACCGCCTCCCCGAGACTCATGCCTGCGTTCATGTAATTGGACAGGCTCTGGACGATGGCGGTGGTAATTCGAGACGAACCCGCCGAGCCTATGGCCAGAACCGAACCGTCTTCGCGACGCGCAACGGTGGGCGCCATGTTCGACGGCAGCCGCACGCCGACCGGCCAGTCAGCGCCGCGCCGATTCAGCTCCAGTTCCCCCAGGCAGTTGTTCATCCAGATACCGGTACCGGGAGGCATGACTCCGGATCCGTAGCCGGCCGACAGGGTTACGGCGCAGGCCAGTCCGTTGGAGTCCACGGCGGACGTGTGCACCGTCGAAGGTGAAGATTTGTAATCTCCCAATTCGCCGTGCCGTGCCGCCGTCAGGAGAGCCTCTACGTCGCGTGAGATATCGGTGCTCATATCCAGCCGATTCCGCCGGAAGCCCAGAACTGCCCGCTGCACCTTCACCCAGTGGCCCAGTTCCTCCATGGTCCAACCCTCGGCCGGCCGACCCTGCATCAACAGCAGCATAGCCGCCAGCGTCGCGCCTCCGACGGCCGGTGGAGGATTCGTATAGACTGACCAGGCATCTCCCTCGGCCACGATCGGATCGCGCACGACCGCCTCGAAGGACTCCAGATCGGCCCGCGTCAAATAGCCGCCGTTGGCCAGGCTGTCCTGTTCGATCAGCGCGGCCAGAGATCCGGAGTAGAACGCCTCCGGGCCTTCGCGCGCGATAAGTTCGATACTGTCCGCGAGGTACGGTACATGAACCGGATCGCCCGGCCGAAGCAGGTTGCCTTCGGAATCGTGAATGGCTGCGAACCCGTCTTCGTTCCAGTTGAACACGGCCTCCTGCGAACAGCGCAGATAGTTGTGTGATACATTCTGGAGCGGAAAGCCGTCGCGCGCGTGCCCATGTGCAGGCTCGAAAAGAGCCGCCCAGGGCAGGCTCCCGAATCTTCGGCTGGCGACGCCGCAGGCCGCCAGAGAGCCCGGTGTGGCAACTGAAGCGTGACCGACGACGAGATCCACTCCGCCGCCGTAGTCCATGTGCACATAAACCGAGCCGTCGGCAGAATAGTCCGCGGGCAGATCTTGGCCCGGCATGGTAACGTAGCCGTCGATCGTAACCGGTTCTTCGCCCGGGGCCGAAATGGTCAGAAAGCCGCCGGAACCGATCGAGCAGATTCCGGGTTCAGTGACCACTGAAACCAGGGATGCCGCGATGGCGCAGTCCACTGCGTTACCGCCCGTCCTGGCCACAGCGGCGCCGCCGTCGGCGGCCAGTTGAGTGCTTGAAGCGATAGCGACAGTAGTCATGTCATTACGATAGAGGGGTAAGAGCAGATGAGCGACACGAAGAGCGGACTCGGAGGGTTGATCAAGAAATCGGTCTTGGCCGGCGTGGCCGGAGCGATCGTGTTCGTGCTGGCTCAGGTGATCGCCGGCTATCCACAACACATTGCCGAGTTCATGGGCGGCCAGCTTACGAGCCGGGGTCCACTGCCGGAGTCGATGGCGCTCGTGTTCGGCTGGGCGATCCACCTCGTTATCGCGATCGGATACGCGGCGTTATTCGGAGCCCTGCTGGCCAGCCCGATGCTGCGCAGCCCGGCGGGCGGGGTTCGGTTCATTCCTTCTGTCGGCCTAGCACTCGTCTTGGGCTACGTCACCGGAGTCATCGCGCCGCCCGCCATCGCCGCCACACTGGGAATCCTTACGGGAGAGGGGCTGCCAGCAACCATCCCACCGCCAAACTGGGCGTTCGGGTTCGCGATCTGGAATCACATCGGGTTCTTTATTATCTGCCTGCTCATGCTCGTCGTGATTCCTGCGTTCAGGTCGAAAAAGACTCAGTAGGCCAAGGCTGGCCGGCTTCTACTCGGTCGGAGCCGGCCGCGGCGCCTGCATGTTGATCAGATCGAAACGGACCTGATCGCCAACACTAATCAGATGCGGGACGGTATCTATGCCGGCCTGCGTGCTCGGAGGAGCGGCATCGGCGGTTGCCGCCCCGGTCTCGGCTCCCGGCTCGGACGCGGTCTCGGAGCCAGAATCAGCAGCGCAACCAGTGATCCAGATCGTTCCAACCAGCAGGGACAGACGGTTCAGTCTCAGCATTGTTCTCCTATCTACAGTCATTGTTGCTTTCGGCAGCAAGAGCCACGGCCAACGCCGCCGCCAGCCGCGCGTTACTCAGAATCAGCTCAACGTTTGCCTTCAGACTGTTGCCGGAGGTCAATTCGGCCATTCGCCCCAGGACGAATGGGGTCACCCGGCTTCCTGAAATTCCGGCCGCGTGCGCCTCTGACAGCGCGGAACCAATGGCGGCCTCCGCATCCTCGAACTCCAGTTCGTACAGCGCAGAGATCGGGTTCGCCACCAGTACGGCACCGTCCAGGCCCAGGTCCCACTTGACCCTAATCAGCCGGGCCAGCTCGGCGATGTCATCGACGCGGCGATCTACGTCAAAGCCGCTGTCACGCGTGTAGAAAGCCGGGAAACTGTCGGTCCCGAACCCGATTACCGGAACGCCTAGTGTTTCCAGCACTTCGAGAGTCCGGCCGATATCCAGTATAGACTTCACTCCTGCGCAGACCACAGCGACGCTGGTCTGGCCGAGTTCGTGGAGATCAGCGGACACGTCGAGCGACGCCTCACCTCCGCGGTGCACACCCCCAATTCCGCCAGTAGCGAATACCTCGATTCCGGCTCGCTCCGCGATGAGCATCGTAGCAGCGACGGTGGTGGCCCCGTCGCCCCCGCTGGCCACGGCCGCCGGAAGATCGCGGCGGCTGAGCTTCGCCACGTCGCCCGCAGTGGCGATGCGCTCGATCTCGGTAGCGCTCAGGCCCACCCGGATTTCGCCGTCCAGAACGGCGATCGTGGCGGGCACCGCTCCAGCCCGCCTGATCTCAGCTTCCGCCGCCGCAGCGGTCTCTACACCCGCCGGATGCGGCAACCCGTGCGCGATGAGTGTGGACTCGAGCGCCACGACCGGAGCCTTCGCTTCGAGCGCCGCGACAATCTCATCGGCGACTCGTATGGACGAGCGGGTCACGGCAGATCCAGCTTATTCATGTCCAGGTTCTTCATTGCCTCGCCCAAGGCGTTCATGCTCAGGTCTTCGGGAATAGGTCGTTCCGCCTGAGC
>JBDLJJ010000071.1:0-13939 GCA_039714435.1 Gemmatimonadota bacterium | reverse complement strand
GCGGCCCGCATGAATCGTCTGGCGGCTGTGGCCCTGTACGGGGAACCGTACGCGTCGCTGGAGGGGCTGGCCGGACGAATTGACGCGATCAGCGACAGTTCCGTTCAGAAAGCGGCGAGCCTGTACCACCCTGACCGGCTAGCGGTGCTGGAGCTGGTGCCCGCATAATCAGCCGGCGTGAAATTCAACAAGGGAGCTCGAGATGATCGTGGGCGTTCCACATGAGATAAAGGCCAACGAGAATCGTGTGGCTCTGGTCCCGGCCGGCGCGGACGACCTTGTCAGCGCCGGGCACGAAGTGCTGATCGAGTCGGGCGCCGGAGAAGGCAGCGGTTTTCCTGATGAGACCTACGTGCGAGCGGGCGCGGCGATCGTGTCTGACGTGGAGGAGCTCTGGCAGCGGGCCGAGATGATAATGAAGGTCAAGGAACCGATCGAGGTTGAGTATGCCCGCATCCGCCAGGGCCAGGTTCTGTTCACGTATTTCCATTTCGCGGCGGATGAGGCCCTTACGGCGGCGGTCATAGATCGGCGCTGTGTGTCAATCGCGTATGAGACAGTGCAGGTGCCTGGCGGCGAGTTGCCGCTGCTCACTCCGATGTCGGAAGTGGCGGGCCGTATGGCGGTCCAGGAGGGAGCCAAGTACCTGGAGCGGGCTCAAGGGGGCTCCGGCGTGCTGCTGGGCGGCGTACCAGGAGTTCTACCCGCCGAAGTCATGGTCATCGGCGGCGGTGTAGTCGGAACTAACGCGGCCAAGATCGCGGCCGGATTCGGAGCACATGTCACGATTCTGGATCTGAATCTGGACCGACTGCGGTATCTATCGGACGTGATGCCGGCCAACGTGGATACGCTGTACTCGAATCGCCACAACATTCTGGACGAGCTGCAGCGGGCGGATCTTCTCATCGGGGCGGTCTTACTGCCGGGAGCGAAGGCGCCCAAGCTCGTGAGCCGTGAAGACCTGAAGATGATGAAGCCCGGTTCAGTGATCGTGGACGTAGCGGTGGATCAGGGCGGATGCGTGGAGACGGTGCGCCCCACCACACACGCCGATCCCACCTTCGTGGTCGAGGGCGTAATCCACTACTGCGTGGCCAACATGCCCGGCGCCGTGCCGCGGACTTCCACGCTGGCGCTCACCAACGCGACTTTTCCATATGCCTGGCAACTGGCGAACAAAGGCTGGGTCCGGGCCTGTCAGGACGACCCGTCTCTGGCGCTCGGAGTCAACAGCGTAGACGGTCATCTTACCTATGCTGCCGTGGCTGACGCTTTCGGGCTCGAGACGCAGGATCTGTCTCGCTGGGTTTGACTCGAGGCGGAGCGCCAGGAACCGTCTTTCGCCCCTCAAACGCAGAGTCTAGTTTCCGGCGACTGGATTGATACTATTGGCCCGAAGATTGCTCTCTTGAACGAGCATCGCGTGGTGTCCAGGGCCGCGCGCAGCTCAACTTCACAAAGGATTCTTTTGGTGGCCGAGAACGGTGCTTAGCGTCCGAAAGTGGTTTTCGAAGGGGAGTTTGATCCCCATCAACGACGTCGGAGTCGATCTGGGCACCGCGAATACGCTGGTGTACGTCAGCGGCGAGGGCATCGTCCTCAACGAACCCTCCGTTGTCGCGGTCGAGAAAAGCACCGGCCGGATAATGGGTATCGGGCTTGAAGCCAAGCGAATGCTGGGCCGCACTCCGCATGGAATCGAGGCGGTTCGCCCCCTCAAGGATGGGGTCATCGCCGATGTCGATATCACGGAGATCATGCTGCGCTATTTTCTCAAGACCGTCACCGCGAATCGGTTCTTCAAGGTGCGGCCTACAGTGGTGGTGGGAGTGCCGTCGGGCATCACGGAGCTGGAACGCCGAGCGGTTCGCTCGAGCGCGCACGCTGCCGGGGCCAAAGATGTGTTTATGGTGTCCGAGCCGATGGCGGCCGCGATCGGTGTAGGCCTTCCGGTCGAGACCCCGACAGGCAACATGGTTATCGATATCGGCGGAGGTACGACAGAAATCGCGGTGATCGCACTGTCGGGGCTGGTGGCCGAGACGTCTATCCGGGTGGGTGGAGATGAGCTGGACGAGGCCATCGTGTCGTTCTTGAGGAAGAACTACAACCTGCTGATCGGTGAGCCTACCGCCGAGGCCATCAAGATCCAGATCGGCTCCGCATACCCGACCGACGACGAACGCGACATGGCAGTGAAGGGACGTGATCTGGTCTCCGGCATCCCGAAGACGGTGCACGTCAACTCTGCCGAGATACGCGAGTGCATGCTGGAGCCTATTCACAATATTGTTGGCGCTGTGCGTCGCGCGCTGGAGATCACGCCCCCGGAACTGGCGGCGGATATCGTGGATCGTGGAATCGTGATGACCGGGGGTGGATCTCTGATCCGAGGGCTGGACAAGCTGCTCGGCGAGGAAACGGGGCTGGCGATCCACGTGGATGAGGAGCCTCTCACGTGTGTGGTGCGAGGGGCGGGCCGAATCCTGGATGATCTGCCGCGTTACCGGAGTGTGATGGTTACCTGACAGGCGCGTGCATGACATAGGGAAGGGACGGCCGAGGCACCAGCGACGCGACCTTATCTTCGCGGCGGTAGTGGTGTCGATCTCGGTCGTGTTGTCCAGCCTGAGCATTCCCTCGAAAATGGTAGTGACCCGGGCGATCCGCGGATCGGTCCTGGCCCCGTTTATTTCCCTCCACCAGACGTGGCAGGAGCGAGCCGGCCTGCGCGAACGGTTGGCCCGGCTTCAGACCGAGCGCAACGAGTTGTCGCTGTCGGTGATCACGCAGGCGGCGCTGGCGGCCGAAAACGAGCGTCTGCGGTCCACACTGGGGGTTCCTGCGGCGATACCCGACACGTTCCTGGTGGTGGAGCTTGTCCCGGGCCGGCCGATAATAGGGGATTCACATTCCTTTCTCGTACGCTCCGGCCGTGACTCTGGACTCGAGGCGCCCGTGGGGGTCGGTACCTGGAAGGGACTGGTGGGCGTTATTCGGTCCCTGGAAGCGAATTCAGGCTACGGCGACTTCTGGACTCACCCGGATTTTCGGGTCGGGGCGGTGGTAGAAGGCACCGATGCGACAGGTATCGTGCGCGCCCAGCACATGGAAACCGGCGAGTTCATGATGCTGCTGGAAGGCGTTCCGTTTCAGTCCGCGGTGGCTGACGGTAGCGACGTAGTGACATCGGGGGAGGGCGGCATTTACCCCGCCGGACTTCGGATCGGGACCGTCGCGGCGCCTGCCGAAACCGCGACAAAGTCCGGATGGTCTCGCAGCTACATCGTGGAGCCGGGGGTACGGCCCGGCCAGACTACCGTGGTCCTGGCTTGGGTGCGCAATGACGGATAGAGGCTCAGGGACGGTCCACGTCGTTCTGGTCGCACTCCTGCTCCTGGCCCATTTCACGTTTCGCCCTCTGCTCAGAGATCTGCCCGTAGCACCCGACCTGCTCGTCGGAGGGCTGCTCCTGGCCACACTGCGCTTGTCGGCGGGCCACGCCGCCTTGCTCGGATTCACGCTGGGCCTGCTCGACTCGGCAATAGGCATGGAAGGCGTGGGCGCTCTGTCGATCGTGTATTCCCTGCTCGGGTTCCTGGCCGCCCGATCGCGGGACTTGCTGTACGCGGACGCGGCCCGTTTTCCGTACACTTATATTTTCATCGGGACCTGGGTGGCGCAGGTTGGAACCGCGTTGGCCCTGCAAGTCGTTCCTGGTGTGTCGTTCCTGCTGGTCGCCGTCGGTACCGCGATACTGACCGCCGTGGTATGCGGTCTGGTCGCCGCTACGTTGGATCGGGTATGGGCTGAGTGAGGAGGGAAGCGTGACCATGCGTGTAGCGGATCCGGTGCGTCCCAGGCGGGCGGCGGGTGCCACGGCTGTCCTGCTTGGGGTTATCGGAATTCTCGTGGCCGCCTTCTTTCAACTTCAGGTCGTGGGCCGAAGCGAATTCGAACTGCGGAGCAGGGACAATCGTCTCCGGCCGATTACCATCCCTCCAGCCCGGGGCGCCATCTACGACCGGCGCGGGCGCGTACTGGCCGACAACGTACCTGGATACTCGATCTCACTTCTCCCGGGTCCGGTCGATTCCGCCCGGGCTACGCTACAGCGCCTGGCCTCCTATCTGGCCCTGGACTCCGCGGATGTGGAAGCGCACCTGACCAGGTTCAGGCGGCACCCTCAGAGCGCTCTCGTCGTCTCCGACAACCTGAGCTTCGAGCAAGTCGCCGCTATCGAAGAGCGCCGGCCCGAGTTTCGCCATACGGTGATCGACACCCATCCGAGACGCCGATATCCGTCCGGCCAGGCGATCGGGCACGTGATCGGGTATGTAGGCGAGATCAGTGAGGACGAGCTGGACTCCGCACCGTTCCTGGACTATGACGCCGGCCGAATAATCGGGAGGCAGGGAATCGAGCGGCAGTATGAGGCCAGCCTGGGCGGGACGCCCGGAATGCGGTACGTAGAGGTAAATGCCCGCAACATGATCGTGAGTGAGTTCGGGGGGCAGTCCACGGTGGAGGCGCTGACCGGTACGGACCTGGTGCTGGGGCTCGATCTGACCCTACAGGAATACGCGGATTCGATCTTCCCGGAAGGGCGGCGTGGCGGGCTCGTTGCGCTCGACCCGACCAACGGGGAGGTGTTGGCGCTGTACAGCCATCCGACCTTCGATCCGAACCTGTTCATCGGCGGCATCTCCACCGACGACTGGTCACGTCTGCGCGACGACCCGGATCGTCCCTTGCTCAACCGCGTAACGACGGCGCTGTATCCGGCCGGATCGACCTGGAAGCTGGTTATGGCCACCCTCGGGATGCGGGATGCTGGTCTGGGGATCGGCTCGGTGATGCCCACAGCCTGCGGCGGTGCGCTTCAGTATGGCCGCCGGTCCTTCCGCTGCTGGAAGCCGAGCGGACATGGTATCCTCGATCTGTCCGGAGCGATCAAGGAAAGCTGCAACGTGTTTTTCTATCAGGTCGGCCTCCGTATAGGCCTCGATCCGCTGCTCGAGGGCGTGAACTCGCTCGGCTTCAATAATCCCACAGGCATCGATCTGCCGAGCGAGACCAGTTCTCGCTTCCCGGTCTCTCGGGAGTGGTACGATACACGTTTCGGCCCCAGGGGCTGGACCGAATCGGTGATTCTCAACCTGTCCATCGGGCAGGGCGAGACGGAGCAGACACTCTTGCGCATGGCTCAGTTCTATTCAGCTCTGGCCCTCGGCGAGTCGCCTGTTATCCCGCACCTCATCCGGAACGAGTCACTGGATCAGCGACGTGAGTCCTGGACGCTCGGCCTACCCGAGGAGCGCCGTTTGGAGCTGCTGGGCGCGCTCAAGCGGGTGGTCAACGAGCCGGGCGGCACCGCCTATGGGTCGCGGCTAGCAGACTGGACTGCGGCCGGAAAAACGGGTACCGCGCAGAATCCGCACGGAGAACCCCATTCTTGGTTCGTAGGGTTCGCCCCTCTAGAAGCGCCGCGCATCGTCATAGCGGCCATAGTCGAGCAGGGTCACCCGGACAACCAGGCCTCGCTCGCCGTTCCGCTGGCCACCAAGGTCATGAATCGATTCCTGGAACTGGAAGAGGTGGAGCCGAACCCGCCGCTTCCGATTCCGACCCGGGTCTCACTCCCGCTCGCGGCTGCGGACGAATGAGGCCAGGCCGGTGAGGGCGGGTCCCGACAGCCGCACCGCCCTTCTGGGGGATCCGTCTCTGGTGGGAACTGCGGTCCTTCTCGCGCTGTTGGGCATCGCCATGATCTATTCCGCGGGGCAGGTCGAGCTACCTTCCGCCGCTACAGGCGCCTGGCGCCGCCAACTCTTGTGGCTGGCTTTATCTATCGTGGCGTTCTTGACCGTTACGCGCGTGCCTATGCGCTGGCTGGAATGGGCTTCGCCCTGGATTTATGCGGTTTCCGTACTGCTTCTGCTCGCTGTGCTGGCCGTGGGGTCCGGGCCCAATACCCGCAGCTGGCTCCGTTTCGGCGGAGTCTCATTTCAGCCCGCGGAGCTGGCCAAACTGGGCACGATCCTCATGCTGGCCCGTTTCTTCGCCAACCGCCGAGACATGATCCGCAGGCTCACGGAGCTCTGGAAACCAGTGGTGATAATTCTGGTACCGTTCTTCCTCGTGTTGGCGCAGCCGGATCTGGGGAGCGCCCTGATTTTCGGCGTTATCCTGATCTGCGCCCTGTACTGGGCCGGAGTTCCGCTGCTTACGATTTTTATGCTCGTGAGCCCCGGTGTAAGCATGATTCTCGGCTTCTCGGCCGCGATCTGGGGCGTCTGGTTCCTGATCCTGATCGGGGTGCTGTATATCCGGCGACCCTTCTTCGTCGAGGCTCTGGTAGTGGCTCTGGCAAACATAGCCGCCGGCGCCATTACCCTCCCTCTGTGGAATCGACTGGCCACATATCAGCAAAACAGGCTGCTCGTTTTCATGAACCCGGAGATCGATCCGCGCGGGGCCGGGTGGCACCTTATCCAGTCGCAAGTGGCTATCGGATCGGGCGGCTGGTTCGGCCAGGGATACGGGCATGGCCCCCAGAAGAGGCTCTCATTTCTTCCGGAGCAGCACACGGACTTCATTTTCTCCGTGGTGGGAGAGGAACTGGGTTTTCTGGGCGCCGTAGTTCTTCTGCTCGCTTTCGCCTGGTTTCTGAGACGAGTTCTCGTCCTTGCCCTCCGCGCTCCGGCGGGTTTTGGCAGCATGATCGCCTTCTGCTTTTTCGGCGTCTGGTTTGCGCACCTCGTCATCAACGTGGGGATGACGGTGGGTCTCATGCCTATCACAGGTCTCCCGCTGCCCTTCTTGAGCTACGGCGGCAGCTTTCTTCTGACCATGTTCATCGGCCTCGGAATCCTCGCGCGAGTGGCCACCGAGCGGTAGTTCCTTCTATATTCGGGTCTTCCCGTAGTATGCATACTCAGCGGAGTACGTATGTCCTGGTTTCGGAAACCGAAGCAGAAGTTGGTGTCGCAGAAGCGCGAGACAGCCGCCGACGTGTGGGAGAAATGCGGCGGCTGCGGGGAAGCGCTCTACGTCCGGCGCCTGGCGGAGAATCTCAGAGTATGCCATGAATGCGGCCATCATTTTCGGATAACCGCGCCGGACTATATCGAGTTACTGTTTGACGATGGTTTCGAAGAAGAGCTCGATCCCGGCCTGCGTTCGACAGACCCGCTGGGCTTTGTAGACTCCAAGCCGTACACCCAGAGAGTCGATACGGCGGAGAAGAAGGCCGGACCCTGGGATGCGGTCATCACGGGCTGGGGAATGATCGAGGGGCGAAAGACGTTCGCCGCCGTGATGGACTTTCGCTTCATCGGTGGCTCGATGGGATCTGTGGTTGGAGAGAAGATCTCGCGTGCGGTCGATGCCGCCCGGGAGGCGCGCGCCCCCATGATCATCGTGTCGGCTTCAGGTGGAGCCCGCATGCAGGAAGGCATCTTTTCTCTCATGCAGCTCGCCAAGACTTCAGCCGCACTGCACGCTCTATCGGCGGATGGTCTTCCGTTCATCAGCCTCCTGACCGATCCGACGACAGGCGGTGTAACAGCCAGCTTCGCTATGCTGGGAGACGTGAACATCGGGGAACCTGGTGCTCTCATCGGCTTTGCCGGCCCCAGGGTGATTCGGGAGACGATCCGGCAAGAGCTGCCGGAAGGGTTCCAAACAGCGGAGTTTCTGCTCGAGCACGGCATGCTGGACCAGATCGTGCCCAGGAACGAACTCAAGGGCACCGTGGATACGCTGTTGCGCCACATGTGCTGAGGTCAAGCTAGCCGTGCGGACGGACGCCTCGCCTGATCTGGCGCGTCTACTGGCCCGCCAACCGGCCGAGCGGATCGTGTGGGGACTGGACCGAGTACGAGTCGCGCTAGCCTCCGTCGGGCAGCCGCAAGCGTCCTTTCACTCGATCCATGTGGCCGGCACCAATGGCAAAGGCTCCGTAGCGGCTATGTTGGAGGCTCTGCTGCGCGCCTCCGCGGTTCGAACCGGGCTCTTCACCTCACCCCATCTGCGCGACTTCAGCGAGCGCATACGCGTCGCCGGCGAACCAGTCCCGCTGGCTGAGCTCGACCAGGCGGCGGCCGATCTGCTGCCGGTCGTGGCGCAGGTGGACACTTCCTGGTTCGAGGCGGTCACCGCCCTGGCCTTCCTGGCGCTCGCCCGCTCCAGAGTAGAATGGGCGGTCGTCGAAACCGGTCTTGGCGGCCGGCTGGATGCGACGAACGTGCTTATTCCGGACCTGGCCGTCATCACCAACGTCTCCCTGGACCACGAAGACTATCTGGGCTCCGATCTGGCCCGGATCGCGGCTGAAAAAGCTGGCATCATCAAAGAAGAAGTGCCCACGATTCTGGGCCGGATGCCGGAATCTGTCGAGGCCGTGTTTCGGTCGCGGGCGGCAGAAGTCGGCTCTCCCATCTGGTCCCTCGGAGCCGATGCCGCTGTACAGGGCGTCGAGGTATCGACAACCGGGACCCGCTTCGAACTGCACCTCCCCTCTGATGCCGAAGCGGTAGCGTACCAAACGCCACTTCCGGGAGCGCATCAAGCGGATAACGCGGCCCTGGCCCTGATGGCGTTCCGGCAGGTCGCGGCGCCGGATCCGGTGCGCGAAGCGAAGGCGCTGGCTGGGGTACGCTGGCCGGGGCGCTTCCAGGTCGTTTCCGGGCGCGAGGGCCTATGGGTGCTCGATGTGGCCCACAATCCGGCTGGCGTAGAAGCCCTGCTGCGTACGCTCGAAGAGGCAAGCCCGCCCGGGCCTATCGTCGCCTGCGTGGCCATTCTCGGCGACAAGGAATGGGGCGCCATGCTTGGTCCGCTCACCGCCCTCTGTGAGTCGGTCGTTCTCACCGTGCCACCTTCCGCTCCCGAGTCCCGCCGCTGGGATCCGCTCGCCGTTGCGAGAGACTGCGGCTTTCAGGTCGAGGTCGTGCCGATTTTCGCCGAGGCCATGCTTCGGTCCCGGCAGCTCGCCGGCGTGGGGACGGTCATCGTCACGGGTTCATGCCATACGGTGGGAGACGGTCTGGGCTGGCTCGAAGCACGCATGGCGCGCGCCTGACGGGCGAGATAAACTGAGCCGCAGAAAAGACCGACATATTCAACCAATATTACATGGAGTCCAGCATATGCCATACGATCCCGAAATGGTGCAGCCGATGAGGGACGACCTCGTCCGTCTCGGGGCGCTCGAAATGCGCACGGCGGCCGAGGTAGACGCCGCGCTTCCTGGTGCGGAAGGGACCGTCCTTCTGGTGATAAATTCTGTGTGTGGCTGTGCGGCCGCGAACGCCAGACCCGCGGTCGCCATCGCACGCGGCCATGAGGTACAGCCCGACGAGATCATGACCGTATTCGCCGGACAGGATCTGGAGGCCACCGAGGAAGCCCGCAGGTACCTCCCGGGGTACCGCCCCTCTTCGCCATTTCTGGCGCTTCTGGCCGGCGGCGAGCCGGTATTCGTACTGGAGCGGCACCAGATAGAAGGCAGGGACGCGGGGGCCATCGCCAGCGATCTCGTCCAAGCGTACGACAAGTTCTGCACGCAGGCTGCGTGACCTCCGCGCCCCGGTGAGCAGTTCCGACCTGTCCGGCCTGCCGGGCTTTCGCGACTTTTTTCCGGACGAGTACGCGCTCCGCCAGCATATCACGGCCGTATGGAGAGACGTGGCTCGCCGTTACGGGTGTGTCGAGTACGATGGCCCGCCGCTGGAGCCACTGGAGCTGTTCACCCGCAAATCGGGCGCTGAGATCGTTTCGCAGCTGTACCAATTCACCGACCAGGGTGGCCGTGAGGTAGCTCTGCGGCCGGAGATGACCCCTACGTTTGCCCGTATGGTAGGCGCCCGGGCCGCGGGGCTCGCCAAGCCGATCCGCTGGTTTTCGGTGCCGCAGCTGTTCCGCTACGAACGCCCACAGAAGGGCAGGCTGCGGGAGCATTTTCAGCTCAATCTGGATGTGGTGGGAGAGCCAGGTGTTCTGGCCGACGTCGATGTGGTTTCGGCCGTGATCGACGTGTTGCGGGCGTTCGGACTCACTCACGAGGACTTCCAGCTCCGCGTGTCCGACCGGGGCTTCATGGGTGCCGCGCTCGAGGGACTGGGGGTTTCGGAGGATCAGCGGGGTCAGGCCTTCGCCGCGCTCGACAAGCTGGACAGGGAAGGGCCGGACGGCGTGACTGCTTCACTCACCGCGGCGGGTTTCGGCGCTCCTCTCGCGGCCCGCGTGGCGGGCTTGGGTGCGGCGACCCGCGCCGAACTGGAGGACCTGGCCGCAAGCTCCGGCGGTGCCGAGCACGCCGAGCGGCTGGACCGGTTCTTCATTCTCATGGGCCAGGCCGGACTGGGCGAGTTCGTGCGCTTCGACCCTACTCTCGTTCGGGGCCTGGCATACTATACGGGCATCGTCTTCGAAGCGTGGGATCGCAAGGGCGAGTTCCGGGCCATCTGTGGGGGTGGCCGCTACGACGACCTTCTGAAGTCGCTGGGCGGGCCCGACCTTCCGGCTCTGGGCTTCGGAATGGGTGACGTGGTGCTCGGTGAGCTGCTCAAGGCGCGTGGCCTGGCCCCCGTGCCCGAGCCTGCTGTCGAAGATTATGTGATCGTGGTCTCAGAGACTGAGCTTCCGGCGGCGCTCGGGGTGATTCGAGCCCTGAGGGATTCCGGCCGCCGAGTGGCGTTTGACTTCCAGGGCCGCAGTGTCGGCCGGCAGTTCAAGGCGGCGAGCCAGAGCGGGGCGCAGCGGGCCGTCATCGTGGGGCCTGACGAACTGGCGCGGGGCGAGGTCGTGGTACGGGAGTTGGAAACGGGACAGGAACGAACGATGACCCTGGAAGGCGTTGCGGGCGAATAGATGGCACAGAGCAAGGGACTCACAAAGCAATCCGAAGACTTCTCGGCCTGGTATAACGAGGTCGTTCAGGAAGCGCGGCTGGCCAGCCATTCCGCCGTGCGCGGCTGCATGGTCATTCGGCCCTACGGATACCGTATCTGGGAGCTGATGCAGCGCGCGCTGGACGACATGTTCAAGGCCACGGGCCACGAGAACGCGTATTTCCCTTTGTTTCTCCCCAAGTCGGCCCTCGATCGGGAAGCCGGACACTTCGAAGGTTTCGCGCCCGAGGTCGCTCTGGTAACCCACGCCGGACGTGGGGGTGAGCTGGACGAGCCCCTGGTCGTGCGGCCCACCTCCGAAGCGATCATCTGGCCCATCCTGGCCGACTGGATTCAGTCTTACAGGGACCTGCCGCTGCTGCTCAATCAGTGGGCCAACGTAGTTCGCTGGGAGCTGCGTACGCGTCCCTTTCTGCGCACGACCGAGTTCCTGTGGCAGGAGGGGCACACGGCGCACGCCAGCCAGGCCGAAGCCCAGGAAGAGACGCGCCGCATGCTTGGCGTGTACCGGACGTTCATGGAAGACTGGATGGCCATGCCGGTCATAACCGGAGAGAAGACCGAATCGGAACGCTTTGCGGGTGCCGATAGGACATTCGCTCTCGAAGCGCTGATGAAGGACAACAAGGCGCTGCAGGCCGGAACTAGCCACAACCTGGGCCAGAACTTCGCGCGGGCTTTCGATGTTCGTTACCAGACCGAGGCAGGAGAGCACGACTACGTGTGGAGCACCTCGTGGGGCGTGTCCACCAGAATGATCGGCGGCCTCATCATGACGCACGGCGACGATGCCGGACTCATCGTGCCGCCGCGGCTGGCCCCCCACCATGTGGTCATCGTGCCCATCTACAAGAACGACGATCAGCGAGCGGCCACGCTCGAAGCCGCTGCCCGCGTCGAAACCGGGCTCGAACAGGCTGGACTGCGGGTGCACGTGGATGACCGCGACGGAATGAATCCGGGCGCCAAGTTCTACGAGTGGGAACGCTGCGGAGTCCCTCTGCGGATCGAGATCGGACCTCGCGACGTGGAATCCGGCGGCGTTATGGTCGTGCGCCGCTTCACGCTGGAGGGCCAAGAGCGCAAGATGCCGATGCCGGAGGCCGAGGCCCTGCAGGCTCTTCCCGGGCTCCTGGATTCCGTTCAGAGCGATCTTTTCGAAGCGGCGCGGGCCAGGCGTGAAGAGAATACTTCGCGCGGCGTGGACGATTACAGCCAGTTCAAGGAATTGATTGCCGATCGGGGCGGGTTCGTATTCAGTGGCTGGTGCGGAGAGGCTGACTGCGAAGCCAGGGTCAAGGAGGACACGAAAGCTACGATTCGTGTGCTTCCCGACGAGGAGTTCCGCTCGCCCGAGGCGCCGAGCCTCTGCCTGTGTGGATCCGCCGCCCGGCACGAAGCCGTTTGGGCCCGGGCGTACTGATGACGGATAGCGGTAACGGGCGGATCCTCATAATCGATTTCGGCTCCCAGTTCACCCAGCTCATCGCCCGCCGAATCCGGGATATGCGGGTGTACTGCGAGATACATCCTCCGACCCGGTCTCTGGACTGGGTGCGAGCGTGGAATCCGGCCGGGGTCATTCTCTCCGGTGGTCCGGCCAGCGTGTTCGACGCGGGCGTGCCGCTCGCCGACCAAGCCCTGCTCGAAGCCGGGTTCCCGGTGCTGGGGATTTGCTACGGAATGCAGCTCATCGGGCAGCTGGCGGGCGGGGAAGTCGTGGGGGCCGGCAGACGAGAGTACGGCCGGGCCGAGTTGGAAGTCGTCGGCTCCGGCACCTTGTTCAGCGGCTTCGAGTCCGGGGACTCGACCACGGTGTGGATGAGCCATGGTGATCACCTGGAGACCCTGCCATCCGGCTACGAGCTTTTGGGCAGAACCTCAACCTGTCCGGTCGCCGCTTTTCGGTCGCTGAGCGATCCGGTATTCGGTGTCCAGTTTCACCCCGAGGTCGTGCACACCGAGCGCGGTACGGAGATCCTGCGCAACTTCGTGTTCGCTGAATGCGGCTGCACAGGATCCTGGACGCCCGGAAACATCCGGCACGAACTGGTGGACGCCGTGAGACGGCAGGCTCCAGAAGGTCAGGTCATATGCGGGCTTTCGGGGGGCGTCGACTCTTCTGTCGCCGCGGCCCTGGTCCACGAAGCGGTGGGAAATCGGCTGACGTGCATTTTCGTGGATACGGGCCTGCTTCGAAGGGGCGAGCGTGAATCCGTCGAGGACTTATTCGGCGAGCACCTGGGCTACGATCTGGAGGTCGTCGACGCCTCGGAACGCTTTCTGGAGCGCCTGGCAGGTGTCGTGGATCCGGAGGAAAAGCGTATCCGCATCGGCCACACGTTTATCGACGTATTTGAAGAGGCTGCGGAGCGCTACGGCAACGCAAAGTATCTGGTGCAGGGAACACTGTACCCGGATGTAATCGAATCCGTGTCGGTTCTGGGCCCCTCGGCCACGATAAAATCTCACCACAACGTGGGGGGGCTCAGGCCTGATCACCCGTTCGAGCTCATCGAGCCGCTGCGCGAACTGTTCAAGGACGAGGTTCGGGCTGTGGGCACGGAGGTGGGACTGCCTGCCGCTCTCGTGGGTCGCCACCCGTTTCCGGGTCCCGGCCTCGCCATCCGCATTCCCGGTGAGGTGACGCGGGAGCGGCTGGATATCCTGCGCGCCGTTGACTGGATATACCTCGAGGAGATTCGAGAAGCAGGACTCTATGACGAGATTTGGCAGGCATTTGCCGTACTGCTGCCTGTGCAGTCTGTTGGCGTCATGGGAGATTTCCGCACCTATGAGAACGTGGTGGCCCTGCGGGCTGTGGTCAGCGTGGACGGCATGACAGCTGACTGGTACCGCTTCCCCTCGGAGGTGCTGGCCCGAATGTCTACCCGCATTATCAACGAGGTGGAGGGAGTCAACCGCGTGACGTACGACATCTCTTCCAAGCCGCCCGCGACAATCGAGTGGGAGTAGCGCCGAATGGCTGACCTGCACGAGATGGTGGAATTCATGGATGC
>JBDLJJ010000070.1:0-13986 GCA_039714435.1 Gemmatimonadota bacterium | reverse complement strand
TCAGCCAGAGGCGGTTGCAACCATTACGGTTACCTACACGGCTGGCGGCGCTGGTACGGGCGAGATCAAGCTGCTGATCAAGGAGCAAGGCTGCATCAAGTTCTGCGATCAAGACTGGGGCACCTACGACGTCACGGTCACGGGCGCTCCTGTGCCGCCACCCGAGGCACCGCTCTCCGCAGACATCGGGATGAATCCCGGCGACCTGCATGCCCGGAGATCTTGCGTAACGACCGGCGCGGGACCTGCTGCAGCCTTCCAGTGCGGCGAGCTGCGGGTCGTACACTCCATGCCGGCGTACCGGACGCTGGGCCGCGATCGCACCCTCTCGCTCATCTACAACAGCGGGACGGCTACGCCATATCCTATCGTCATGGCCAACGTGTGGCGGGATTCGGTCGCCCAGCCGGACAGCTTTGTCGTGGAACTCACCGTTGAGAACAACACGCACGGACACTCTTATCCCGGAGAGGAGCTGCCGGAGTTGGATGCGGTCAAGCGCGTGGCGGTGGGGTTCGACGCTGTAGCGGACGGTCTCGCGACCGGCGTGTATGATTACGACCTTACCGTAAGAGCGTACTTCGGAGCGGTGCCGCAGTCAACGCAGTTGCCGCCTTCTGAGATGATCGTCGTGAACCGGCGAGACAGCCCCTACGGCGCGGGCTGGGCTCCGGCGGGCATTGCCGAATTGTACCTGAACCAGCCCAGCGGCGAGACGGGGCTGCTGCTGGTGGGCGCGGACGGGAGCGCCGCGCACTACCGGAACCCCGTCGGCCAGACTGACATCTGGATCGCGCCGCAGGGTGCCTACCGAGACACGATCCAGCAGGGGACTTTCCCGAACCCGCAGCCCGACGGTACCGGAAGCTTCAGCGGATATGAGCGTCGCCTCCTGGACGGTACGAGGATCTACTTCGACGCAAACGGCAGGCAGCGGTGGGTGACCGACCGCGTCGGCAACGCTGTCGAGTACACATACGTGGGCACAACAGGCTACAAGCTGAACCAGATCCGGATCGCCCCGTGGGAGTCAGATAAGCGCTACGTGTTCGCCTACGACGCGACGGGTAACCTGGACTACGTCAACGATCCGATCGTGCGGCAGCTGAACTTGACGGTCAATGCAAGCGGCGACCTGGTTGATATGCTCGACCCGGATTTCGTCACGAGAAAGATCACGTTCGACTACAACAACCACCGGATGGTGGGTCGGACAAGTAGGCGCGGGCATGAGACGCGCTTCGCCTACCACGGCCCGACCCCACTCTTATTCAAGGACACGCTTCCGGGGCTGCCGCTATCGGTAACGACCTTTGCGCCCCTGGCGAGCCGAGGGCTGGCCCTGGCACCGAGCGGAAACACGGCCGCAGCGGCGGCCGACACGGTAATCGAGATCGACGGGCCACGGACGGACAGTGCAGATGTGGCAAAGTTCTACGCCAATCGGTTGGGAGCGCCAACTCGTATCGTCGATCCTTACGGGAGCGCGACTAATGTAACATATCACGCTGGCGCACCGCTGCTAGCTACGCGGGTTGCGACACCGAACGGCGCAGTGCGGAAGAACAGCTATGATTCTCGGTTCCGCCTCACCGCTGCGATCGACTCGACTCACAGCGCTGGCACCGACTCGATCATTTACGAGTACGAGGATCCCGACCAACCGGCCGCGCCAAGCGAGATCAGCTCGCCGCTAACAGCGACCGACCGCCTCGTGCAGGGCCTCGCTTACAACCCGGACGGCACGCTCAACGAGGTGCTCGTGGGTAACCCGGCCAGCCCCGCGAGCCGCACGACGTTGACCTACGCGACGCACGGCCTGCTGCAGACGCTCACCGAACACGACGTGCCCGCCTGGCAGCCGGCAACCGAGACCACGGTCGCGACCGACCAGACCACGGCGCTCGCCTATGCACCCGAAACGCTCAACCTCCAGACAGTCACATTCGACGGCCGCACGACGACCTATAGCTACGATACCGCCGGCAATGTCGAGTCGGTCACGGGACAGGGTGGCCGCACGACCGAGTTCCGTTACGACGCCATGAACTGGCAGGACAGCGCGACAGTCGTGGTCTCCGGCACGTCGGAGCGACTCACTACCAAGTTCACCTACGATGAGGACGGCAACCGCAAGACCCTGACAGATCCGAACACCGTGCTGCGGAGTTGGACATATCACCCACGCGGCATGCCGCTCACCATGACCGATGAGTTAAGCAATGTCGAGCAGTACTTTTACGACGAGGCCAACAACCTGGCGAAGACGATCGACCGGCAGGGCGACTCGGTTTGGACCGTTTACGACCGTTTGAACCGGCCCCGAACTCGCACCATCGGCGAAGTGAAGATCGACGACACCGCGGAACTCGACACCTACGAAGACGTGATTTCGGAGGAACTGGCCGACGACATCTTCGTGGGAAGGGTGCTGGTTCCCGAGCGGGCGACGACGATCACCTACGGTCGCATGGGTCGCGACAGCATCGTCGACAACCACGCCGCGACGATCTTTCGCGAGTACACCAAGGAAGGTGCCATCCTGCGCGACTCGATGTATCAGAAGTTCGGGACCAACAAGGGCAAGGCGCTACGCTACACCTACCACCGAAGCGGCGGTCGCAAGACGCTGCAGACCGAGTGGCGAACATACACGTACAGCTACGATCCGGACGATGGCTCGCTTGCAACGATCAGCTACCCTGCTTCCGCCTTTGGCAGCTGGACTTGGAACGCCGGTACGATCACATATGGTTGGGACAACCAGGGTCGACCCGACAGCGTCCACCTGCCGAGCGGCGTGTGGGCGACCTCTCGTTACGACTCGGGCGGACGACTCGCGAACTACTACGCGCAAAATTCTTTCGGCCCGATCACGAAGTCCGACTTCACCTACGACGCGAGCGACGATCTGACCCGGCTCGAGGAGACGGAGGGAACAGGCAGCACGGCCTTCACCGGGATCAATGACTGGAAGTACGACGGCGCCGGTCGCGACACCGTACAGGACTACCAGGGCTACGCCCCCGACTTCCGCTCCTTCCGCTACGACGCGAACGGCAACCGCGACTGGGAGAAGATCCAGCCTGGCTCGAGCGGCGATTCGATCAAGAACGTACTCGTCGCCGGCTCCAACCGGCTCGCGCGGCGTGATTTCTATGACGGAGGGTCGCTCTCGCGCTCCAAGCACTACCGCTACGACAAGAACGGCAGCCAGATTCGTGAGCACTGGCAGATTGCCACTGTCTGGGTGGCGAATGACTCTTACTACGATGCCGCCGGTCAGCTTATCCTGCAGCAGCCAACGAGCGATGGCGAGGGGATGGGATGTATTTCCGAAAACCTAGCCAATTTCCGTGTCTGCTCGAATCTTGCGCTGGCTCAAAAGATTCAAACCGAATTCTACTACGATGGGTATGGCCGCCGAGTTGGTTGGCGTCGCGGAGCTGCCTACATTTCTGAGTTCTACGACGGCGACAACGTGATCGAGCATGAGAACGTCGAATTCCTGCACGGGCCGGGTGTCGACAACCCGGCGATCGCCTTCCTCATGCCGAACATCACCTGCCTTGCCAGCCGCGAGGCCGAGTACCTAACCCGGAACGGCAGGCTGATTAGCTACCATGGAGGACCGAGCTCCTCAAGTGGCGGAGGTGGGGTGGATTGCAAGAAATCAGACACGGGTTTCGTGTGGTCATACTTCGGACAGCATGCCGGCGCCATCGACGACAGTCACAGTTTCTCGCAGTCCCGGGCGAGCGCGCGCGGCGCGCCCTCGACTTCATACTACCGCAACCGTTACTATGACGCTGCCACCGGCCGATTCATGCATGAGGACCCCATCGGACACGCGGGTGGTATCAATCTGTATGCCTACTCTGGGAACGCGCCGGCCCAGCTTACCGATCCCTTCGGGCTTATGCCCCCGTGCAAGGATGAGAATGGGAAGCCCATAGCGTGCCCCGCCCCTGTCGGCCCGCCGCCAGTGGCGCTGCCTGACGGCTCGGATGGTCAGCCCAACGAGTGGGTGAGAGCTCCTGGGACCATCCGCCGGCCCGTCAAGTGGATTCCGAAACGGCCGGTTCCAAGCCCCACGGGGACGCAGCCGCAGGGCAGCTGGGACCCAACGAACGGCCATTGGGACGTCGATGGGCTGGGCGAGAATCCAGGAGATCGCAGACGCTTCTTGCCCGACGGAACGGAGGTCGACCACGAGTTTAGTCCCACGCCAAATACGGCGCCAGATCCGGTGCTGGATACGCCGGAGAAGATAGGCCTAGGAGGAATCATTGTTATTATCGTCAGCGAGGCTTTGCGAGTGCTGTTTCCACCGCGCAATCTTGTCCCGGTTCCGTGAGGCGAAAAAGGACGTGCAATGAATGCCAAGCCCAGACGCCTTGATGTTGCGGCGTGCCAACGTTGGTGTCGAGATCGCGGAGTCAACATAGATATTTCAATACCGACTGGCGTTGTGATGAACGGCTCGAGTGAAGTGGCCCGAATTGTGGTCACTGGTAGCGCGCCGGGCCTTGTGGCTTTGGCCAACATGCTCGTGCTTACAGGATCGGACGGTGAACCCGATGGCAGTTACCCGGGCGGCCTAATCTTTTTTCTAGACACAGGATTGTGGAGTGAAACAATTGATAGAGTCGGATGGCGATTGCTAGGTGGTCTGCACAATGGATACGGGACTAGTGCGGCGGTTGATTTTGAGGGCCTTGAAGTAGGAGCAGGGGATGAGATCGGGGCTCAAAGCGCTATCGCCTTGGCCTTGTTGTTCCAATGGGACGCTTATTATTTTCCTGCGTCAGGTCGCTATGTTTTTCGAGTTTCCCACGAGGGATATATCGACGCTGTCGCTGTCAAGCCAGATCTTAGTGAGCACCTTCTTTCACGGCTGAGCGGAGGTCCATGGGAGGTGCAACGGCTAAATGCGTCGATTTGAGGCTCAAAGTTGCGCCTGCCGACCCTGTGGAGTGGACGTGATCGGCGGGCGACGGCTTGAGGCGGCGCGTCGGGGGCCTCGTCTGGCTCGTCGAGGTCCACGGCAACGTCGGGGCAATCCTTCTCGTCGGGCTACTCGTCGTGTACGCGGCTAGTACGGTCGCAACTAGGATCCCCGAGAACCGCTGACTTCCCGCTTTTGGACTGGGAGGTGAGCGGGCCGACCCGTGACGGGGCCTACGTTGTTTCCAGCTACGTGGATGCGCTAAGCGCCTTCGGCGCCGAGATTCGCAATGACTGGACCTGCACTATCAGGGGATCGGGCAGGGGACTGGACCGCAACAACCGCCACGCGAATCCCACGCTAACGAGGATGGACCGCTCGGAAGCCACGACTGACCAATCCCGCTATCCCTCCGCCCAGCTGGCCGGGCCATGTTCCGCCACGCGATTCCGTTCAGCCCTCGAGGGTCCACGCTGGCGGGTGTGTCAGGGCAGATCGAGATTGGGCGGGCGTCTAAGATGCTGTTCGTGGACGGGTCGGAGATCCTCGGAGGGTTAGGCATCCCGCTGGCTCCGAAAGCCGCCGGGCTTCCGAAGCTCCGCGGCACGATTGGGCACCCCTATCGGTGCCGGTGGGCCACCGAACCCAAGGCGCTTCCCGTGCAGGAACGTGGCCGCAGCTGGCGGGTGGAACAGCGTCCAGGCAGTGCAACTCATCTACCTGAAATCCGACCCCGAGACGACGCTGGCGGTGGTCGAGAACGCACCCCCGCGCCGCCTGAAATCGGACACAGTCCCCCAAAGAAGGACGAACCCCCGACGGAGGAAACAGGGGGCTCACCCTTGAGCAGGCGCGTAGCTCGGCGCGAGTTGCCTCCCCGGATTTCATGCCGCCTCAGGGGCGATGACGCGAAGATGTAGGAGACGCCTTCATCTTGGAGTTCTGGAGACACCCAGTTTAGCGCACGTGAGCGGTTGACGGGGCATGCGTGAGCGAGCCCCGTCCGGGTCGACCCGCGACCCGGAGCGAGTGCGTGAAGCTGACCAAGGAGCAGGTGATGGTGGCGAAGGGGATGAGTGAGCGGACGCCGGTGCGCCAGCTGGCGAAGCAGTTCGGGGTGAGAGAGAGCACGCTGCGCTACCGGTTCAAGAGGGTGGAGGAGGAGAGGCTGGACGGGCGGACGAATCAGGTGACGGCGCTGGACGGGTACGAGGACGCGGTGGTGGCGATCCAGACGCGGCTGGGCGACGGGCGACTTACTGGAGAGGGACGGCCGGTCCAGGCGCGAGTGATTTACGAGGCGCTGGCGCGCGATCACGGCTACGCGGGCAGTTATCAGGCGGTAGTGCGCCATCTTCGGCGTCGCTACGGGCGGCCGAAGGTCCGAGCTTTGCGGCGGGTGGAGACGCCGCCGGGGGTGCAGGCGCAGCACGACTGGTTCGAGATCCGGGTTCCGATCGGGGGCAGGAAGGAGCGGCTGGGGGCGCTGGTGGGGACGCTGTCTCACAGCCGGGCCCGTTTCTGCTGGGTGAGCACCGACCAAGGCCAGCTCGCGTGGCACACGGGCCACCTGGCGCTGTTCGAGAGCTACGGCGGCGTGCCGCTGTGGGTGAGGATCGACAATCTGAAGACGGGCGTGGCACGAGGCGCGGGCCCGAGGGCTGTGCTGAACCGCTCCTACGAGGTCTTCGCGCGCACGTGCGGCTTCGAGATCGATCCGTGCCGGCCGGGCAAGGGATCGGACAAGGGCAAGGCGGAGCGCTCGGTCAGGACCTTCCGCGACGCGTTCGGCGGGCTGCTCGAGCGGGGCGCCGGGTGCCTGGTGGAGCTGCAGGCGCTTGTGGACGAGCGTGCGCGTATGCTTCTGGAGCGGCTCACCTGCCCGGTGACGGGCACGACCGTGCGCGAGGCGTGGGAGGCCGAGCGTGCCGTCCTGCAGCCACTGCCCACCATGAGCGAGCTCTTCGATGTCGTAGTGACGCGCAAGGTCACCTGCGACTGCCTGATCAGCTTCGAGGGGCGGCGCTACAGCGTGCCCTTCGCCTGGGTCGGGCGTCACGTGGACGTGTGGGGCACGCAGAGCAGCGTCGTGATCCGGGCCGAGGGATCCGAGGTCGCGCGTCACGCCCGCGGCACGCCCCAGCGTCTGCTGATCGAGCCCGGCCACTACGAGGGTCCCTCCACCGAGCGCGTGGAGCGGCCGACGCCGCTCGGACGACGTGCGCGCCTGCAGGTGGCCGGGCTCTCGAGTTCCTCGCCGGGCGTGCTTCGCGCCGGCCCGTTGCCGGAGCAGGTCGCGCGGCCGCTGGATGCCTACGTGCGGCTGGTGGAGGCGCAGCGATGAGCGCGGCCACGAAGCGGGGCAAGGTCGACCTGGACCAGATCGCCGCCCGCTGCGAGGCGCTCAAGCTGAATCACACCTCCCAGTGCCTACCGGAGCTCGTCGAGGAGGCGAGCCGAGATGATCTGAGCCCGCTGCGCTTCCTGGACCGCGTGCTCACGACCGAGATCGAGCGCAAGGACGAGCGCCGCGTCGCGACCTCGCTCAAGCTGAGCGGCCTACCGACCGGCAAGACACTGGAGGACTTCGACTGGACCTTCCAGCCACGCGTGGACCGCACGAAGCTGGACGCGCTCGCCACCTGCTCTTTCGTACGCCAGAGCGAGAACGTGCTCTTCATGGGCCCGCCCGGCGTCGGCAAAAGCCACCTCGCCGTCTCGCTCGGCGTGCGCGCGATCAAGAACGGCTTCAGCACCCAGCACTACGTGCTCGACGACCTCATGCACGTGCTCAAGGGCGACGCCGCGGTCCCGCCGCGAAGGCTACGCTCGAAGCGCTACCTGAACAGCGCGCTGCTCGTCATCGACGAGGTCGGCTTCCGGCCGCTCGACCGCGCCGAGGCCAACCTCTTCTTCCGCCTCATCAGCGCGCTACGAGAAGGGCTCCATCATCCTGACCTCGAACAAGCACGTGCGCGACTGGCCCGAGATCTTCGCCGACGATGAGATCCTCACCACCGCGATCCTCGACCGCCTGCTGCACCACTGCCACATCGTCCACATCGACGGGCGCAGCTACCGGCTCAGGGAACTCGATGGCCTGCTCTCTCAGCAGCCCGACCCCTCACCCCGAAACCAGGGAGGTGAACAGAACTCTGCCTGAGCAAGGGTGCGCAAAACTGGGTGTCTCCCAACTGCGCAAAACTGGGTGTCACTGGACAGAAGATCATGGCGGAACTGGACATCGCGGAGCGAAGGCTTCCGCAGGACGGGCGGATTCGACTGTCCGTGTCGGGTCGGCGACTCGACGTGCGCGTCAGCACGCTGCCCTCTCTGCATGGCGAGAGCGTGGTTCTCCGGCTGCTCGGCTCCGCATCGGCGCGCCTGAGCATCGACGAGCTGGGCATGCCCGCCGGCATCCGGGATCAGTTCCTGTCCGCGGCCTCACGATCCCATGGGATCGTCCTCGTCACCGGCCCCACGGGTTCGGGAAAGACCACGACCCTCTACGCCGCGCTCGATCACATCCGCTTGGGGACGGAGAAGATCCTCACGGTCGAGGACCCGGTGGAGTATGAGCTGCCCGGCGCCGTACAGGTTTCAATCAGGCCCAGTATCGGACTGACCTTCGCATCCGCGCTGCGCGCCCTGCTGCGCCAGGACCCCGACGTAATGCTGGTGGGAGAGATCCGGGACCTGGAAACTGCCGAGATCGCCATCCACGCCGCGCTGACCGGCCACCTGGTGTTGTCGACGCTTCACACCAACGACGCGGCCGGCGCGCTCACCCGGCTGGTCGATCTGGGCGTCGAGCCTTACCTGGTCACGAGCACTGTCCAGGCCGTGCTGGCCCAACGTCTGGTCCGACTCACTTGCACAAAGTGCGGGCTCTGGACAATGCCGAGCGAGTCAGAGGCGAGCTGGGCGGAGGCAAGCGGGATCCGACTCGACCGGGTTAGGCGGGGCGCTGGCTGCTCCGAATGCCGTGGCACCGGATACAGAGGGCGCACTGGCACCTACGAACTGCTCTCCATGTGCGATTCGGCCCGCGCTGACTTCGGTCGCGGTGCGTCCGCGACCGACATCCGCGACGAAGCTGCCAAGTCCGGGATGCGGACGCTGCGCGATGCGGCCTTCGAGTACGTTTATCGGGGCCTCACTACGCCTCAGGAAATCATGCGCGTGAGCGATTAGGCCCGCGCCACATGGGCCTCACGTACGCTATGTCGACTTGTTGGTACGATCGGCCCCGATTTTGGTACGATCGGTCCTACCTCCGACCGGTTTCGGCCCGATAGATAGGTAGGTGGAGCGAAGAAGGGCGACGTCCGCCACGCGCGCGTCTCCCGGTCCACCTGCACCCAAGGAGCCGTCCCGTGGCTACCCGGTTCGCGCTGGTCCTGCTGGTGTCGTTGTTCTCCCTCGCACGCGCGATGTTGACAGAAGAGGCGCCCGCCTCGGAGTCGTCCGTGGTGGCCAGTGAACTGGGCTTCGAAGGGCCGGTCGCGGAGCCAGCGGCGAACATTTCGGTGACGCCCGACCAGGAGCCGGTCACGGTGGACGGTGGCTCGACAGGTACGGTGACCTTCGAGATGTTCGTTGTCGCGCCCACGACAGCGGCCTTCTACGACGTGACGTGCACGCCTACGGGTCCAGATCACCGCGTGCGTTCCCGACATCACGCAGATCGACGGCTTCCTGCTACCTCAGCCAGAGGCGATCGCAACCATTACAGTTACCTACACGGCCGGCGGCGCCGGTACGGGCGAGATCAAGCTGCTGATCAAGGAGCAAGGCTGCATCAAGTTCTGCGATCAGGACTGGGGCACCTACGACGTCACGGTCACGGGCGCGCCCGTGCCGCCACCCGAGGCACCGCTCTCGGCCGACATCGGGATGAATCCGGGGGACTTGCACGCTCGTAGCGCCTGCGTAACGACCGACGCGGGCCCGGCAGCGGCGTTCCAGTGCGGTGAGCTGCTCGCGGTCCACGCGATGCCTGCGTATCGGACGCTCGGCCGCGACCGCACGCTGTCGCTCATCTACAACAGCGGAACGGCCACGCCCTACCCGATCGTGATGGCCAACGTGTGGAGGGATTCAGTTGCCCAGCCCGACAGCTTCAGGGTCGAACTCAGCGTAGGCCAGGCCACCCATACTCATTCGTATCCCCGAGAAGCGTTGCCGGACTTGGACACGGTAATACGCGTCGCGGTGGGGTTCGACGCGGAGGCGGACGGCCTAGCAACGGGCGTGTATGAGTACGACCTTACGATTCGGGCGTTCTTCGGCACGGTGCCCAAGTCCACGCCTCTGCCGACGTCGGAGCTGATCGTCGTGAACCGTCGAGACAGCCCATATGGTGCGGGCTGGGCCGTGGCGGGGGTCGCAGAGCTACATCCCAACCAACCGAACAACGGACTGCTCCTTGTTGGTGCCGACGGAAGCGCGGCGTATTACAAGAATCCGGTCGGCCAGACAAACATCTGGACCGCGCCGCAGGGTGCCTACCGGGACACGATCGAACTCGCCACGGTGCCGAACCCGCAGCCCGGCTCGGGCGGGACCGTGACGATGTATGAGCGTCGCCTGCTCGACGGCACGCGAATCTACTTCGACACGGACGGCCGGCAGCGCTGGGTAACCGACCGCGTCGGTAACGCCGCCGAGTACACCTACGTCGGCAGCACGGGCTACAGGCTGAACCAGATCCGGATCTCGCCCTGGGAGTCGAACAAGCGCTACGTGTTTGCCTACGACGCGGCAAGCAACCTCGACTACGTGAACGATCCGATCGTGCGGCAGCTCAACGTGACCGTGAACGCGAGCGGCGACTTGAGCGACCTGCTCGACCCAGGGTTCATTGTCACAAAGAAGATCGCGTTCGACTACAACAACCACCGCATGGTGGGCCGGACGAGCCGCCGCGGCTATGAGACGCGTTATGCCTACCACGGTCCGACACCGCTCCTGTTCAAGGACACGCTGCCCGGTATCCCGCTATCCTCCACGACTTTCAGACCGCTGGCCATCCGCGGTCTCGCGTTGGCGGCGAGCGGGAACACAGCGGCGGCAGCGACCGACACCGCCACAAAGATCGACGGCCCCCGAACGGATAGCTCAGACGTCGTACAGTTCTATACGAACAGGCTCGGCGCAGTGACGAGGATCGTCGACCCATATGGGAACGCCACGGATATCACTTACCATCCGAGCGCATCACTGCTCGCGGTGCGTGCTGAATCGTCGAATGGGGCAGTGGTCAAGAATACGTACGACGGTCGTATGCGCCTCGTGGCGTCGATAGACTCCACTCATAGTGCCGGGACCGATTCGATTATCTACAGCTATGAAGACCCCAACGCGAACGCCATGCCAAGCCAAGTCAGCTCGCCCCTGACGGCGAACGACCGAGTCGTTCAGCACTACGCTTACAACACAGATGGCACGTTAGCGGAAGTGATCCTTGGAAACCCCGCGAGCCCGACTAGCAGGACGACCTTCACGTACGCTGCCTACGGCCTGGTGGAGACCGCCACTGAGCACGGTGTGCCAACCTGGGACCCGGTGACAAAGACGAGTAGCCTCGCTGATCAGGTCGCGAGCCTAGGCTACTCCCCTTCGACGTTCAATGTAGACAGTGCCACGTTCGACGGACGCACAACGACCTACGAGTACGACGCGGCCGGCAACGTGACCCAGGTTGCCGCACCCGGGGACCGGCTTAGCCGTTTCTTCCACGACGAAATGAATTGGCAAGACTCGGCGGCCGTGGTAGTAAATGTCGGCGACCTTCTTACGACGCGATTCGGCTACGATGACGACGGCAGTCGCACCTCGCTTACCGACCCGAACGACGTCGAGCGGACGTGGACCTACCACCCACGTGGCATGCAGGAGATCATGACGGATGAGTTCGGCATGGAAGAGCAGTACTTCTACGATGAAGCGAACAACTTGACGAAGACTATCAATCGGCAGAGTGACTCGGTCTGGACGGCTTATGACCGGCTGAATCGACGGCGGACCCAGATCGTAGGCGTCACGCAGGTTGATGACGCGACGGAGCTCAACGCGGTGTACGCAGACTCGTTCTCACAAGCATTCTTTGACTCAACGATGGTGGTGGGGCGGATCCTAACCCCGGCAGATACGATTCTCTACACTTACGATGCGATGGGCAACGCCGTGCGGATCGAGAACAACGCGGCTATCATCACTCGCCAGTTTAGCAAGGAGGGCACACTCAAGTTCGACTCGACGGCGCTCAAGTTTGCCTCACCGACTAAAGCGCTTCGCTATACCTACAACCGGTCAGGAGCGCGGGAAACGCTTCAGACCGAGTTCCGGACGTACAACTACTCCTACAATTCCGAGGATGGCACTCTCACCGACATTTCGTATGGCCCGTCGACGCTCCTACCTGGTTTCAACTGGAGCTGGCCCGCGGGCAGCGTTTCCCTCGCCTGGGACAACGTCGGCAGGCAGGACAGTCTTCACCTGCCCAGCGGCACTTGGGCAACGTTCCGGTACGACTCGGGCGGTCGGCTCGCGCACCAGCACGCGGAGAGCGTTCTCCGCGTGATCACCGACGATGAGTTCACCTTCACGGCCGCGGACGACCTGCTCAGGCTTGAGGAGGTAGAGGGAACGGGGGCGACCGCATCGACTGAATTAAGCGAGTATGAGTACGACGACACCGGCAGGATGACGAAGCACCACTATTCGGGCACAGCTCCGGACAACCGCGACTACCGCTATGACGCGAACGGGAACAGAGAATGGGAAAGAGTGGTCCCCGGATCGACCGGAGACTCGATTAAGAACGTCTACTACGCGGGTTCGAGCAGGCTCGAACGGAGGAACTTTTACAACGACGACTCTATCATCGACGGCAAGCTCTACCGTTATGATCACAATGGCAACCAGATCCGCGAACACTGGCGAGTGGCCACGTTCTGGGTCGCAAACGAGTTTCACTACGATGCGGCCGGGCGGCTAGTCTATCACATGCCCGTCAACGACGGGTCACGGCCGGGCTGCCTCACCGAGCATGTTCCACTGTCTGGATTGAGCATTTGCGCGAGCGTGGGGGCTGTACTGAAGCATTCGATTCAATACCACTACGATGGCCTCCGGCGCAGAGTGGGCGAGAGCCGGGACTCTGGCCTCAACTACTGGACATTCTACGACGGGGACAATGTGATCGAGCACCGCGGCGCCGAGTTCCTGCATGGCCCCGGCGTCGACAACCCGCTCGTGGTCTTCCTCTGGCCCAACATCACATGCAACGGAAACACGACCGCGGAGTATGTGACGGTCGGAGGGCGCCTGACCAGCTACCACAGCGGAGGTCAGGGCGGCGACTGCAAGGCCGATGATACAGGCTTCGTATGGTCCGACATCGGCCAGTATGGCGGCGCGATCGATGGCAGCCGGGGGTTTGGGCTCTCGAGGGCAACATCGCCGGAGGCCCCCCAGGTGTCCTTTTTTCGCAATCGCTACTACGATGCCTTTACGGGGCGATTCTTACAGGAGGACCCTATCGGCAACGCGGGCGGTATCAATCTTTATGCGTACGCCGGTAGCGCTCCGGCCAGGTTCCTCGATGCCTTCGGGCTCTGTATCCAGAGTGCGAGCAATGACGGATGTATTGATCTCTCGCCGCGCGAAGAGGGGAGCGACACCATTGACTACGAGGACGGAACCGCGGCCTATGGCGAGAGATGCGTGGAGCTGGATCCCGACGTTTGCGCACTGGTGCTCAATACTCTCGAGGAGGACGAGGGGGTTTGGACCGTGAAGGCGGACTACACGGGTCATAAGTGTGCCAACTCCATTGCGAAGGCATGCATGGTGAAGTTTGCCGACGGAAAAGGTGGTATCATATATCTCGATGTTCCTGGCCTTCAATGGCAGTTCCGGGAATGGGAGAAGAGGTTTTCGATTCATGACGTAGCCATGCAGAGCCTTTTGCACGAGGCCGCACACGCATACGGTTACGTCAGAGGCTTTGATTGTACGGGGGAGGCGTGCGC
>JBDLJJ010000069.1:0-14036 GCA_039714435.1 Gemmatimonadota bacterium | reverse complement strand
ACGCGGCCGGCCGCAGTTCTCGTTTCTGCGCTACGTGGACAATGTGCGTCCGGGGGAAGACGAAGAGACGGCGCGCGAGGGAGACGGCGGCGGCATAGTACACGCCGTGGTGCAGCTGGACGTAGACGACAGAGCGGTGCGAGCGGCGGAGAACGAACTGGGGCGTGAGCGTCCGGGAGCGCGGATAGTGGGCCCGGTGATCTACCGCTCAGGGACGTTTGGTCTGGTGTCGTCCTTCATGGAAGAAGACGGAGAGCTGACGCGGCGTGTGGTGGGTCTGGGCGCGGCGCCGGTGCTGGAGGGCAGCCGTGCTGCGATCTCGATCAGGCTGACGAAGCTGGGCTCGAAGATCTTGTGGGAATCGTTCGAGATGACTCAGCCTGACGTGAGCTTCGTGTTCGAGATGGAAGTGGCGGGACTACGGGCGCCGGTGCGTGCGCGCCTGGAGGCAGACTGGGACCGGATCTACAAGCACCAGTCGTTCCAGGCCGCGGTGGCGGCGCCAGTGCTGGCGGGCGAGGTATCGGCGGCGTTCGACGATCTGCGTGACACGGGAGCGATCCGTCTGGTGCAGGTGGGCGAGGACGCGCAGCAGGCCAAGATGGTGCAGGCGGCCTACGACAAGCTGATGACGCTGATGCTGGAGCCGGTGGAGGGTACGGGCATGCCGTCGCTGGGGCAGCTGGCAGGCCAGGCAGGCGGAGGCGGACTTCTGGACCGGGCCACGAAGATGCTGGCCAGCGCCCGGGCGGAGGCCGATAAGCGGGTCCAGCAGGTGGTAGACGCGGTACCGGGTGTACGGCCGGCCGCAGCAGCCCGTGAAGCCGCCGCGGAGAAACCAAGTCGCGCGACAAAGGCGGTTGCCGCCGCTGCCGATGCAGATGCGGCAGACGAACCGGATCGCCCGGCTCCCGCAGACACCGAACCGACAGGTGCCGGCGATGACGTCGCTGCGCTAGCCGTGTCGGAGGATCGGAGCCAAGACGAGCCCGACACGGAATTGAGCCGGGACCGCAAGCGAGCCTACATGAAGCTCATCTGGGAGCGAGAGGCTGACTACCTCGATACGAAAGTTCTGCCCGACTATGAGGCCTGGGCCAAGTCCGTTGCCCAGGATGAAGCGAAAGAACGATCCGCATGTACACCTGATCTCGACCGGGACGACTTGAATGGATGCCTCGGCTTGGCCGAGATCTCCGCCGGAATGGAACAGCGTCTGCTGACAGATCTGATCCCGAGGCTCCGGCACCGAATCGACACGAAGCGCGCTCTCGCCGACACAGGCGTGGACCCATCGCTTCTGGCCGAAATCAGAGAGGACCCTCGGATAGACCGGCTGGCCAAGTTATGGGCGAACCTGGCCTCTTATCGGGGCCACATGGTTGTCCAGGAAGAGGCGATCGAGGGTCTTCAGCCCCTGCTGGACTCTCCGGACGTGAGCGATCACGCAAAGAAGGTGATTAGAGAAGACACGAGTGGGTGGGAAAAGGTGCTCGCCAAGAACCGCAAAAACCATAAGGAAACAGGCCGCGAGACTGCCGAGCTTCAGCGTGAGATCGGTTTGACCGCCGAACATCCGGATCTTATGGACGATCCGACCGTCGACCCCGGCCTTTTGGAGGATCTTGGGTTCGGCGCGGAGCCACCCCCTAAAATGGACGATATACTCGACCGGATCGAGGGCGGTGGGGCGGCCGATGCACCAAATTCGCCGGCCGCCACCGGCGCAGAACTGCGGCTGGTCGACGATTCCGGCGAGGCTGGCTCGATTGGCGACGGCCTGTGGATCGCCTCGCTCGGCGATTCGTTCTCGTCCGGCGAGGGCAATCCCACTACTACCGGCGTTCCGATCAACGCCTGGAAGTGGATGGACGACGAGAAGTGCCACCGCAGCAAGTGGGGCTGGCCCCATGTCGTGGCCGACATCGTCACTGAACACATCAAGCGGCCCGTAAACTTCACGTTCCTCGCCTGCTCGGGAGGGGAGTTGAACGAAGGCCTGCTGAAATCGTTCACCGACCGAGGCGTGGACCGCGAGCCCCAGCTCGATAAGCTCGAGGCCCTTATTAAGGCCTCAGGTCGCGTCCCCGACGTCGTCCTGATGACGGGGGGCGGAAATGACATGGGCTTCGCGGATGTGGTGATCGAGTGCATCTCGCCCGGAAACTGTCCGGGTGGCGAGGCGACGGACTCTCTGAAAGCGCGAGTCGGCCGCCTGCAAGGGGAAGATGGCCGCTATGCGAAAGTGGCCAAGCGTCTGGAAGGAATGGGTGTCGCTCCCGACCGCGTCGTTCTGCTCATGTACCCGGACCCCCTGTTCGGGCGAAAGCGAAGTGGATCCGCCTGGGGACCGAACGAGGTGCAGGTAGGCTGCTTCATTCCGGCCGGTCCGCGCATGTGGACCTGGGCCAGTGAGAACGTAGTCGTTCCTTTGCAGGAGCTTCAGCGGGAGCGCGCGGCGGCACTCGGCTGGCGGCTGGCCGACAACCACGTGTTCGAGTTCCAGAAGCACAGCTACTGTCCGCGCATCAGCTTCCGCGGCGGTGACTCGTGGTGGGTCGGCATCCTCGCTCAGATAGTGAAGCAGTGGGGTCTGGGAGCCTTCCATCCCAACCGTCGCGGACACCGCGAGTTGGCCCGGTCGGCGATCCTGGAGATGTCCAAGTTCTTACCCGACATGCCGCAGCTGACGGCGCGCACCGAGGAGCCTGTGGTGGGCGGCGCTGGTGGAGCTGTCGCTGGCGGCGCTGGTGGAGCTGTCGCTGGCGGAGCTGCTGGAGGCGGAGGCGGAGCAGGCGGCGCTGCGGCCGCGTCTTCACGTCCGAACATTGCCGTAGTAGCGGCTCTTCAGCTACGGAAACGTCGTCAGCGCGGGACGTTCGAGTTGGACATGAGCAAATACATGGCCGGCAGTCAGGTAATCAACTTCGCGCAGCCAATAGGCGACCTGCGGCGCTACAAAGACGACGATCGTGTGTTTCGGCAGATAAACCTGGACCAGCCGCTGTTCCGCCAGCGGGAAGTAGCCTTCCGCCTGGACGGCCTGAACGCAGCAGACTTCGGCGAGTACGTGAATTTCGTAAACGTGCAGCTGCGCCGCGGCGATGCGGTACGTGAAGAGCTGACGGTGGGAGCGGAGCGCTTCAACGAGCGCGGCCACGACTTCCGTCTGCTGTACGGATTCAGCGGAGAAGAGAGCCGTGACGAGTGGATGGAGTACGAGTACCGGACGGTGTGGAGCCTGTTCGGCGGACTGTCAGTGGAAGAGCCGTGGCAGACTGGCCGGGACGGAACGGTAGCGCTGCCGGCGCCGTACGTGCGGCGGACGATAGATCTGGAAGGTAGTCCGAAGGCGCTGGTGGGTGTGGGAGCGGTGACGGTGCATCTGTACTATGCGGCTGGCGAGGAGGAGCGTTTCTCGGAGGCGGTGCTGCGTCCCGGTCGGGGAGAGACGGTGAGCAGTGCTGACGTGCTGCTGCCGGTGGGCGAGACGGAGTACGAGTACGAGATCACGTGGCTGTACGGAAACAACAGCTCGGAAAGCACGGGCCGCCAGCGCACGGCCAATCCCATCCTCTTCCTCAATCCCCCACAGGACTGATCCCATGAGACTTCGCTCGCTCGTCATCTGTACTCGTTTGATTACATGTGTAGGTCTCGTCACGGCGGCAATGGTGCTGGCAGTCCCCGCGCAGTTGGGAGCGCAGCAGGTCTTGCTGGACTCACCAGTCGAGGCGGGCGGCCTGACGCTGTATCCGGTGCTGGGAACTGATCTGGAGCCGGGCCTGGACTATTACTACGTGCCGAACCAGGCGCGTCTGGCCGAAGACGAACGCGGCCGGCCGCAGTTCTCGTTTCTGCGCTACGTGGACAATGTGCGTCCGGGGGAAGACGAAGAGACGGCGCGCGAGGGAGACGGCGGCGGCATAGTGCACGCCGTGGTGCAGCTGGACGTGGATGACAGAGCGGTGCGGGCGGCGGAGAACGAACTGGGCCGCGAGCATCCGGGAGCGCGGATAGTGGGCCCGGTGATCTACCGGTCGGGGACGTTTGGTCTGGTGTCGTCCTTCATGGAAGAAGACGGAGAGCTGACGCGGCGCGTGGTAGGACTGGGCGCGGCTCCGGTGCTGGAGGGCAGCCGTGCTGCGATCTCGATCCGGCTGACGAAGCTGGGCTCGAAGATCCTGTGGGAATCGTTCGAGATGACGCAGCCGGACGTGAGCTTCGTGTTCGAGATGGAAGTGGCGGGACTGCGTGCGCCGGTGCGTGCGCGCCTGGAGGCCGACTGGGACCGGATCTACAAGCACCAGTCGTTCCAGGCCGCGGTGTCGGCGCCTGTGCTGGCAGGGGAAGTATCTGCGGCGTTCGACGATCTGCGTGACACGGGAGCGATCCGTCTGGTGCAGGTGGGCGAGGACGCGCAGCAGGAAAAGATGGTGCAGGCGGCCTACGACAAGCTGATGACGCTGATGCTGGAACCGGTGGAGGGTACGGGCATGCCGTCGCTGGGGCAGCTGGCGGGCCAGGCAGGCGGAGGCGGACTTCTGGACCGTGCCACGAAGATGCTGAAGGCGGCCCGGGACGAGGCCGACAAGCGCGTCAAGCAGGTGGCAGCAGCTGTTCCGGCTGCGCAACCGACCGCCCGTGCAGCAGCAGCAGCCGCGAAGCCCAGTCCGACTCCGCCGCGGCCCGCAGGTGAGGCAAAGGCTGCCGCTGACGATTCTGAGGCTGGCGGAGCCTCTAGCGGTGGCACCGATCAACGGGAACTCCAGCTCGCGAACCTGACCGTCGCGATTCTGGGGAAACTGCAGGGCCGCCTTGAGCGACACGTCGCCAACCTGAGAGAAACGGCGGGAGCCTGGCAGGATGAGGCGACGAGGGCGGCCGTGGTCACGAAGGAAGAGAAGACCGCCCGGCGCCGGGCGGCGAAAGCGAGATCTGATCTCGGGAAAGAAGAACTACAGCGACGGGCTGCGGGAACAACAGCCGAACAGTTCTCAGAAATAATGGAGAGTGCCAAGGAGAAGGCCGACGAACTCGAGGCCCGCGGGGAAGATGCCACAACCGAACGGATCCTCGAAGATTCCTTCAAGGCCAGTCACATCGCCTACACGGATGCGTGGATCGATTACAATCGGATGGCCACGCGACTCGAACGATCCGCCAGGAAATGGGAACAAAAGGCCGCTGCCGCCCGCACCGAACGAGGCAACGCAGAGGTCGAGGCGTCAGCCCTAGCCTCCGCGACGGCCCGCGAACTGGAGACGGCAGAGAACTTCCTCGCGGACCACGAACAGCGTTTGATGGCCGCTCGGGCGCACGAGAAAGAGCTGAGCGATAAGGAGACAAGCGGCGGACGTTCACCGGGTGCGGCAGATAACAGACTCGAACGGCTGGCTACTCTTCGCTCCGATGTCCTGTACCTCCGTTTCCGTATGGCAACTTTCCTGGCCTACTCCGACGCTCTCCGCGCTTACGCTGTTTCGCACGGCGACCTCACCGAGGAACAGGCCGAGCTCCTCACGTTCTATAGGGATCCGCCGCTGGAGGAGCTACAGCTTCGTAAGGTGGAGCTGCTGGCGACGATGCAGGAGATAGACCAACTCGAAGACGAATTGGGCCTGGGAGAGCCGAGCGGCAGGCCGGACGAACCGTCGGATGAGGCGGCTGCTGGCAATCATCTGCGCACCGTCGCCGTGGCTGATGCCGAGAAGGCTGGCCCGCCGCCGAAGCGGGAGGCGATCAAAGACGACGGGGAGGCCAAGGAGCCGGCATCAGTGGCTGGCGTTGGGGCGGGCGGAGCGAGGGGTGGCGATGCAGGTGCCTCGGAGTCGAAGCCAAGTTTCGCGGTAGTGGCGGCCCTGCAGCTACGGAAGCGTCGTCAGAGCGGGACGTTCGAGTTGGACATGAGCAAATACATGGCCGGCAGTCAGGTGATCAACTTCGCGCAGCCGATAGGCGACCTGCGGCGCTACAAGGACGACGACCGTGTATTTCGGGAGATTAATCTGGATCAGCCGCTGTTCCGGCAGCGTGAGGTGGCCTTCCGCCTGGACGGCCTGAATGCGGAAGACTTCGGCGAGTACGTGAACTTCGTAAACGTGCAGCTACGGCGGGGCGAGGACGTACGCGAAGAGCTGACGGTGGGAGCGGAACGCTTCAACGAGCGCGGCCACGACTTCCGTCTGCTGTACGGATTCAGCGGGGAAGAGAGCCGTGACGAGTGGATGGAGTACGAGTACAGGACAGTGTGGAGCCTGTTCGGCGGACTATCGGTGGAAGAGCCGTGGCAGACTGGCCGGGACGGAACGGTAGCGCTGCCGGCGCCTTATGTACGGCGGACGATAGATCTGGAAGGGAGTGCGAGTGCGCTGGAGGGCGTGGGGGCTGTGACGGTGCATCTGTACTATGCGGCTGGCGAGGCGGAGCGGTTCTCGGAGGCGGTGCTGCGTCCCGGTCGGGGTGAGACGGTGAGCAGTGCCGACGTGCTGCTGCCGGTGGGCGAGACGGAGTACGAGTACGAAATCACGTGGCTGTACGGAAACAACAGCTCGGAAAGCACGGGCCGCCAGCGCACGGCCAATCCCATCCTCTTCCTCAATCCCCCACAGGACTGATCCCATGAGAGTTATTTCCGTCGGCGTAGCCGGCCTGGTCGCGCTGGGACTGAGCGCTTTTTCGGGAGATGTCCCGAGCGCTGACAGGGGAGCCGACAGCGTGGAACGCACGTCTGCGCGAGCGTCGCACCACACGCCCGGTCCACCGACGGCGGTAGCCACGCCCCGCGAGCGCATCGCCGGCTACCTGCTGTTCTACTATGTGTCCGATCCGAACAACGCGAACCCCGCCTACCTGCCGCAGCGCCTGGCTTCAGCGGCTCTGCTGGCCGGAAAAGAGGACTCGGATTTCTGGCGCGACACTGACATTCAGGGTCTGCACGATCTGGTACGCAGTCTCGTGCAGGAGCCAGTCGACGATGCGTCACGCCGTTTCCAGGCCCTGGTAGCTGACCTGCTAGATGTCCGGGGCAAACGCGTCGCGGTATATCTGATCGACGATGCCGGTCAGGCTCTACAGAACGGCGGCAAGGTCGTCGAAGATCGTTACGATGCCTCCGTGGACGCGGCGGGAACCGCCGTGTGGCCGTCGGCCCAAGACGACGAAGCCCTGGATCTTTCAGGCAGTGTCCTGGCCGGCTCGTTCTCGACAGGTGAAGCCAACCTCAGCTCCGCGGAGGACAGCCGGAGCACCTTTCTGCACGAGTTGACGCACGTCCAGGCCCTGTCAGACGCCCGTCCTCACCTGTTCAGCGCCGGGGGTGTGGACTACGGCTACGGAAAGGACGGAGACCACGGCGGCTTCGAACTAATTCCCGACAAGAGCACTGTTTACGATGAGGCTGTTGCGGGCGCGGTCGAAATGTTGTTCGAGCCACACCTGGTTGACGAAGCTATGGAGGGCTTGGGCAAGAACGGGTACATGTACGTCGAGAAAGCTGCTCCGGACGCGAAATACCGCAAGACATCCACGCTTGATGACGTTTGGTTGTACGACCGGATCAAGCCGCTCGGCATTCCGGAACTCAAGGCTAAGGGCAAGAAATACGCGGCCTACGATGTGGCGGACCTTCCCGGATTCCTCTTCGCCCACAACGAAACGGCGATGGGGGTCGTGGTCGCCGAGGCCGCGCGCCGCACAACCGGCGCGCGGGGATTGTTCCGAGCGCTGGACAGGACGAACCTGGTCGTGAAGAGGGAAACAGACACGTCCGCGGACGTAAGCCGTGTGACCGTGGTTGAATTGGCCGTCCTGCTTCCGCAGTTGGGCCGCGAGATTCTCGGCCACTCGGATCCAGAGGCCGCGCTGGTCTCCGGCGGGCCGGTGCTGCATCTGTTTCCCCTCGCCGTCTACGACTACATGACAGGCCGCTACGCGGACAGCGAAGCGGCGTTCGGGGATTTGTTCAATGGCCAGCTCGACCCGACCTGGCTCAGTGTGTACTGGCAGGCCGGACGTCCCCGGCTGGACTCCGCCTTACCCCCGACGAGCCGCGTTCCGCGCTCGGCCGCCGACCTACAGGCGATAGAGACCGCCTTCAAGACGGACGCCGGCGCCGGCGGCTGAAGCGATAACCAAGAAGCGATAACGACGACCAATAGGGAGGCTCAATGATTCGATTCAATGCAATCGGCGCGGTGGCTGTGGTAGCATTCCTGGCGCACCCCCTTCCCGCGCCCGGCCAGAACATCGCCGGCGAATACCAGGTAGAGGTGCGCGGCACGACGTATCACACCGATCGCGCGCCGGAAACGCGGCAGCTGCGCGACAACACGACGCTCAGGGTCAAGCAGACCGGGGACCAGATCGAGATCGAGTTCCGAAGCTTCGCCAGTGCCATGTCTGCCACGACCTTCCGTGGCCGCGTAGGTCACGGCCGCTTTGTCGCTGTGTGGACCTACCCAGCGGCGGTGGACGAAACCCGCCTGATCACGGGCGAGGTCGACGGCGGGCGGCTCCGCGGACGCCTGATCTACCCGCGTGCTAACGCGGACGCGGGAGTGCCCGGCTGGACCGAAGTGGAGTTCTCGGCCGTGCGCCACGAGAGGCAAACTGGGCAGGCGGCCCAGCAGCCGGCGGGCCAGCAGACCGCGGCTGCGCAGCCACCGAAGCGGCCGGGCAATCTCCGGCTCCCCGGTGCGATCAGCCGGGCGGCTCGCGCGAATCCCACCAACGCCGCCGCGGCTGACGCGGCAGCCTTCGCGGTGGGCGTGAACGCCATGACCGTGCCCGAGGCCCCGCTGACCGGTCACCGCATCGAGTTCCTGGCACGAGGCACGCCGTCCTCACGCGGCGAGTCCGTGGCACGCATGGAGCTGTGGGTCAATGGGCTCGTCCAGGGCTCGTCCGACGGTAATGTGCTCGAAGTGATGGCCGGTCCGTTCCCAGCGGGCCGCCTGGCCTATGACGTGGTGGCGATTTCCAGCGACGGTCGGCGCTCGGAGCCGGCCAGGAGCACGGTAGACATCGCGCGTGCCGGCAACACCGTGATCAGGGGCGGAATCTCCGGAAACCGGGATAAGATCTCGGATGTCCAACTCGTCCGCGCTGACGGCCTGACGGTCGCCGTGAGCAAGCTGGACAGCGACGGAGACTACAGGTTCTTGGGGGTCCCGGCGGGTGACTACGTCATCTTCGTCAACGACGCCAAGACCGAAGCCAGAGTGTCTCCGACATCGAACCTGGAAATCAGCGTCAACGGCCGGAAGACTTATACCCGAAACTTCGAGGTGCGCTGAGGCTCGGGTGAACTCCCGCGGGCCCGCAGCATGAGCCTCTATTGGCTCAAGTCGCGCTGGCGCACGCGGGCCGAGTACACAGCCCGTGCCCGACGCTGGCTGGGCGGGTTCGGCAAGGCTAACGCCCTGGTAATCGTGGCTATTCTGCTGGCCATCTTCTACTACAACTTCGTTCTCGACTCGCCCGCGTTCCCGCGAACCCCCGACCAGCGGGTGCAGCGCCTGGCCGACCGTATGGCCGCGGCGGTGGAGCAGGGCCACCCTTCCAGCGTGAGTTCGTTCGACGATCTCATTGCGGCGGAAGTTCTTACAACAGACGATGCCATATTTCTGCTAAATGAGGGAGTGCTGCTAGAGCCGTTCGACTGGGGTTCGCCGGATTCGGCCGTCATGCTGCGCCGCTCACACGCCGGTATGGAGTTCGTGTATCGGAAAGGGGGGAGAACCGACCACTACACGATCCAGACGTCTCCTGACGGCCAGTACGCAGTGCTCGTCGGGCCGGAGCCGCACAAGGCTGCCAGAGGGGTGATGCAGAGCGTGAGCGTGAGGTCAGTTCACAGCGATGCCTCGTCCGGGAGCCTCGTGACTTCACTCCTCGTGCCGGGATACGCCGCCGCGCACTGGAGCCCCGACAGCCGCTACCTGGCGGTTGTCGCTCGCCCAGAGGAGGATGACAGCATTTGGTCGGTTACGACGTTCGTTCTCGCCATTGGACCGGATGAGGCCCGCCGGTTAGAGCTACCGACGAGCGTCGATCCCGCCGGTCTCCTGGCTGCAAAGGATCCCGCCGCCCGCATTGAAAACGCCGACGTGCGCTTCCAGCGCTGGCAGGGCAGCACGCTCCACGTGACGAGCACCGGGCACGGCTGGGTCGGTCCGCCGGCCGAGGCAGGCTCGCGTCAGGCCGGGATCCAGTGCCGATTCGATCTCGCCGTTTCGGAGCGCAGTGTGCGTGAGCTGGGCCGCGACTGCTAGAACGACCCGCAAATCAGGCCTCCCTTACAGCTCCGCCGCTGTGCTCTCGACCCACCTGCTCAGTCTGAGCCTGTCCGCGTCAGCAACGGAAAGAGTCGAGATGCGTTCGAGTAGTCTGCCAGCGCTCGCAAGACCTTCCACCAGCAGGGTCCTGACGAAGTCCCGATCCTTCTCCCGGAAAGCGACCAGCTTGCTTGCCGCCAGATCGTGTGTTTCGAGGCAGTAGCCTTTGCTGGGCCGCATACCGGGGCTGTCTATTTCCAATGTTCGGTCTTTCCAACCATCGGGCAGCGTCGCAGCGTCCACGGAGAGGCCGTGCACATAGAATCCGTGCGTCCTGTGGAAGAGCGATAGCTCGCCGAGCGCGCCATCAATAAGGTCGACGTTCTCGGGCTTGTTTTTCGGTGCGACATCCACTTCCGCCGACTGACGCAGGCTCTCAGGGGCACCGGGATGTTCCCCCAGTATGGCCTGGGAGCCGAAGACCCACAGCTCCGTTTCGTCAGCCACGTCGCACGCGGCGCGGATCGCGTGCTCGAGCTCACTACGCTTCATGGTCTACCCGCTCCACGATCTCCTCGCGTTCCGTCTCGGTCAGCACATCGAGAAAGGGCAGTGACTGCCGCAGGCGAGTTGCCCGCTCGCCGGGGTCCACGAGAACGCTCCGGACCTGAGCGGCCGATCTATGCTCCAGGAGTTCGAGCCACTCATCCAGCTCATGTTGTTCCCGCGCGGAAGCCAGTTCCCTGCGGTGCCGCAGGTTACGCGCGGCAAGCGGTATGAGGTCCGGGTCGTCTTCGATTCGGTCTGCGATGGCGCGTGCGAGTGCCAGCGCTCGCCTGTCGGCTTGTGGGTGTGAGCGCCGTGCCGCCGGATCCTTCCTTTCCCCGTCGCGCTCCAGCAGCTGGAGAGGGTGGGGTGCTACGAGCACGATGACGCTGTCCAGTTCCGCCTCCATCTCGGGTATGGCCTCAACATCGGCGGCGGTCCAAACGCGCGGCACCACTTGAACATCCGAATCTGTCACGAATTCGGGCAGCATAGACAGCATTTGCTCTCTGATATCCGCAGCGCTCGAGGCGGAGGTGAGCACTCCGACCACGAGTGCATCCCCGGGCTTGTCGGTACCTCGTGCAACGGGACCCTGGATCCAGGCCGACCGCGGCGGCGGGTTGAGGCTCGCGAGCAGGCCGCGCAGGCTCTCGACAAGCTGCGTGAACTGCTCTAACTCCGCATGAAACAAGTCCCGAAGCGTGCCCGAAAGACGGCTCTCCGGCCGGAGTCTTACGGGCTGACTGCCGGCGGTCCCGATCTCCTCGACTATCCCAAGCTCTATCAATCCTCTCAGCGCACGGCGTACGCCGGAAGGATTCAGACCGGCCCGCCTCGCCACTTCAGCCTTACCTAGAGGTGCCTCCGCCGCTACCAGGACGCGGATAATGCGGACGTTCGTCTCCGTCCCCAACGCGTAGTTCAGCGGGTCTCGCAGGGCGCTCTGTGACTGTGCCGGAGGTCTCATCCCAGCCTCACTAATCAGTTACCGTAAGCGATATTATAATGACATTATCAGTATTATAATAGTGTAAACGCTATTATAATACTGCAACCTTGCGCTCAGTCAAGAGAGATTGGCACAACTGGTTAGAATCTCCGCATGGTGGAATCCATGGTTTCCTCCGCGACAGAATCGGAGCCCGTAGGGTGCTTCATGCTCTGATGACGCTATGTTATATTATGGATACGGCGGTGCCACTTGCCATTCTGAACTCGGAGTAACGCCCTGAACAAGCGAATCCCGCCAGGAATCGGTTTGTACTCCCAGGCCGACGCGGCTCGGCTGCTCGGAATGCGACCAGCTCGTCTTCGGCGCTGGATCCATGGCTACACTTATCGCCCAGGGCCGGCTTCTCCCGAGCTGCGCCACAGGGATCCAGTAGTCTTCTCGGACGTGCCACGTGTAGACGGCCAGATAGCTCTCTCGTTCCTGGAGCTGATGGAGCTGCGCGTCGTCATGCGCCTGGTTCAGTTCCCGGGCATCTCGCTCCAGAAGGTCCGAAAAGCTGGCGATGTGGCATCGGACCTGCTCGAGACGCGGCATCCCTTCGCGTCGCGGCGAATCTTCACTGACGGTCGTGATATTCTCGCGGCCCTGGAAGCGGGCAGCTCGGCGGAGTCGGACCTGGTCGAACTCACGCATTCTCGTGCGAGTCAGATCGTATCGGCGGAGCTGATGCGTCCGATTCTAGAGGAGATAGACTATAGTGAGGAGACTACCCTCGCCGAACTGTGGTGGCCGCGAACCAAAGCGGTGCCGATAGTTCTCAATCCCCGCATCATGTTCGGGGCACCAACCATCGCCAGCACTCGAATCACGACGAGCGTTCTAGCTCGTCTTGCTGCCCACGACAAGGATGATGTTGTAGCCACTGCCTACGACATTTCAACCGATGCTGTGCGCCACGCCGTCGAATTCGAGGCAACGCTTCTCGCCGCGTGAAGCTCCTCCTGGACGAGAATCTGAGTCCAGATTTCGCCCGAGGGCTCAAGGCCTTCGGTTACTCCGTAAGCCACGTCACGTTTGAACTAGAGCGGGGTGCGGATGATCAGCAGATCTACCAATTCTGCGCTGCTCACGCCTGGTTACTGCTGACAGGTGACTGGCGGATGCACCGCAACAAAGTCCAACGAGCAGCGATGGCACAGGCCGGTATCGGGGTCTTTATCCTCACGGGTCGCGGCAATATCCGAAAAGATGAACTCGCACTCTTTCTGCACCGGCGGATGAAAGACGTAGCGACCTTCTCAAAGGCGAATAAGCCGCCTTGCGTGGCCGGGATTCCGCAGAAAGGCGTAATCAAGCTTCTTCGCGGAGTTACTTGAGCACCTGTCATAGTTCGTCCGGCAGCCTCTGAGACAAACGTCCTTCCCGAGTTCAAAGCTGACTTCGTAGCATAATAGCGGGCGGCGGGCCCACATATTTGCGCCCGCACGCAGTAGTGCATACTGTATGCAGTATGATAGAAAGCGCACAGTATCAGTATAAAGCAGCGCGAGCGGCATGACTGGCACGCTCACAGCCGATCGCCGTCTCAATATCAGCCAGCAGCTGGCCAACAAGCTGCGGGACATGATCTTCGACGGAGAACTGAAGGCCGGCGAGCGCATCAACGAGGTGCACCTGTCCGAGGCGCTGGGAGTCAGCCGGACCCCACTGCGGGAGGCGCTGACGCTTCTCGTGGCCGAGGAAGCGCTGACCAGCGTGCCGCGGCGGGGCAGCTTCGTGCGCGAGCTGACCCGAAAGGAGTTCGAGGACCTGTATCCGCTGCGCGCCATACTCGACCCGGAGGCGCTTAGGATGTCGAGCGTTCCCTCAGAGAAGACTCTAGCCACACTGGAGAGCATCAACTGGGGTATGAGGGCTGCTCAGGATATGAAGACCCGCGTGTCACTCGACGAAGCCTGGCACCTCGAGCTTGTATCGGGGTGCGACAATCAGGTTCTGATCGGGCTCATCACGCAGGTCATGAACCGCTTCAGGCGCTACGGCCTGGCCTTCGCCAGGGAGCACGCGATAGTTGAGACGGCGAACCAGGAGCACATCGAAATCATTCAGGCGCTGAGAGACGGCGATATGGACAAGGCGTGTGAGTGGCTGCGAAAAAACCTTACCAGCGACAAGGAGCCGATCCTTGCCTGGCTGGACGAACGACAGGGATGAGGAGGGGGTGTGAGTAACCATAGATGGCGGACAGTGGCGGTTCT
>JBDLJJ010000068.1:0-14074 GCA_039714435.1 Gemmatimonadota bacterium | reverse complement strand
GAGAATACCCGGAGCGGGCTCGAAATCCTGATCGGTGTAAAGCGCACGATCCAGTCATTCGTGACCCAGCGCGAGGAGTTCATGTCGAAGGTGCCGACTCTGAGGCCCGGAGCGCTCGCCACACTCAGGATCGGAGGCGAAGACTTCCCGGTTCTGTTCCTGCACGTGAAGTCACTGACGGACCCGCGGGCCTGGGGCCTGCGGGACGACATGTTCCGCCACGTGGCCAGGCTCAAGAGGTCGCTCGACAAACTGGCGGGTCCCGGAAACCGGCACCCGTTCGTGGCGCTGGGAGACCTCAACACCATGGGTCTCAATGCTCCCTACAATAACAAGAGCGACCTCAGCGGTGACGAAGAGATCGAGTCGCTCGGAAAGCGGCTAAACGCCGTGAACATGCGGCCACTGGTCCGCAGTCATGATCTGACCTGGTGGAACGGCAGCGACAATTACTTCCCCGGCAGCAAGCTGGACCACGTGTTCGCGGATAAAGGCGTCAACTTCAAGAAGTTCCCCGGCGGAGCCGAGGTCGAGGTCATCGGCTGGCCCGAAAAGAACACCAAGACCCAGAAGCGAGCCTGGATCGACAAGCACTCCGACCACGCCTTGCTCTACGGCGAGGTGCACACCTAGCGCCCCGCCGCAGAGCCTGGTTTCAAGTCTGGGTCAGTTTCCTAGCGGGATCATTACGTGCGCGTACGGCGTGTCTCTCCACATCACCCACGGTCCGCCAGTGTCCGGGTGAGTCGGAAGGCTCGCCAGAGTGGCGACGTCCGGCACGATCAACATGAGGTGCGGACCGCCCGCCGACAGCCACTCGTTGTCGGCCGTTTCCTCTTCGGCATACGGATCCGTGTTGCTGCCGCCCTCAGAGCAGCAATTGATCATGTAGCCGAATCCTGTCGTCGTGACGCTGGGCTCGGTCTGGTTCATGTAGGCGTGAATGAACTCGACCCAGGCTTCGTCCAGACACATGGGATCCTCGGCCGGCATACACGTCCACCCGTTCGTGCCCTCCCTCAGCACGTTTCCTTCCATGTCAACGACCGCCGCGTTGGCGGAAATGAATTCGGGAGCGGCACTCACCGCGTGCGCTACCTGATCAGTCGCCATCTGATCGGCCGCCGCGCACGGATTGTCCTGTGCCTGGAGCGCCGGTGCGGCGATGAGAAGACCGGCGAGAACTGCGGTTACTGCGGTGGTGATTCGGGTAACCATTCAACACCCTCCTCAAATAACAGTACGAGAGCCCTGCGAGCCCCTCCCCTTACTGCTGCCACTCCGCACCCGGAGCGGGCAAGCAATTTGGCCCTCCGACACAGGAGGACGCAAATAAATTCGGGGCTGGCGACTCGCTTGATTACGATAGTTCCGGCCGGCCGACTCTCCGCTTAAGTGGACGGAGCCGCATCGCTCGCGAAGTGGTTGTAGAGCCAGGCCAGGAGCGCTCCCCCGACCGCTCCGTCGATCACGGCGTACAGCGTGACGACAAACACCGAGCCCCACCCCGCCGGGCCTGCGTAACCCGGATAGATCGAGGCTCCGAAGTCCAGAAGGTGAGCACCGTATCCGCCACCGGCCTGGTTGAGGATCGCGATTAGAAGGAACATTCCCGCCCACAGGATCGCACTCGCTATGGCGAGAGCACGCACACTGAGTTTCATGCTGGCCTCCTTTTGGTGAGGGATCGCGCCTGACAACTTGTAGGAGCGGCCGAACGTTAATATAAGAGGTTACGAGCAGTATCGTTGCTTATTTCTGGGAGAGATCGATGATTACGATGGGAAGGGAATGGGGCCGGGGGATATTGGCCGTCGGGCTTGCGGTCCTCGTCTCAGGTGCCGCGGCCAGCGGAAGTATCGGGGACGGAAAGGGGAGTACGTCTGACTCCGTATCCGACATTTCGTACACGGTGATCTTCAATGCGGAGCTCGCCGCGACCCGGACGATCCGCGTGGAGATGTCTTTCCGCACAGCGTCGGCCGACCCGGTCGTGCTGTCTCTGCCTGCCTGGACGCCCGGCTCGTACGAACTGGACAACTTCGCCCGGCATGTGTCCAGTTTCTCAGCCTCGTCGCCTGCCGAGTCGATCCGCTGGGACATGGTCGACTATGACAGCTGGCGGGTGCATCCCTCCGAGGCCGGCGAGGTCACGGTCGGGTTTGATTTCGAGGCTGACACAATGGATGTAGGAATGGCGTGGACGGCGCCCGACTTCGCCTACTTCAACGGAACTAATCTGTTTCTCTTTCCGGAAGGCCAGGAGCTGAGTTTCCCGGCCCGGGTGACCATTCACACAGAGCCGGACTGGCTCATCGCCACCGGCCTGGATGCCGCGGGAGGGCCAGGCGAGTTCTCTGCCCAGAGTTATCACGAAGTAGTGGACCGGCCGGTGTTCATCGGGAGGTTCGATCTGGACAGCGCCGAGGTGGAGGGCACCATGTACCGCCTGGCCACGTACCCGGAAGGCACCATGGCCGGAGAAATCCGCGCCGAGATGTGGGAGGACATCACAGCGATGATGCCGCCCATGTCCGCCGTGTTCGGCGACACCCCATGGGACTCATACACGACACTGCTGGTGTTCGACGCCGGCTTTCCGGGCGGCAGCGCTCTGGAACACGGCAACTCACATCTCGGCACGTATGCTACGGGCTTCGTGGGTACTTGGATTCTTTCCTCCATCACGGCGCACGAGATCTTCCATGCCTGGAACGTTAAACGACTGAGGCCGGCCGGCCTGTGGCCGTACGACTATGGCCGCTCGCAGCCGACTCCGCTTCTGTGGGTAAGCGAAGGAATCACGGACTACTACGCGGATCTTGCCCTCGTGAGGGGCGGAATCATCCCGGCCGAACAGTTTCTCGCCATTACGGCCGGCAAGATGGGAACGGTGGCCCAGGTCCCTCCGGTCGCCCTGGAAGACGCCTCCCTGAGCACCTGGATAGAGCCCACCGATGGGAGCGCTTTCGTTTACTATCCGAAGGGCTCGCTGGCCGGGCTCATGCTGGACGTCTTGATCAGAGATGCGACCGACAACCGGCGATCTCTCGACGACGTGATGCGCGCCATGTATGAGAAGCATTTCCTGGCCGGCGAGGGTTTTACGACCGAGGACTGGTGGACGGTCGTCAGCCAGGTTGCGGGTGGACGCTCGTTCGAAGAATTCGCCGCCAAATACGTGGACGGACGGGATCCATACCCGTGGGCCGAGATCCTCCCGCTGGCTGGCCTGACAATGGAAACCGACACGGTCAGCGCGCCGCGCATCGGGATTGGCACGGGCCAGGACAGCGTCGGCGTCCTGATTACGGGCGTGGCACCGGGCTCGATGGCGGCCAGCGCAGGAATTGAAGCCGGTGATTACCTGCTCCGTATCGGAGATGTAGAGGTAAGCGGACAGGAGTTCGGAGCCCAATACCGGGAGCGCTACACTGGCCAACCCGCCGGACAGATGCTCGAAATCATCGTTCTGCGGGACGGGGCCGAGATCCAACTCAGCGGCCCGCTTGCCTTCGCGGAGAATATCAGCAGTTCACTGGAGACGGATTCCGACGCGACCGCGAAGGCGGCACGCATCCGGGAGGGGATCCTGACCGGCACGACGGATTAATAGTGTTGGACGCGCCCGCGCTGCACCTTCTTATCGGCTACCTGGGCTCAGCTCTGGTAGTGTGTTCTCTGGCCATGAGGTCTATCCTCAGGCTCAGGATCATCGGACTGGCGGGCGCGGTCACGTTTACGGCTTACGGCTATCTGATCGGCGCGTGGCCTGTCGTACTGACCAATGTCGTCATCGTCGTCATCCACCTGCACTTCCTGCGCGAAATAGTAACGGCGGAGGAGTACTTCAAGATTCTCGAAGTGCGACCCGACTCTCGCTACATAGACTATTTTCTCCATCACTACGGCCCCGAAATAGAGGCGACCTGGCCGGACTTCTCCTACGAGGCCTCCGGGCAGCGGCTGACTCTGTTCATTCTCCGGGATCTCGTACCGGCCGGTCTGTTCATAGCGGAGATCGAGGACGAAACGACTTTGCGCCTGTGCCTCGACTTCGCCATTCCGGGCTACCGGGACTTCAAGATCGGACGGTATCTGTACAGCAGAGGAGCGCTGCGAGATCGCGGTTTTCGAACTGTCGTTGCCGGCGCCGGACCGGACCGCACGACCCAGTACCTGCGGCGGGTGGGCTTTCGGGCGGATCCTGATTACGGCCCAAGCCGCAGGCTCGTTCTAATGTTGGAACCACAGTAGCGCGTTCATCGGTCGCGCAGATAAAGGGAAAGAGGGGGGACGTGAACAGAGGAAGGATAACTCGGCTGCTACCTGGAGTGGCGGCATTCATACTCGCGGCTGCAGTCGGACCGCCTGCCATAGACGCCCAGGAAAACGCCCGGGCAAGCGAGGGCATGGTCGCCTACCGGAGCAACGCCAGTTTCGCCGCGACGCTGGAGCGCGTCGAGTCGGCCGTGAAGGAGCGAGGGCTATTCTTGATGAACGTGCTGGATCACTCTGGTTCGGCCGCGAAATTCGGCCGCGAGCTGAACCCGAACTCGGTAGTCCTGTTCGGGAACCCGCAGGTGGGTAGCCAAATCATGACGTGCGAACCTCGAGCCGGAATCGACCTGCCCCAGAAGCTCCTTCTGTGGGAGGAAGATGGACAGGTGAATGTGGCCTACAACAGCCCGGAGTATCTGACCCAGAGGCACTCGGTCGAGGGCTGCGGGGAGCTTCTGGCTCGCGTGGCGGAAACACTCGACGCGATCGCGCGGAAAGTGGCCGGAAAAGAGTAGGGCCCGTTTCGCTTTGACGCTGCCTATCCGCGTGCCAGGATTTGCCCCGGGCTCACGAGTGGCGCATCTTCGGCCATTGTCTGTGCGGGCTTCCCTGGTCCGGTAACAGGAGGCGGTATGGCGCTATCGAAGCGCAGGATTATTCGAGACGGGCTCGTGGCGGGACTCATCGGAGCGGGTTCAGTGGCCCTCTGGTTCCTGGTCATCGACCTCCTTGCGGGTCGAGCCTTCTTCACCCCGGCAGTGCTTGGCTCCGCCGTCTTCTGGGCGCTGCGCGATCCGGCCGAAGTGATTGTGAGCCTGCAGCCGGTTCTGGCCTATACGGCGGTGCATGTGTTGGCGTTCGCGATCGTAGGCGCCGCCGCGTCCTTCATGATCGCCGAGGTTGAGAGGGACCCGGGAGTCGTGTGGCTTCTGATCGAATTATTCGTCGTATTCGAGATCGGATTCTACGGCGCCGTCGCCCTGGCGTTTACACCTCTGCTGGCGGAGCTGGCCTGGATCAATGTGGCCGTCGGGAATCTGATCGCCGCGGGCGTAATGGGTATGTACTTTTGGCGCACTCGGTCTGCGCTGAGGGCTCTGGGTGCGGGCGATCCCACCGCGACTCCCGCTACCAGATCTGCGCCGTAGTCAGCCTCAGCCTGGTGCAGCGCCTTTTTTTCGTCGCGCTAGCAGCCGGATTTCTGCTGCTTGCGGCTGCTTCTCACGCCGCAGCCCAGACGTCCAGCGACTCCCGTTCGCTGATCGAACTCAACTGGATGGAAGTAGCTGAGCTCGTCCCGGCGCAGACCGAGACGGTACTACTGGCCGTAGGCACGCTTGAAGCACACGGAGTGACGTCCAACGGAGCTGACATCCTGGTGCCGGACTCGCTGGCCGGGCGCCTGGCGGCGGATCTCGATGCGCTGATCGCACCCACGATCAACTACGGCGTGAACACCTCTCTGGATGAGTTCCCTGGCACCTTCGGCATTTCAGCCGACCTGCTGCGAGAGACGGCCGAGCAGGTATTCCGCGGGCTCGCTGACACAGGGTTCCGGAATATTATCGTGCTCAACGGGCACGGTCCCAACTACGGCCCGCTGAACGAGGCCGCCCAGATCGTTTTCCGGGAGTCGGACGCGCGCATCCTGGTTATCAACTGGTGGAGCGTGACGGCTGATCTCGTGGATGAGGTCTATGGTTCCCAGGGAGGCCACGCCGGGAACAACGAGACCGGCGCGGTCCTCGCTGTCCGGCCCGACCTCGTACTTCAAGGCCGGTATACAGGTGCTGAGCAGACCACACCTTTCGCCAGCGGCTGGCGCGCCTGGCCCTTCCCGTCCTCCATCGGCCTGTACGCACCGGGCGAAGGGTACCCCGACTTCGATGCCGACAAGGCGAGCGTGTACTTCGACGGGGTGGTTGGCAGGCTCGCGGATATCGCCACCGACGTGATCGGAAAGTGGGAGGCGGCTGGGCTGTAGCTGCCGACCAATAGAGGCCCGGCTGTGTGGACCGCATGCAACAACGACCGTCTAGTGACGGGCGGGCGTCGCCCAGAATCCCGCGTTATCCCTTTCGCTATTGGACATACAGCGGCCACATCGGCCGCGGTCCGGTAGGAACGCTTTCTGCACCGATGGACCCGGTCAACAATAATACCCCTGAGCGGAAAGTGTATGTTCAAATCTGTTGTCCGCCGCCGCCCTGCGTCGGCCATGGTAATCGCCGCAGTTCTAGCACTGTCGTGCGGCGGTGAGAACCCGGTCGAGGTAGCCGATCCGAACGTTCCTCCGCCCCCTCCAGCCGATTCGGGGTCGGCCGGCGATTCGACGCCCCCACAGCCGGCGCCGGTGGCCACGGTCGAGATCACGCCTGATTCCGGCAACCTGCAGCAGGGCACCAGCCTCCAGCTCTCGGCAACGGCGCGCGATTCCGCCGGATCGGTGCTGAGCGACAGGCCGATAACCTGGACTTCCGCCGACCCGGGTATAGCCAGTGTTTCGGATTCGGGACTCGTAACTGGTAACGCTCCGGGAACGACCGAGATCCAGGCCACGGCCGAAGGCGTGAGCGGTCTCGCAAACATCGTCGTCGAACCGCCGCCGGTGCCCTCGCTTCAACTCGTCGCATCGGGCTTCGACAAGCCAACGCATGTTACGGCTCCGCCCGGGGAAACGGCCCGCCTGTTCGTCGTCGAGCAGACTGGCGTGATACGGCTCGTCAAGGACGGCACGCTGCTTTCTGATCCGTTCCTCGACATTTCTCCGCTCGTCACCTGCTGCCTGGACGGAAAGGGCATGCTGAGCATGGTGTTTCATCCGGGTTTCGCTCAGAACGGCAGGTTCTGGGTCTACTACGTGGATCTGGGACTGAACACTCGCATAGAGGAGTATGCGGTCTCTGCCGATCCGGACGTCGCCGATCCGGGCTCGGCCTCAGAAGTGCTGACGCTGCCCCAGGCGCTCGAGGCCCATCTCGGAGGCCAGCTCGTTTTCGGGCCGGATGGCTTTCTGTACATAGCGCTGGGCGATGGCGGCGAGGACGGAGATCCGGCCGGGAACGGCCAGAATCTGAGCACGCTGCAAGGTTCGCTGCTCAGGATCGATGTGGATCAGGGCGCTCCTTTCCAGATTCCGGCCAACAATCCCTTCGTGACCACCCCCGGCGCCAGGCCCGAAATCTGGGCGTATGGGCTTCGAAATCCGTGGCGTTTCTCCTTCGATCGGGCTACGGGCGATCTGTTCATAGGAGATGTGGGAGAAAACATGTGGGAGGAAATCGACATCCAGCCCGCGCCCAGTCCGGGTGGTGAGAACTACGGGTGGAATACCGCCGAGGGAGATCACTGCTTCCTGGATCCGGCCTGCGATCTCAGCCCATTTACCGCCCCGGCCTTCGAGTATGGACACGATATCGGGTGCTCCGTGACCGGCGGCTTCGTGTACCGGGGCAACGCCTTGCCGCTGCTGGATGGCACGTACTTCTATGCAGACTTCTGCGAAGGATTGGTAAGGAGCTTTCGCTACAATGGAACGGTGTTCGACCACCGGTCCTGGGAAGTGGAGTTCGGGATTCTCAACCAGATCGTTTCCTTCGGCGAAGACGGAGACGGAGAGTTGTACATCCTTTCGCGCGACGGATCTCTCTATATGATGGTGCCGGCCTTGTAGGCCCACTCCAGTCCCTGGACATATAGCCGACCTGGACATATATTCAACCTATCAGTTGAATATAAAGTGAGCGACATGAGCCTTGCGGCTGCAGAAAGACTCGATCATACGTTTCATGCGCTGGCCGATCCTACCCGCCGGGCGCTGATCGGCCAGTTGAAACTCGGAAGACAGCGTGTGACCGATCTGGCGGACTCATACTCCATGTCCCTGAACGCGATCTCGAAACACATCAAGGTGCTCGAGAGAGCTGGCCTCGTAGAGCGTCAGGTTCAGGGCCGCGAGCACCGGATCCAGCTGTCCATCAACTCCTTCACAGAGGCGGAAGCGTGGCTGGCGGAGACACGCGAGTTCTGGCAGACCCGGCTCGACCGGCTGGATCACGTTCTCGAACAGCGCAGGCTAGCGGCTCAGAAAAACAAGATCACAGAGGAACCGCGATGAACACGACAACAGAATCTCACCGGCCGTTGGTGAATATCGAACGGGTTTTTGCAGCCTCTCCGGAGGAGGTTTTCGACGCCTGGCTGGACCTGGATCTACTCAGGGACTGGTTCTGTGGCGGCAAGGCCCACGTGCGCCTGGTGGAGGTCGATCCGCAGGTCGGCGGCGCCTACCGGATCGTAATGAGCGACGGAGAGCGTGAGTGGGACCACTCCGGCACTTACCTCGAACTGGATCGTCCGCGGCGGCTCGTTTTCACCTGGCACACTCCGTCGACGAACTTCAAGGAGACGCTCGTTACGGTGACCCTGGAGGGCGATGGCGATGGCACCCGGCTACGCCTGCGGCACGAGAGCCTGCCTGCTGACATGGTCGAGGCACACCACAAGGGCTGGGCGGAACTGCTCGAGAAGCTCGCCATGACTCTAGCGTAGCGGGCGGTCGGCCGTGGCATGCCAGCCGAGTCAGGATCGGCGGGCGCTACTGGTCAAGCAGCAGTAGACAGGCAGTCCCGCATCCAGAAACAGCAGTCCAGGACGGCGATCCGCAGCCCGGACCCGATTACTCCGATCGCTGGTGTCTTCTATTCCTCTTTGTCGTCACTCTCCTCCACGACAAATTCTAGGGCCGGCGCCTGGACGTAGAGTGGACCTGTTTTTTCGCCGCGTAGGAAGGCCACCATGCGCTCGACGACCCCGGGAACGGCGAACTCCAGGTACTGATGGCTCGCGTTCTCGACTATCAGGTGACGGCCATTAGGAAATCCTGGGATCAGCTCGTCCACATTGGTTGGGCGAGTCTGCCCATCCAGGGTTCCGCTCACGAACAGCACTGGCACGTCGGACTGCAGCGGTCCACGGAAACCAGGTCCGAGCTCCCGGTGTGGCCACGCGTCGCACACGTCCGGGAAAGGCGCGTTCAGCGTGCGGCCGACTAGCGACCCGGGTGCCGAGGCCTCATCGCCTATTCGCGACAGACGAGCTTCTGAGGCTCCAGATGCGCAGTCCATGGCATAGGTCATCGCCGAACCTACGCTGATGCTGCGAAACCGTGCGCTCACTCCAGCCAGAAGGCCGAAGTCGCCTGCATCTAATGCCTCGTAGATGGCCGGCAGGTTTCGGATATTGTCCATGTCGCCCAGGAAAAATCGGTTCGCCAGGCGTAGGTCATCGCTGCCGAGCATTATCTGTTGCCCTTCGCCCAGGTCCACAGTCACCGGCTCAGTATCCAGACGGTCGAGCACATGGCGCATGAGACCCGGCACATTTCTGCCGCCGCCGGCCCGGGCCACCTCCGAGAAGTGCGTCTCGATGACGCTTGGCAGCTTCCAGGTGTGATCAGGACCCTCGACGCCTGACAGCAACGCGCTCTCGATCCGGTCCCCGTGGCGCCGAATAGCCGCCAGGCCCAGATGCGTGCCGTAGCTCCCGCCGTACAGAGTGATCTTTTTCGCACCGAGAGCCTTGCGCAGAGCCTCCAGGTCTTCCGTGCTCTCGACCGTGTTGTAGGCCGTCAGGTCGACGCCCTGCGCTGCCCAGTGGTCGGCGCACCTCCGGGACACTTCCTGGTAGGCAGCGATCATCTCGTCTATGTCGATCGGCCTGTCAAAAGGCAGATCCACAGCATCCTCTGGGCAGTCCAACCTCGGCACAGAGAGTCCCGTACCCCGCTGGTCGAGCGCGATAACGTCTGCCACACTCTGGAAGGCGCGCACCAATTCGAGGTACGGCCCCTCGATGTCATCGCTGCCATAGTCTCCAGGGCCGCCAGCCAGCCAGACAACCGGTGCACCAGGGCTTGAAGCGGTCGAGCGGAAGCGAATCATAGCCAGGGAAATCGAGGGACCACCCGGTTTCATGTGGGACTCCGGAACGACGAGCGTACCGCGCTCCGCGTCCGTGACTTCAGTGCCATCGCGCATTTCGTAAGCGTAGGGCTCCCACTCGATCGTCTGGGCCGTGGCTGGCATGGCGGCCCACACAGCCCAGATCGCGGTCCAAGTCGCGGCGGATAGAATGTACTTTGTCATTATCTCTCTTGCGGTCAGGTAAACGGAAAGCACCCGCGTGGCGTGATAGAGCGGGTACTCGAACACAGGAAGCCGTTTCCTGCATTAGAAAGGACGCGGGAAACCGGTCACAGGTTTCACCGCGCACTTTATGGAATGGGCTAGTGTGCGCTGCGCAGACTCCTCAGAATCCGCTTCCCTTTTCGTTTCCACGCCTGCGGATCCGTCAGCTTTGAGCGCAGGGTGCGGCGCGGACCGGTAGGAGCATAGCCTGGCACTCCTTGAGCTCCATGAAACTCGAATACCAGGTAGCTGGCTGGCTTATCGCCGGGATTATGGATTCCATGCGGCTCTCCGGCCCGGTAGAAAATCACACCGGGCGGCCCCACCCGAACGCCGAGAGTCTCGACTTCGCCCTCGAGAACCACCAATGCCACGTCATAGGCGTCGATGTGCGGATCGTAGCCTCCCCCGGGCGTCAGCGTCGAGGCGTGACAATGCAGCTTGCGCAGCCACGATGTGCGTCCCTCGAACACCGGAATAGTGCGGAAACAGTCCTCGGTTTCCACGCCCGCCTCACCTCCGGCGGCTTCGCCAGCCTCGCCGGCCGCCATTTCATGCATCGCATAGCCCAGCTGCCTCCCCGCCCCAGCCCTAGTGCCCTGCCATTTGAACATGAGATAGTTCGCCGGCTGGTCTCCCGTAGCGGTCAGCGTATGTGGGAAGTTCGCCGGGTAGTAGACGAACTGCCCGGCGTGGAGCCTGGTGGTCTGCTGCCCTGCGGCCGCATCCGGGAGTGACAGATCGGCCTCGCCGGCCAGCATCAGCAGAAGCTCCTCGTCCGCATGGCCGTGCGGCGGGTGCGGACTCGCGCCGGGGGCCAGTGAGGAGGCGTGACACGAAAGGCCGTTGAGATCGGCCGTTCCGCCTGAGAAGATGTAGTGCGGCTTCCAAGCGCTCTCGTCGTCGACCGACAACGGCAGCTGCAGCGAATAAGCACGGCTTCCGAGAACCGGACCGAACCCCCGGGCCTCAGACACGGGCCCCGGAACGACGCGATTCGCGCCGGAACCGTCTTCGCCTCGGACCAGAATACAGGCGGGCCTCGGTTGTTCGATCTTGTGAAACGGCCAGTCGAGATAGTTCAAATCGGGAATGTGGATCGGCGTGTCCGGCGTGGCATACTGGAGAAGCAGAGCTTTTCGGGTCCGGTCGAGCAGGTTGTGCGACCCGTGCCACAGCCGGCCGTCGAAAAACACCGCCTCGCCATCGGTCATGTCGGGAGTGATCAACTCGCACCGCTCATCGGTCTCCAAAGCCCATCCGAGAACGATGTCGGCTGTCGCCGTGGCGGCGTCCTCCCCTTTCTGCTGCCGAACCTCCTGAACTGTCTTACCGAACAGGTGCGTGCGGGGAATGAGCTGGAGCGACGAGTCCCGGGTAGTGTTCTCGAGGCCAAGCCATACTGAGACGGTCTTGCCCAGAGGGGCGCACGACTCGATGTCCGAATGCCAGGCGTGTACGGCGCCGGGCGTGCGGCGAACGATGCTCGCTCCCCACAGGATGACGTCGCCGCCCAGCAGGGGCGCCACGACCTTTGTGATCGCCGGGTGAGTCCCGATTTCGTAGTAACGCCGGGAGCCCGCAGCGTGACCCTTCTCCCAGTCCAGAGGGCGCTGCGCCTTGCGCGATTCCCGCAGGAATCTTTGGCTCTCCTGTGCCGAAAGTATCGCGATCGGCCCGACAAAACCCCGTTCTGCGAACTGGTCCCGCAGTGACATTTACCTCTACTCCCGTCAAATGCTGGCTAAGACAGCGTCATATCACAGGAATGAAGACGGAGCCCCATCTCGTCCTGCTCGTTCCGGTCCGAATACGAAGCAAGCCCCGGACCATGATTTTGGCTATATTGGCGGCATGCCCAATCCCCTACACGAGTTGCGCCGGCGTAAAGTCTTCCGGGCCGCGGCCCTGTACATCGTCGGTGCGTGGATCGTACTGCAGGTCGCCGACCTGGCTTTTCCTGGCCTGGGGATTCCCGAGCAGGCCATCCGGTACGTGTGGATCGGGGCGCTCATCGGTTTACCACTCGCAGTTCTGTTTGCGTGGCGCTACGAAATCACGCCGCAGGGCATCGTACGAACACCACCGTCGGAGACCGGCGAAGCCGCGACTCGTACGCTTCAAAAGTCCGACTACGTAATCCTGGGCACTTTGCTGCTCGTGGCTGGAGGTACGGTCTTCCAGTTGTCCACGCGCATCCGCCAGACACCCATGCTGGCCAGCCAGGGACCGGTGAGTCACGAGATTCTCCGAAACACCGTCGCCGTGCTGCCCTTCCAGAACGTTACCGGCGACCCTGAGCAGGAGTTCTTCGCCGCCGGCATGCACGACGCTCTCATTACGACCCTCTCGAAAATCGGAGCACTGACAGTCAAGGCGGCCAGTTCCACCAACGTCTATAGAAACGTCGTGCAGCCCGCGCGACAGACGGGCCTCGAGCTCAGAACGGCCCATCTGGTGGAGGGCTCCGTTTTCCGAACTGGCGACAGGGTGCAGGTCAATGTGCGACTGATCGCCGCGGCGACCGATGACAACTTGTGGTCCGAGAGCTATGAGCGGGACATTTCGGATGTGCTGACCTTGCAAAACGAGGTCGCACGTACGATCGCGGGCCAGATTCGGGTCGAGCTGACCCCGGACGAAGAGAGCCGGTTGGCTTCCGCCCGCACCGTGAATCCGGGCGTCTACGAAACATATCTCAGAGGTATGTTCCACCTGAACAAGTACACGCCGGAGGGCCTCGAAAAGGGACTCGCCTACCTGCACCAGGCCGTGGAAATGGATCCCGGTGATCCACTGGCCTATGCCGGTCTGGCGCAGGGCTATACGCTGATCGGGCACGGCGTCCACCCTCCGCCGGACGCGTTCGCGCGGGCGAGAGAGGCCGCCGTCAAAGCGCTGGAACTGGATCCGCTCTTCCCCGAAGCTCACGCCGCCATGGCCGAAATCCAGCTCTATTATGACTGGGACTGGGATGGTGCGAAGAGGTCTTTCCTGCGCGCGCTGCAACTGAATCCGAATCTCGAGTTTGCGCATGCGCACTATGCGTGGCTCAGCCAGCTTCTGGGAAACATGGACATCGCACTCGAGCATATGGCCCGCGCCCAACAGATTGCCCCGGTCACCCCGATCTTCACCGCATGGCTGGGCTGGCTCTACTGGGGCGACGGACAGCCTGACAAAGCCGTAGCCGAGGCACTCAAATCGCTGGAGGTGAATTCGAACTTTCCGTGGGGCCTGTATGTGCTCGGCGGCGCTCACGCGGCTAACGGTGAGCACGAAGAAGCCATCGCGACCTACCAGAGGCTGCTGGAGATCGCGCCCACGCTGGGTCGCTGGGGTCTAGCGTTTACTTATGCCGAGTTGGGACGGAGCGCCGATGCCCTGGAGATGACTGCGGCCCTGGCGGAGAATCCAGGCCACAAGGATCTCGTGATGATCGGACTAACTCATGCTATTCTGGGCGACAGGGACGAGGCCATGACCTGGCTCGAGGCCGCACATGAGGCCCACGTGGACTGGCTCCCCTGGATAGCGGCCCGCGCAGGTTTCGATCAATTCGTCGGGTCGGCGCTGGACTCGCTGCTGGCCGATCCGCGGTATCA
>JBDLJJ010000067.1:0-14303 GCA_039714435.1 Gemmatimonadota bacterium | reverse complement strand
TCACGCGCGGACTCCGGGCCTCTTCCAGATAGTCGATCATGGCCGTCGTCGAGCCGACGAAATCGACTTCCGCGATCACTTCCGGCGAGCACTCCGGGTGCGCTATCACTTCGATGCCGGGGAACTGGGCCCGGTAGGCCTGGATCTCCTCCACCGTGAACTGCTCGTGGACGATACAGCGGCCGTGCCACGTGATCACGTCCACATCAGTCTGCGCCGCCACGTTACGGCCCAGATATTCGTCCGGGAGAAAGATCACGCGGTCCACGCCAAGGGATTCCACTACCGCCACCGCGTTGGCCGAGGTGCAGCAGATGTCTGTCTCGGCTTTGATGGAAGCGGGAGTGTTCACGTACGTGACGACTGGAACCCCGGGGTAGCGCTCCTTCATGAGCCGGACGTCTTCGGGCTCGATGCTGTCGGACAACGAACAGCCCGCGTTCAGATCGGGGATCAGAACGGTGCGGCTCGGATTCAGGATCTTGGCTGTCTCAGCCATGAAATGCACGCCACAGAAGACGATGATTTCGGCGTCCGACTCCCTGGCGATCTGTGACAGGCCGAGAGAATCACCTACGAAATCCGAGATGCCATGAAAGATCTCCGGCACCATGTAGTTGTGGCCCAGGATTACAGCGCCACGCTCTTTTTTCAGGCGATTGATCTCGGCGATCAGCGGTGCGTGCAGCTCCCACTCGAAGCGCGGGATGCTCTTCTCCACCTTGTCGTAGATATGGTCGGTCGCGGCAGCGACTTCAGATGTATATTCCAGCGTGGCCGGCATCGGCTTCTCCCTCTATCCTCTCACAGGGCGACTCGCGTCCAGAGCGTTTTCCAGGTGGTACCCGGGGTGTATCCGGGTAGTAGTTTAAAATACAAGAAAGTTCCGCGGCGCGCGCTAGTATTTGGGCTGCTGAACGAGTTCCGCCGCGCGCTGCTGAACGAGCCGAGCCAAGCGAGCTCGCGACGACAAGTAAGGAGTCAATGAACCAGAACGGACCAGCCGCCCGTCACGCTGCACTCTGCCAAGAGATTCGGCGACACGACTATCGGTACTACGGGCTCGACGAACCCGAGATCTCGGACGCCGCGTATGACGCTCTGTTTCGGGAGCTTGAGGCGCTCGAGGCATCGCATCCGGAGCTGATCACACCTGATTCGCCCACCCAGCGTGTGGCCGGAGCTCCGCTGGACGCGTTCCCGACCGTCGAGCACGCTGCCCGGATGATGAGCCTCGAGTCGGACGCTGAGGAGAAAGCTCTACGCCGCTTCGACCGCCGGGTGCGGGACGAACTGGGCGACGACCGCACCCGCTACGTCGTCGAGCCCAAGCTGGACGGACTCTCGATCGAGCTCGTGTACGAGCGCGGGTCCCTCACCCGGGCTTCCACGCGCGGCGATGGGGTGCGGGGCGAGGGCATCACCGAGAACGCCCGGACGATAGCGGCGATCCCGCTTCGGCTGCTTGAGAGCGGGGCTCGCGCGCCGGAGTTCCTGGCGGTTCGGGGCGAGGTCATCATTCGCTGGGACGCGTTCGAAAAGCTCAACGCGGCTCTGGTGGCTGAGGACAAGCCGCCCTTCGCCAACCCACGCAACGCGGCGGCGGGTTCGCTCCGGCAGCTCGACTCGCGCATCACGGCCACACGGCCACTGGACCTTTACGTGTACGACGTGCTGGCCGCGGACGGGTTTGATCCGTGCTCGCAGTGGGAAGTGGCCGAGACGCTTCGTGGCTGGGGATTTCCGGTCAGCGACCTGCTGGCCAGGTGTTCCACGGTCGAAGAAATCCTGGCCTACCACGCGGACATTGCCTCCCGGCGCGATTCGCTCGGATTCGAGATCGACGGGATCGTGGTCAAGCTGGATGACATTCCGGGCCGGGCAGAGCTGGGCGAGACCTCCCGGCATCCGAAGTGGGCCTTCGCCTACAAGTTTCCACCCCGCGTCGCCCGGACACGAGTCGAGCGGATCTTCGTCAGCGTGGGGCGGACGGGGGTCGTCACGCCTGTGGCGGCCCTGGAGCCGGTCGAGATCGGTGGCGTAATGGTGAGCCGCGCATCGCTCCACAACCGCGAGGAGGCCAGGCGAAAGGACGTTAGGGCCGGGGACCTCGTCCGCGTTCAGCGGGCCGGGGACGTCATTCCGCAGGTCCTCGGCTGGGTCGAGGAGGAGGGCCGGGAACGGGCTGACGAGTTCTCGATGCCTGAACTCTGTCCCTCGTGCGAATCCGAACTGGTGGAGCGCGGACCTTTCACCGTGTGCCCCAACCAGTTTGGCTGCCCGGCGCAGCTTGTAGGCCGCCTGCAGCTGTTCGGGTCTCGCTCTGCGCTCGACATCGAAGGTCTGGGCGAAGAGACGGCGCGGCTTCTTGTCGGCCGAGAGCTAGTGCGCCGGGTGCCCGATCTGTTCGAGGTAACTGCTGAAGATCTCATAGGGCTGGACGGCTTCGCCGAGATCTCGGCCGGCAATCTGGTCAGCGCGATCGAGCGAGCGCGCCTCGCCCCGCTGGACCGTTTTCTTGTCGCGCTCGGAATTCCGGAAGTCGGCGTGGCGGCCGCCCGAGACCTGGCCGTGCACTTCGGATCCATCGGGGCGCTGAGGGCCGCTACCGGCGAGGAGCTGTTCGCCGTCCACGGTGTGGGCCCCCGTATGGCCGAGCTGATCACTGCCTTTTTCGCCGAGCCGCACAATCGGGACAACCTGGACCGCCTGCTCGCGCACATGGACATCCAGAAGACCGTAGCGCGGCCCTCCTCCGGCGCTCTGAGCGGGCTGACCTTCGTTCTCACCGGCGGCTTGAGCGGCTTTTCGCGCTCAGAGGCCAAGGCGCGGATAGAAGCCCTGGGCGGCCGCGTATCTTCTTCGGTGACGAGCAAGACAGACCGCGTCGTGGCCGGCTCCGATCCCGGGTCCAAATTCGATAAGGCGCAGAGTCTCGGTATCGAGATCCTCGACGAAGCAGCGTTCGTGGAGTTGCTGTCTGAACACGCCGCTGAGGCCGGCGAGGGCTCGGGCGCTGGCCCCGACGACAACGGAGGAAACTCGTAATGGAAAACATCGCCATCGCGAGGATCCTCACTGACGTGGCGGACCTGCTCGAAATCCAGGGCGAGATCAACCCGTTTCGCGTCCGGGCCTACCGGAACGCCGTCCATACCGTCCAGGAACAGGGTCTGTCTCTGCGGAAACTGGTCGAGGATGGAGCGGACCTGACGGAGCTTCCGTTCATCGGCAAGGAAATGTCGAGCCACATCACCGAGCTGGTTCAGACGGGGAAGCTGACTGTGCTGGAGGAAATCGAAGCCCAGGTTCCGCGCTCACTGATCGAGCTCAAGCGGCTTCCCGGTGTTGGACCCAAGCGCACACGTCGGCTGTGGGAAGAGCTCGGCGTAACGACCGTGGACGAGCTGGAGGCTGCGGCGCTGGAGGGGCTGGTGGAGGGCCTGGACGGCTTCGGAAAGAAAACGCAGGACCGCATTCTGGATGGAATCGAGCGCTCCCGAAAACGCCAGGGCCGCTTTCGGCTCGGTGACGCGGATCAGTACGTGGAGCCGTTGCTCGAATATCTACTGGCCGAGCCGGCCGTGCAGCGTGTCGAGGTCGCGGGCAGCTACCGCCGCCGCAAGGAGACAGTCGGAGACATCGACCTGCTGGTGATCGCTGACGATCCCGGTCCGGTCATGGAGCGATTCGCCTCCTATCCGCAAGTCGCAGACGTCGACAAGGCGGGGGATACACGCGGCACCGTGCACCTCGCCTCGGGCCTCCAGGTCGATCTGCGCATCCTGACCGCGGAGGACTACGGCGCCGCGATGGTCTACTTCACGGGCTCCAAGGAACACAACATCACACTTCGCCAGCGGGCCCTGGAGCGTGGACTGAGCATCTCCGAATACGGCGTGTTTCAGCTTGTGGAAGACGAGGGTGCCGGTGACGGCCGGCAGCTGGGTAAACGCGTAGCAGGCCGGACGGAAGAGGATGTCTACGCGGCGGTCGGTCTCCCGTGGATCCCCCCGGAGCTGCGCGAGGAGCGCGGAGAATTCGCGTTTGCGGACGCGGGCGGACTTCCTGCCGTGCTCGAGCTAGCCGAAATACGCGGCGATCTGCACATGCATTCCACGTGGTCAGATGGGAAGAATTCGATCGAAGAGATGCTGGGCGCCTGCGCCGAGCGCGGGTACGAGTACTTCGCGATGGCCGACCACAGTAAGGCCCTGGCCATGACCGGCGGCATGGACGCGGAGAAACTGCGCCGGCAGCTGGATGAGATCGACGAAACCGTCGCGCGTCATCCAGAGATCAAACTGCTTCGGAGCATGGAGGTGGACATCCTGGCCGATGGCGAGCTCGATCTCGACGACGAAGCACTGGAGCTTCTCGACCTCGTCGTGATCAGCGTGCACTCACGTTTCGATCTTCCCCGGGCCCAGCAGACGGAGCGGCTTTTGCGCGCCGTTCAGCATCCGCTGGCCAACATTCTCGGTCATCCCACCGGCCGAATCATCAATCGGCGTGACGCGTTCGATGTAGACCTTGGCGCTGTTCTGGCGTGTGCGGCTGAAAACAACGTGGCCGTAGAACTCAACGCCAATCCGTCCCGGCTCGATCTCAAAGACACGGATCTCATGCAGGCCAAGAGGTTGGGCGCCAAAATCGTGATCAACACAGACGCACACCGGATCTCCGAACTCGACTTGATGCACTACGGGGTGGAGCAGGCGCGGCGGGCGTGGTTGAGCGCCGATGATGTAGTGAACACATGGCCTATACAGAAAATGCTGGCCTACTTCTAGCTAACTATTCCTTTCACAGCTACTTAGGACCACTTCTCGGCACTAGTATAGGCTATACTAGTCAGCCTAACGTGCATAATCACAACAAGTTACGTTAATATATGCATCGAAAAAAACTATAGGGTGGAAAGACCAGGTGAATAGGTCTACGCAAAAAGCACTACAGGGAGAATCTGAAGCCTTATCCCGTTTCCTGCTCGTACTCGGCGACGACTCCACGGGCCGCCATTTCGGCTAGATAAGGCTCGGCGGGGACTGCTGTGTCGGGAGGCATTACGCCCGTCTCGGCAATCACGTCGCGTCCCATCAGCAAGCCGACGACGGCTAGCGTGAACCCGGTCGTGCGCTCCATGGCGGTGATGCCTGTTTCCTCGTCCTCTCTGTCCAGGAGATCCCAGGTGTGAGTGACCTGGCTCCCATTCTTCTGGCCGCTCACCTCAACGCGTAGCGCAACGAGATCCGGCTCATTGGGCCGTGTGAGAAGCGGCGTGACGGCGGCAATGAAGGCGTCTCGTGGCACGACTGACTGACCTTTCACATCCACGGGTTCGTCAGACAGCAGGCCCATCTCACGGACGCTCCGCATGATCTCGGCATGGCCGGGGTAGCGGAGCGTCTTGTACTCCAGCCGGTCTACCTTGCCCTCGTAGCGCCACGGGAGCGTCGAGGAACCGCCGCCCGTGTGGAACGCTTCCAGGGTGCCCAGATCGTCGAACTCCAGCGTTTCAATCTCCGACAGCGAATCGATTGGGGCGCGCTTTCCGTCTCGGATAATAGCCGAAGGCGTGGTGTAGTAGTCGAGCGCTCCTTCGAGCGAGTAGACGACCTGATAGTTCAGCGGTGGCACGGGATTCTGAGGCAGTCCGCCAACGTACATCTTGGCGCTATCTACGTGGTCCAACCTACGGATCCCCTCTGCCGCCAGGATGTTCACCAGTCCGGGCGCGAGTCCGACGTCGGGAATGACGCTGACTCCGGCCTCCTTGGCAGCAGCGTCGAGCTCAAGCTGCTCGAACACGATCTCGGTGTTGCCCCCCAGATCGCTGTAGTCGCACCCGTTTTCGATCGCCAGGCGCGCCATGGTTCCGTTGAAGTAGTAGGGAGCGGCCGATAGGACGACGTCGTGCTCCGCCATCAGGGCGGCTACGGCAGCACTGTCACTGAAATCCACGGTAGCGTGCCGAAGACGCGGATCATCGGGTAGAAAAGGGGCGCCCGCGTTGGGGCTGAAGTCAGCGATTGTAACGTGCTGGACATCCGGCTGCTTGAGAAGATCGTACGCGCATGCGGAACCTTGAAGTCCGCCGCCCAAGACCAGAAATCTCATGTCGCTCCCTGTATGTGAAGTCTGCTGAATTGATGAAGCCAGATTGATCAGGGCCAGAATATACTGCTGTGGAACATTGCCGACAGGTGGCCCGGCGGAGCGGTGGTCCGCGTCTGAGCGATCAGATAAGCGACCGCATCGAGGCGCGGATTCTGGACTGCGAGTTCGAGCCCGGAACCAGGCTTCCCGGACAGCGGGAGCTGGCCCGCATTCTACACGTCGACCGGCGTACCGTGGGCCAGGCCTATCGTCGCCTGGCCAGTAATGGGTTAGTGCGCGCGACGGCTCGAAGCGTGCCCGTGGTAAGCGGCCCCGACTCGGCCCGGACTCCGGCCGACCTTCTGTTTGCCGCCCTCGTGAAAGCGTTGCGAACTGGCCTATCAGGCGCGGCACTCGGTGACGCGGTAGAAGTCTGGTCTGCGGCCATTGGGGAGCGGCGGCTCGCTGTGAAGTGTTCCGAGCCCGTACTAGCGGCACATGTCAGAGCCGAGTTGGCAGCCGCTCTGCCTGGAGTGAGTTTCGTGGGCGGAGCCGAACCGGGCACGAACCCGGAGTTCGGACTGCCTGTGGTCGTGCCGTTAGGTGACGACCCAAGCGGTGCAGATTTGCCCTGTGGTGGCGGCGCCCCCGATGGATTCGACTTTCAAGGCGTGTCACCCATACGGCTGCATCTGGGACTCAGCCGGCCCGCGCGAACAGCGCTCCTCGGTCTTCAGGGAGGACAGATCGTGGCCGCTGTTTCCAGGAGCCCGGCCGCTCGCCGCATCGTGCGGAGGGCAGTTTCCACCCTTCCGGAGGCCGTACTCGGGTTCGCGGAAGCTGACTCCCAGGATGAAAACGCTACCGTACGGGCTCTCGCTCTCAGCGAGGTCGTTCTGGGAGACGTTCATCCGAAGCTGATTCAGCGCGCCGGATTCAGGGGCCGGCACCTGCCGCTGAAGCTTGTCACGCCCATATCCGTACAGGCTATTCGCGCCAGGCTTGGAGTGCGGCCGGGAGGCTCGCCGAGAGTGCCTCCCGAACCTTGCTCCGCTACAATGGAGCGCCTATAATCGCAGCCCCCGCCGGCAGGTGGTGGTCGCTGGCCCGTGGTGTAATTGGCAACACGCTTGGCTCTGAACCAAGAAAGTCCAGGTTCGAACCCTGGCGGGCCAATACTCAGCGTGACCTTGGAGGGGTGGCCGAGTGGCTTATGGCGATGCCCTGCTAAGGCATTGGGTGGAAACGCCCGCGTGGGTTCGAATCCCACCCCCTCCGTTCTAGTACAATATTCTAGTGAGCATTCGGCCTGGCCGAGTGCGTTCGGACGGGTGGCCGAGTGGCTTAAGGCGCACGCCTGGAAAGCGTGTGGGCACGAAAGTGTCTCGTGGGTTCAAATCCCACCCCGTCCGCTAACGGAGGGGTGGCAGAACGGCAATGCACCAGTCTCGAAAACTGGCGCCCTCACGGGCTTGTGGGTTCGAATCCCACCCCCTCCGCTTTTTTCCTTTCTCGGACCCTTTACGAGCGTGACAGACGCGGACAGTTCTCCGATTTCAAACGATCAGAATCCGACTCTCGACCCGAAGGACTGGGATTCGTTTCGCGCTCAAGGATCCGAAATCCTCGACGTCCTGCTGGCGTACGTGGAGAACGTGCGTGACCGGCCCGTGTGGCAACCGGTCTCCGAGGACGCCAAGCGGCGGCTGACGGAGCCTGCCCCTCAGGAGCCTGCCGAACTGGCCGATGTCTGGGACGACGTGCAGGAGATCATCCTCCCGTTCGCCAACGGCAACATTCATCCCCGGTTTTTCGGCTGGGTGCTGGGTACGGGAACGCCCGACGGGGTGCTGGCCGAGATGATCGCGGCGGCCATGAACTCGAACGCGGGCGGCCGCGATCACGCCGCCGTCTACGTGGAGCGTCAGGTCATCGAGTGGTCGCGCCAGATTTTCGGCATGCCCGAGGGGACGAGCGGTTTGCTGCTCAGCGGGACATCGATGGCGCAGGTCATCGCCATGGCAGTGGCCCGCGACCATATGGCGGGCGTGGACGTGCGGCGTGACGGCGTAGCGGCCGCTGGCCGGCTCGTGGCGTATGCCTCGGACGAAGTCCACGTGTCGGTGCCGAAAGCCGCGGAGCTGCTGGGGCTGGGCACCAGCGCTCTGCGCCGGATTGAAGTGGACTCCGACTTCCGCATGGATGTAGGGGCGCTGGCGGCGCGAATCCGGGAAGATCGAGCCGCCGGCTACGTACCTTTCTTCGTCGTGGCCAACGCCGGGTCGGTAAACACGGGCTCGGTTGACGACCTGGAAGCGATCGCCGACCTGTGCGCGGCCGAGAACCTGTGGCTCCATGTGGACGGAGCTTTCGGCTCGCTGGCGGTGCTGCACCCCGAACTGGCAGACCGGGTGCGCGGAATCGGCCGGGCTGATTCGGTGGCCTTCGACTTCCATAAGTGGCTTCACGTGCAGTACGACGCGGGCTGCGTGCTGATCCGGGACGGGCGCATGCACCGCGACTCGTTTACCACGAACCAGTCTTATCTGGCGATGGGCACCGGTGGGCTGGCCGGTGGGGCCCCGTGGTTCTGCGACTACGGACCGGAGCTAGCCCGGAATTTCCGCGCTCTCAAGGTGTGGTTCACTCTCAGGCGGCACGGCCTGCGCCGACTGGGAGAGATGATCTACAAGAACTGCCGCCAGGCCCAGCTGCTGGCGGCACGAATCGCCCAGGAACCCGAGCTGCACAGCGCGGCACCGGTAGCGCTAAACGTGGTCTGCTTCCAGTACCGGCCGACCGGCGGCGACGCGCCGGACGCGCCGGTCGCGCCGGTCGAGGCGCGGGGCGACACGCAGGACGCGCAAAGCCAAGCGCTCGACGAGCTGAACGGTGCGATCGTGACCCGGCTTCACGAAGAAGGGCTGGCGGCGCCTTCCACGACGACGCTAAACGGACGGCTTGTGATTCGAGTCGCTCTCACCAACCATCGCACCGCCGATAGCGACCTCGAAGTGCTAGTGGACGAGGTGCTGCGGATCGGCCGGTCACTGAGCGCCGAGGGCTAAGGCGCTACTTGCTCCGCCCGAGGCGCATGGCCTCCAGGTCCAGCGGGTAACCATCGCGGATCAGGTCTTCTGCCTGCGCCGCTCCGACGGGTCCCGAGAAGAGGAATCCCTGTCCCTGCTGGCAGCCCATGTCGCGTAACTCGAGGAATTGTTTGCGCGTCTCGATACCCTCTGCGATAACTTGCATTCCCAGCACGCGCGACAGTTCGACGATCGTGCGGGCGACGCCCCAGTCGGGTCTGTCTCGCTGCGTGGATACGAACTGTCGGTCAATTTTCAGCGCTGCTGCCGGGAAGTACTGCAGCTGACTGAGGGACGAGTATCCCGTGCCGAAGTCATCGATGTACACTTCGATCTGCGATGCGCGCAGTCCGGTGAGAACCTCCGCCGCACGGGCCGCGTCCTGCATGAGTTCGGACTCCGAGATGTCGAACCTGAGCCAGCGTCCCTCGACACCGTGCCGCTTCATGATGCTGCGCACGTTGCCCGGGAAGGCTTCGTGAAACAGCTGCCGAGCGGTGATGTTGATGGCGATCGGAGGCGGAGAGGCGTCCGAGATTCGCTCCTGCCAGCGCTTGAGCTGCAGGCAGGCGGTTTCGACGGCCCACAGCGCGACGTCGTGGATGAGCGGCGATGCCATCACAACGGGAACGAACACCCGGGGCGGGATAAGGCCTTTTTCAGGGTGTTTCCACCTCATCAGCGCTTCGAGCCCGGTCAGCCTACCCGAATCCAGTGCGACGATGGGCAGATACTCGAAGAACAGCTCGCCCAGATCGATGGCTCGGCGCAGGTCCGTTTCGAGCTGATACACACGGTCCGCATAGTCTTGGGCCGCGAAGTCGAACACGCGGAAGTCAGCGTTGCGCGTCTCCGCCTGTCTCATGGCGACAGACGCGTCTTTGAGCAGCGACTCGGCGTCGTCGTGGCTCGAACGCCCGAGGACTATTCCGACGTGGGTTCGCACTCGCACCTCGGAGTCCTCGAATGGGAAAGGCGGCTGCACCGCGGTGTGAATTCGGCGCACGATCTCGCGCGCGTCTTCCAGGCTCGGGATGCCATCGAGGAGCATGCCGAACTCGCCACGCCGCGCGTGCGCTACCGTGTCAGCGGGTCGAACCGCGAGCGTCAGACGCCTGGCCAGCGCCGCTCGGATCTCGGCCAGGACTTCGGTGGCCGGTGCATCTGAGCCTTGAGGAATCGCGCTTACCATCAGAACGGCGAACGTGTTCTCAGGCGAGCGGGTCCGCCGGCGGACGGCCTGGCCGATTCGGTCCGCCAGCAACGCCCGCGTCGGGAGTCCGGTGCTGGCGTCGTACATCCCCGGAGTGGTTTCTATGCCTTCCGCGCCGGATGCCGTGATGACTCCGAGGATATGTGTGACCTTGCCGTCGGAGTCCCGCAGTCCGAGACCGTGTACCAGAACGGACCTGTATCCGTCATCTGCGTGCCGAAGCCGATGCAGTGAATAGAAGGAGCTGTCGTCCTGGCGAAGAGCCTCCTCCAGCTCCACTTCCACTCGCTCCCGGTCCAGGGGGTGAATCCGGTCCAGCCACTCGAACGGGTCTGAGGTCAGGGGCTTGCCGGACAGCCCTAGGAGTTCGCGCCACCCGGCGCTGCACTCGAATCGGTCGCTGCTGAGATCCCACTCCCAGATTCCGCTGGCGGTGGCTTTCTCAAGCCAGGCGCTCTGGCTGGCATGGTCCGCGAGCTTCATATGCAGGTCATCGATCTGGTCGGCCTGCGACCGCGCGTGTTTGGCCGCCGAGCCCACCGCCCGCTTCATGCGCTCGCGTCCGGCTATGAGGCCCAGACTGTTACCGAACGCCTTCAGTACGTCTGAAGCTCTCCGCGAGTCTCCACCGTCCGCCGCAAAGAAAACGAGGAGCGCGGCCGCATCCCTCTCCGCCAGCACTGGCACTGCGTAGGCGCAGGCTGACCCGGACTGCAGCGCTGTATCGAGCCAGGCGGGAGAGTCAGGGTATCCCTGTCCCAGAATCAACACCTGCCCGAGTGCGTCGGAGCTGTTCAGCAAGTCGCCGACGAAATCACCCTTAGATGAGCGACAGACTTTCTCGAGAGCGCTCAATGGTTCGGATGCGGCATGCCAGGCTCTGGATTCGTAGTCCGCCGTTCGCCCCTTCCGGACCCAGGCATGGCCGGCCAGCCACCCGGTGGCGCGGCAGACCTCACTTACGCAGGCGGCGAGAGCGGGTCCGAGCGCCTCAAAGTCGGAAGGAAGCTGCAGCGCCTGGCGTAGCAGTTCGAGGGCCACACGATCCGAGATTCGCCCGACAGGCGGGACGCCCTCCGGGCCTGATTGCGGCCCTTCCACGTATTCGAATCTGGTCGTGTGCTGCACTCGGATCTCTTGCCTTTCGCGAAGCCCGTTCGCGGGTTGCCGGATGCACGGCGGCGCCCGTACCGGCGAGCCGCGCACAAACCGAGCTGACCTGGTCCGGCAACCTGATACCGGACAGTCAATTACAGGTCTGTCATGCGATCGGCGGCGGAATCAGTTCCAGCGCCGCTAGTGTGGAGAGCAAGGCCGGGGCCGCGGTTTCGGCGAGGGTCAGGGCAAGGCTCCAGCGCGGCTCAAGGCGAGGGTCAGCGGCTGGCCGGCCGCTGAGAGGCGAGCAGCAGAGTGGCGGCGTAAACAGCATCCAGGTTGGGTGTCGGAATTTCTTCCATCCGGGCCAACTCGACGACCGAGCCGAGAACCGCCTCGATCTCCAGTTCACGGCCCGCTTCCAGATCCTGTAGCATCGAAGTCCGGTGCTCGCCCACGGCCTCGGCCCCCTCGATGCGCCGCTCCGGGGTTCGGCGCAGCGTGACGCCCAGCTCGCCACAAACAGCTTCGGCCTCATGCATCATTCGGAGCGCCAGTTCACGCGTGGGCAGAAACCCGCACATTCCAGCCAGCGTGGCTCCGGTGAGAGCGCTGAGCGGGTTGAAGGCGAGGCTGCCGATAGCCTTGAGCCAGATCTCGGACCGAACGTCCTTCAGAATGCGGCTGCGAAACCCGGCCACCTCCAGCATCCCGGCTACGCACTCAACCCGAGCCGAGGTCGATCCGTCCAGCTCGCCGATCGGGATCCGCTCTCCTTCTACGTGGAGCACCTTTCCGGGTGACGGCACTGTGCAGGCCGGGTACGCCACAGCGCCCAGGACGCGGTCAGCCGGTAGGCAGGCGGAGATTCGGCCTTCGGGATCGAGGCTTTGCAGTCTTCTGCCTTCGCGCTCACCTCCGTGCCGCTCGAAGTACCACCAGGGGATTCCGTTCTGGACCGTTACGACCACTGAATCAGGGTGCATGAGGCCGGCCACAGAGGGCGCCACGGCCGCGATGTCGTTTGCCTTGGTAGCCAGGATGAGCAGATCGAACGGTCCCTGAGCGGTCTCCACACTGGCGGCAGAGAGGCTGGTGACGTGAGACTCTTCCCCGTTAGGGTGGGCAAGGTGCAGACCACCCGCGGCCAGCGCCTGCAGCCGTTCGCCCCTATCGACGACGGTGAGGTCGGCACCGGCCAGCGCCAACCTTCCTCCGATCAAACCACCCAGCGCTCCACAGCCTACGACGCAGGTCCGCACCCGTCCTCCTGTTGTTTCACTCCAAGTTGTCCGAGAGATTAGCCGCCGTGCTCTACTTCATGACGACCCGCGACCACAGGTACACCCTGTACGAATACCGCAAAGGCCGCGGCCAGCCTGTTCGGGACCGTATCACGATCCGGCCCTACGAGGCCAGGAACGTACGGCTCACCCGCGGAACGTACATATTTTCCGACCTGGAGCGGCTATCCGGCTGGCAACTCCGGCGCACTGCCCGACTCGCCACCCGGCTCCGCTCGGCGGGATGCCAGACGCTTAACGACCCCGGCGCCTCCCTCATGCGCGTCGACCTGCTGCGGGCATTGCAACAACGCGGCCATCAGAGCCTCGCCGTCGCGCGACGAACCGAGAATCTGGCCGGGCTCAGCTTTCCCGTATTTCTTCGCGGCGAGGCCGACCACGATGGCAACCTGACAGATCTTCTTCGAAATCCGCCAGACCTGGAGAAGGCGCTCGGCGAGCAGAAAGACGCCCTTGCCGTAGAGTTCGTCGATACGGCTGACTCGGAGGGTGTGTACCGCAAGTACTCGGCCTTCCGGGTCGGCGACCGGATCATACCGAGGCACGTATTCTTCAGCCGGCATTGGATGCAGAAGCAGGCCGATCTGACGAACCCCGCCTATCTGGAGGAGGAACGGGCTTACGTGGACGCGAACCCGCACCGCGACGCCGTGCTGGCCATCTTCGAGCTGGCCCGTATCGATTACGGGCGTGTCGACTACTCGATGCTCAACGGGCGCCCTATCGTCTGGGAGATCAACACGAATCCGAGCCTGGCCGGACCCATCAGCGATCTCAAGCCCGAGCGTGAGGCGGTCCACGCTCAGTTTGCCGATCGCATGAACCGCTGCCTGGCCGAGCTGGACGCGAGCGGGCCCGAGCCCGGACGCCTCATACTGAATCCCAATGTGTGGCGGAGGCCCCCGTGGCTGTCCTGATTCGGAAGATGGTGCCGGCTGATCTGGAGCGAGCCCTAAGCCTGCTGGCACAGTACAACATGGCTCCCACGCCGGAGCGAGCCGACGCCGAACGCAGCGGCCTGAGTATCGAGAACAGCTTCGTCGCGGAGGACGGGGGTTCGATTGCCGGTGTGGCGAGCTACATCATGCTGTCAGACGAGCGAGCCGAAACGGCCAGCCTGGCCGTAGATCCTGCGTACCGGGGACAGGGACTGGGTGCCAGGCTGCAAGTGGCCCGGCTAAGAGAAATGAAACGGCGCGGCGTGCGCTGGGTCCGGACCGAGTCAGACAGGCCCGAAACCCTGGCCTGGTACGTCAGAAAGTTCGGTTACGTAGAGATCGGAAAGAACCCCAAGAAACACGAATTCAGCCTGCCCGACGTAGCCGAGTGGACCGTTCTAGAACTTGATCTCGGCGCTCTGGATCTGGATTCGTTCGGCGAATAGACATTCGGTGCCTGAGCGCCTGGTTCAAGCGGGAAGTGTCGTTTGGCCGAGCACCGCAGCGAGTAATATCACCAGCATAAATACCAGGGCTTCTTTCCGTACAGAACGCTGCAGCGCGC
>JBDLJJ010000066.1:0-14362 GCA_039714435.1 Gemmatimonadota bacterium | reverse complement strand
ACGGGAATAAACTCCCAGTCGTAGCTGCCGTCCCGGAGCGTGAACTTCATGACGCCGAACGTGTCCGAGTTTCGCACCTCGCTCGTGCTGCCCACGAACAGGTGCGGACGCAGGAAGCGGCCGCCCGTGCCGATCACGAAATGGCGCATGCCGGCTACCGGATCCGCCACACCGCTGGCGTCCATGGCCGCGAAGCGCTCGTAGCTGTGGTCGTGGCCCGCCAGAGCCACTTCAGCGCCGAACTCGACCAGCGTCTCCCACAGAGTGCCCAGAGCCGGATCGTCACCGTGGAAGCCCGAGCTGAAGCGTGGATGGTGCCAGTAGGCCAGCGTGCATTCCTGAGTTGAGCTGGCCAGCTCCGCCCGCAGCCACGTCACCTGAGCCGAACCAGGCCCGACTCCGACCTTCGTGTCGTTGCTGTTGAGCACGATGATCTTCCAGGCCCCGAGCACGAAGCTGTACCATCCTTCCGAGGGATCTCCCGCGTTCGCGCCGTAGTAATCGAAATAAGGCTGACCATTGAGCGTCTTGTAGTCGTGATTCCCGATCGCGGGGAATGTCCGCGCCTTATGCCGGCCCCAGGTGGGCTCGTAGCAGTTGGCGAACTCGGCCGCCGTTCCGTCCTCGTAGGCGTTGTCGCCCAGCGCGAACACCGTACCCGGGATCCCGTCCAGAAGATTGGCCGTGCGCTCGTCATCGAAGGTCGTGCAGTCGGCGATGTCCCCTGCCCCGACGAACACCTCGGCCGGAATGAGCACGCTTACCAGCGCCGAATCCGCCTGACCCTCCGAGGTCGCCTTGATATATGCGCTACCTCGCGTCACCCCGGTCACCAGCCCCGAGGCATCCACAGTTCCGACCGCCGGATCGGACGAAGTCCACGCCACAGCGCGCCCCGTCAGAGTCTGACCGACGGAATCCAGAGTCGACACCGCCAGCTGTACCTGAGCCGCGATCTCCACCGCGGCCGTACCCGGCGTGACCGCTACCGAGGCCACCGGAGCCGGCGTGGGCGTCGGAGTCGGGGTAGGAGTCGGAGTCGGATCAGGATCTGGCCCCGTAGGCGGAGCGTCTCCGCACGCCGCCAGCAGCACCGCAACGCCGACCACCAGAACATGCCGAAGGCCCGGCCTCACGACTCCCCGGGCCCTTCCAGCAGAGACAATCAGTGTCGAACTTCTCCTTCTGCAACCGCAGTCCACGCCGTCTCCGAAGCAAACGTTGAATGCGGAGCATTCGCAGTTTGTGGAGGAGGCGGTGGCGGACTGACGGTTAGTACTCGATCCGATCGACACTGTCGGCCCACGCTCGAAACGGCTCCATGACGTCATCCGAGGCCAGCTGCCGCATGGGCAGATGGCGCTCCTCACGGGGACGGTCCAGCTCCTGGTAAATGAAGTCATCGTCGAAACCAGCCGCCGCCGCGTCCGCTTTGGTCGCCGCGTACCACACGCGGTCCGGACGGGCCCAGTAGATAGCCCCGAGGCACATCGGACAGGGCTCCGTGCTGCAATAGATCTCGCAGCCGTCGAGCTGGAATGATCCCAGTTGACGGCAGGCAGCGCGAATAGCCTGCACTTCTGCGTGGGCGGTCGGATCATGATCGTTGGTGACCCTGTTTACTCCCCGGGCAATAATGCGCCCTTCCCGGACGACGACCGCTCCGAAGGGACCACCGCCGTCCGCCACGTTGGCCGTCGCGATGCGGATTGCTTCGGCCATGAAACGGATCCCCGGCAGGTTTTGGTCTGATGTCTGAGACATGTCTCTGGCGCCAATTGGCTGAAGGGGCACGCAAAACGGCACAGCGAACAAACTACTCAGGCCCGAATAAGCCGGCGAGCTATTCCAGGCGCTACGACTTCGCCTGTTCGTTTCTCTGCTTTCTGAACTCATGGAATTTCTCAGCTGACATGGGCTCTCCCAGGTAATAGCCCTGCGCCTCGTCGCAGCCGTGCCGGCGAAGGAATTCCCACTGCTCGGCGGTCTCTACGCCTTCCCCTACCACGGTCAGTCCGAGCCTATGAGCCACGTCGATCACGCCCGCCGCCAGCGCTGCGTCCTCCGGACTGCTGGCCACACCGCGCAGCAGCATTGAGTCGAGCTTCACCGAATCCAGCGGCAGCCCCTGCATGTGAGATAGGGCGGAGTATCCGGTCCCGAAATCGTCCAGAGACAGGCGCACACCGAGCTCGTCGAGCGCGGCGATAGCCAGCGGCATCTCGGGACCGTTCGGGATGAGGGCGCTTTCGGTCATCTCCAGCTCGAGCCGTTCCGGGGCCAATCCGGCGTCGATCACTTTCTGAACCGACTCCAGGAACTCCGGATCCGTTATCTGACTGGCGGAGACGTTGACGCACAGCCGCAGATCACCCTCGCCCTCCCACACGCGTTCCTCCAACCCAGCTGTTTCCAGTACCCAGCGGCCGATATTCGTGATCAGTCCGGCTTCCTCGGCCACCGGTACGAATCGGCGTGGGGCTACCTGCCCCAGATCTGGACTCCTCCAGCGCAGCAGCGCCTCGGCCCCGACCACTTCCTGTGTCTCGACGTCCAGAAGCGGAAGGTACTCGAGGTGGAATTCGTTACCGGCCAGAGCCTGATGCAGTCGGGTCTCGATCGCGGACCGGCGCTGGGCCTGAACGCTGAGTTCGGGTGAGAAGTAGGCGTGCCGGTCGCCGCCCTCTTCCATGGCCCGGTACATGGCGGCATTTGCGTTCCGGAGTATGGCGTGCGGGTCGTGTCCGTCGGTCGGATGCACCGAGATCCCGATACTGGCGCTAAGCGGACAGTCGCAGGGCAGCTCCGACTCCTCGAACCTCAGGGCCTCGAGAAGCTTGTTGGCTACGATTTCGATGTCATCACTGGAACGCATGTCGGAGCAGACGACGAGGAATTCGTCACCCGAGAAGCGGGCCACGGTATCGCTGTCCCGCAGCGTGCTGGAGAGGCGATGGCCCACGAGCTGGAGGATTTGCCTGCGCTCCTCGCCACTCAGGCCGCTTGTGATACCACAGAACCTGTCCAGCCCGATGAACATGGCCGCGGCGATTCCACCGGTGCGGCGGGCCGCGCTCAGCATCACCGATAGCCGGTCGAAGGCCAGCACCCGGTTCGGAAGGCGCGTCAGCTGATCCATCCCGCTCTGGTGAGACCACATGGGGTCGGCCGCGGCGGCGGCTATGTCGCGCGGCGATTCGGACTTCCGCGGTGGCCTGTCGGCCGGATGTTCCGCCAAGTCGCGGGCCAATCCGCGGGCCAATCCGCTAGCGATCAGGCTGAGACCGTCCAGGCTGGCCGGGGAAAGTTGGCGCGGCTTGCGGTCCAGCACGCACAGCAGGCCGAAGGGACGGCCAGCCTCGTCCAGCACCGGTACCCCGGCGAAGAACTGGAATCGTTCTTCGTCCGGCAGGTCCAGAATAACGAACTCCTCTTCGGCGGGGATCTCGAACGGAGCCTGGCCCGCTTCGGCGCCGAAGGCGTCGTCCCAGGGTGTGAAACCGGTGGCCACCGCGAAGAAGCTCTCGCCCTGGTCGGCCAGCACCACGGCCGCCATTGGGGCCTGGGCTATGATGGCGGCGAGCCGCACGGCCTCATTCAAAGGCTCGCGAGGCAGATCACGGCGCGCGGCGGCCGGGCTTTGCGCTGCGGCCGAGTCCGCGGCCACAGTCGCTTGTTGGCGTAGTGATTTCATTGGACGGGAGTTGTGCAGATTTCAAGCCACATTTCGGGAGGGCTGACCGCTTGGAACTTGCTGAACTGTAATTCTGTGCGTTTACAGTACTTATATGATCTATAGTTTCGGAAACGGACACCGCGCTCACGGCATGTATTGTCTGAGCCGCAGGTTTGATCGCTAGAAAGCGGCGAATCGCCACCGGATAGGGCGTAACTCTCTTACTTGCTACCTGTTGGCTAAGCCGCCAGGTCCTACTCGTGCCGCAGCGCTTCGATCGGGTCGAGCCTGGCGGCCCGCTGGGCCGGCCACAGTCCGAAGAAGATGCCTACTGCTGCGCTGAAGGCGAACGCTACCAGGATAGCCTCAGGTGAGATCAAGGTGTTCCAGCCCTGCAGACGGGCCAGCGCTACCGCGCCCGCCGATCCTACCACGATTCCAAACACGCCGCCCAGCAGACAGAGGGTGACTGCTTCGACGAGAAACTGAGCCAGGACGCTGCGGCGCGTCGCTCCGACCGCCTTGCGCAGGCCGATCTCCTTGGTGCGCTCCGTGACGGAGACGAGCATGATGTTCATGATCCCGATCCCGCCCACGAGCAGGCTCACGGCCGCGATTCCGGCCAGTAGGAACGTGAACGTCTCCGTGGTCTCCTGCGCGGTGCTCAGAAACTCGGCCCGGTTACGGAGCCTGAAGTCATTCGGCTGTCCGGGCCGGATTCCGTGTTCCTTCCGCAGCACCCCCTCGATGTCCACCATGGCGGCCATCATCATGGTGGGATCGTGCACCTGCACCGTGATCGAACGCAGCCGGTCCGAGCCGTGCACGCGAAACTGCCCTGTCCTCAGCGGAATCAGGACGTTCTCGTCCGGGTTGAAGAACCCCTGCGACCCTTTCTCGCTCAGAATGCCCACGATCTCGAACGGAAGCCCTCGAATCATGACCTGCTGGCCGACCATGGCGGCCGCGTTTCCGCCCAGTTGCTCGGGCACGTCGCTCCCCAGCACCGCCACTCTGCGCCGAGAATCGTTGTCGCCCACGCTGAACATCTCGCCCGCCGTAATGTCGTAGCTGTTGACCTCGGCGTACTGCGGCACCGTGGCCACGATGCTCAGGTTGGCGTTCTGGTTCCCGAACTTGACCTGATAGTTACCGGATATTTCCGGCACCACATTGCGGAACATCGAGGGGTCGGCGCTCAAAGCGTCTGAGTCTTCCGTCGTCAGGCTGACCCTCTGGCCGCTGGCCACACCGAACGTAAACGACTGCCCGGCGAAGACGGATAGAAGGTCCGTACCGAGCGCCTGGATCTGCTCTTCCACGGCCTGCTTGGCACCGCTTCCCAGCGCCACCATCGTAATCACAGCCCCAACGCCAATCACGATGCCGAGCATGGTGAGCAGTGAACGAAGCACGTTGGCCCGAATTGCGGCCAGGGCTACACTGATGGTTTCCATCAGAGCCCGCTCAACTTCCGCTGAAGCCCGGCAGGCCCGTCCTGCCCCGTACGCGCTCCTGGAAGGACTGCTGCGACTGGATCAAGCTGGAGCTCGGAAGCACCAATACGCTGTCAGCTCCGCTGACGCCGCTGATGACCTCAGAGTAATCCAGATCGGTCAGTCCGGTCACGACACGCGTCGCCGTGGGCTGTCCCTCACGGACTACGAACACCACGTACTCGCCGCCGAAGTCAGCCGCTGACGTGGCCGGCCGGCGTGTACGCTGGCCGCCGTCGTCTCCGCCGCCGCCACCGCCGGCACGCTGACCACCACCTCGCTGGCCGCCACCGCCGCCTCCGGGCCGGCGGCCGCCGCCCTGACCACCACCCAGCGAGCCACGAATCTGCTGCATGATGGCGCGGTCCGCGTCGGTCAGATCCTGGAATCCGCCCGACTCGAGCTTCGTCAGTACGGGCTGCACCTGGGCCACCGTCAGTCCCTCCGGCAGGGTCACCTGGCGGCCCCTGAAGGCGACCGTCTGGGCCCCTGCTTCATCCGGCGAGTCGCCGCCAGCCGTCGCATCGCCCGCGCCAGCGCCCGCCGGGTCGCCGCCCGCCGCTACCCTGTCGCGCTCTACTTGAGCGGCCAGGTGTGCCTGCACGGTCTCCATGTCGAGACCCAGAACGGCGGCCGCCGAACTCACGTCAGACGGAGTTCGAAGCGCGGCGTTGGGAACTGTGAGCACACCGTCCTTGCGGCCGATGCTGATCTCTACCTCGGCGCTCATACCGGTGCGCAGCAGACCCTCCTGGTTGGGAATGCGGGTCAGGACCGGGAACATCGTCACGTTCTGCTGCGTGACCGCTTCCGGCTCGATCTTGAGCACCCGGCCATTAAAGCGGCGCCCCGGATGTGCGTCTACGGTGATTGTGGCCTGAAGTCCCGGCTGGACGCGGCCGATGTCGGTCTCGTCCACCAGCGTTCGGACCTGAACCGTGTCCAGATCGGCCATACGCAGGAGCACCGAACCCCCGCTGACGTTCGAACTCGCCGACTGAATGACGGTCCCCACCTCGACGGTCTTACTCAGGATAATGCCGGCCGCCGGAGCCCTGACTTCTGTATCCTCGTAGGCGATGCGGGCATCCTCGAGATTCCGCTGCGCCCGGATCAGTGAGGCGCGGGCGTTGGCATGGGCCAGGCGCGCGTTCTCGAACTCCTCGTCCGTCACGATCTGCGACTCGTGCAGAGACTCTGACCTGGCAAGCTGAGACTCGGCGTTGGCGAATTGAGCCTGGGCCACGACCAGGTCGGCCTGGGCCTGCGCGAGCGCGTTGCCGGGAATGCGCTGATCCACCCGGACCAGAAGGTCGCCCGGCTCGACGCGATCACCCGTCTCGACGGCCACCGCGATGATTTCGCCCGACGCCTTCGACTTCACCTCGATGGTGGTCACCGGCTCTACCTGGCCCGCGGCGTTGGCCGCCACCACGATATCCCGCGTCTGCACCGGAACCGCCCTGTAGACAGGAGCTTCCTCTTCCGTTTTCGAACATGCGGCGATAAGCCCGCATGCGAGTACCAGCGCCGCCTGTCGTCTAAGCAACATCAATCGTCCTGCCCCCCCAGTGGTTCGTAGATCGTCCTGATCTCTACCTCCTGCCCCCCTCGGGGAAGCATCAGTTTCGTCGTGACGACCAGCTGTCCTGTGCGATAATCGACTTCATATCTGCGCTCCACACTTCCCCGGCCGCCCGACTTCTTCACCACTAGAGCGGCTTCCTTCCACTCCGACATGGTCTCGATTTCGTTCCCGCCCGGACCGGTGGTCTTCACCGCGCTACCATCCGTCTTGTACGTATTGGCTGTTCCGTCACGCGCCACCATCACGACCAGCGCGCCATCCACGTCAATTGACAGTTCTCGGAACGCCTCCACGGCGTCACCGAATCCGCCTCCGCCCGGTCCTCGCCGGCCGCTACCCTCGCCGCCCTGGCCGTCCTGGCCGCCACCGCCGCCGCCGTCTTCACCGCCGCCTTCACCACCACCAGGCCTTCGGCCGCCCCCCGGTCTGCCGCCGCCACCACCCGGACGTCTGCGGCCCGAGAACGCCTGGCGCAGCTTGGCGGCGGGATCATCGCTGGCGCTCTGGTTGAGCAGCCACTTGCCACCGATCCGCCCCTGCCGGCTGGCCTCAGCCGCTTCATTCGAATCCTGAGCGGCTGCGCTGCCCACGTTCCCAAATACGAACGCGCCGGCTACCGCTGCTACCGCTATTAATCGCCTCATAGCCATGTGCTCTCCGATCTGTCCCTTCCCGACAACATACGTGCGGCCCACATTTGTGGTGCGCGCGCAGATAATAGGTGTGCGCGCAGATAGTATAGGAAATGACAAATCAGGCCCCGGGAGTGTTAGCGCCCGGCCGGGGCCATCCATGACAGTCCTAACAAACAGAGCCCCCGGCTTGTCAGTTTCGCAGACAGCGCCGTCTTCGAGTCTGGAACAGCCTGGGAGTCTGTGAGGTGAGCGAGATCTCGGATATCGGAGATGCGGCACTTGTAGAACGAACCCGCACGGGCGACGAGAGTGCCTTCGGGCTGCTCATCCGACGCCATTACCGGGTATCGTTCGCTGTCGCCCTCGGGCTACTGGGAGAACGCGCCGACGCCGAAGACGTGTGCCAGGACGCGTTCATAAAGGCGCTCGAGAAGATAGATGAATGCCGCAATCCGGACCGGTTCGTGGGCTGGCTGCTCAGAATCGTGCGCAACCGGGCCCACAACTACCGCACCTACGAGAAGGTCAGGAAGGCGGCCAGCCTGGAGCGGACGGACCTGGCCGGCCTGGAGGATCCCGGCCGCGATCTGGAGACCAGTGACCTGGGACGCCGCCTGGCGGATGCCGTGGCCACGCTGCGGGACGTGCCGCGGCAAGTGGTCCTGCTGCACGACATGGAAGGCTGGAAACACAGAGAGATAGCCCAGTTGCTGGGTATTTCGGAGGGAATGTCCCGGCAGCATTTGTTTGTGGCCCGCAAGAAGCTACGAGCGCTGCTCGCCGGACCCGGGCTGATGCAGACGGGCGATCAGCAGCCGGGCGACAAGCCGCTGCGGCCCCGCGCAGCCGAAGCGAACGGAGACTGAGATGAGTGAGCACAAACAGGACAGACCGATCGACCTCGCCGGACTGGATCCGACGCTCGATGAGGTGCGCTTTCAGGGCACGGTGCGGCGCATCCTGGACGAGGCGCAGCCGCTTCTGGCCGGGCGCAGGTCTGATTCGGCCCTGCCGGCACAGCCGCTCGAGCCTCTGCGCGAACTCGGAGCCGTCGCGGCGATCGGCAACTGGTGGAGGCCGCTGACGGCGGTGGCCGCCGCCCTGGCGCTGGGCTCCGCCACACTGCTCTCGGGCGTGCCGCCGTTGGCCGACTCCTCTGACTCGGCTGGCGATGCGACCACGTTCGCGGAGGCGCTAGGTGTTCCCAGCCAGTTGGCCGGCTGGGTGCAAACGGAGGAGGCTCCGGCTACGGCGGAGCTATTCGAGCTGTACTGAACGGCGGGATAACTAGAGACTTAGAGGCGTAGGAAATCTGCTATGAATCAGGATAATCCGTTGGGACAAGGCGCGGGCCGAAAACTGCGCAGACAGGGCACGCTTGTTCTAATCGCCGTATTTGCGCTAGGCGGCCTGCTGGGCGTGACGGGGGCGCGCCTGCTGGAGGCGCAGGGACAGGCTCCGGAACAGTGGCGGCGAGTCGAGGGCCGGAGTCAGGACCGCCTCCCACCGCACTTCCAGCGCCTCGGCCTGAGTGAGGAACAGCGCGACGAGACTCGCGCCATCATGGAGCGCTACCGGCCGTCGGTCGATTCCATTATGGCCGACATGAGGCCGAGATTCAGAGCTGTCATGGGTTCGGCGCATGACGAAATCAGCGCCATTCTCACACCCGAGCAGCGTGAGACGCTGGACTCGCTGCGAGAGGAAATGAAAGGCCGGGCCGGCCAGCATGGACTTTTCGGAAGTCCCCGCGGACCGGGAGCGGAGCGACGAGGTCCCTAGGAGCCGCCCGGGTCGGGCGGCGCCTGACCCAGGTGCACGTCCAGCTGGGGGTAGGCGATGGTGATGTCCGCATCCTTGAGAGCGAACCAGATCGCCTCGTGCAGGTCGGAGCGTAGCTGGCCCCGGTTCCACGGATTCTCTGTCCACACCAGCACGTCGAAGTTGACCGCAGAGTCTGCGAAGGCAGACATGAACACGACCGGATCTTTCGCCTTAGTCCGCCAGGACATGCCTCTGGCAACGGCTTCGAGCACAGCTCGCACCTGCTTCATGTCCGAGTCGTAGGACACTCCTACGGGCACGTGAAGCCGGTACAAGGCATCCCCGAATGTGTAGTTGATCACAGTGGACTGTACGAGTTCGGAATTCGGGACGATGAGATCCTCTTCATCAAGGCCCCGTACGATCGTGGCCCTGATCCCCAGTTCCTTGATCGTGCCGAATTGATCATTGACCCGCACCACATCACCCGGCTTCACGCTACGCTCGAACAGGAGGATTATGCCTGACACGAAGTTCGCGGTGATGTTCTGCATCGCGAAACCGATCGCCACGGCAAAGACAGCGCCGGCCGCAAAAACAGCGGTGAGGTTGATCCCGGCGTTCTGCACCGCGATGGCCACACCCAGCCCGATAATCAGGTACTGGATCAGCTTGGCGGAGACGGCCACCGAGCCCGCCTGCGCGACGCTGCGGGAGCGCGAAAAACGAATCATGGCGCGGCGCACCAGGCGGGCGACTACGAGGCTGAGAAGGACGATCAGCAGGCTGCTGATCACAGTAGCTGCCGTAATTGGCACCCCGCCGATATCGAACAGGTGCTGGTTCAAGCCCGCCCCGATGTTCTGAAAGAAATCGCTCACTTGCCCTGACATTTGGAAGTCGGTGCAGCCCCATATAGCTGCGTCTGCCGGCTACTTCTGGCAAGTACCGAGCCACGCGCTGTATCTTTCCCGTTTCGAGGCGTTGTTTCGTTTATAGTACTGTTCACGCCGAAATCTCAGCTACCTGCCGCATACGAGGCGACGATGTCCGGTTCGATTCCGTTCCTGAAGCAGGTCAACCGCGCCTTCGACGAGGCCGCAGCCCTAATCGAGCTTCCGAACGGCCTCGCGAGGCAGATTCGTGAGGCCAATAGCGTGTATCAGATTTCGTTTCCGGTCGCACGTGACAACGGCAACATCGAGGTCATCGACGCCTGGCGCTGCGAACATAGCCACCACAGGCTCCCGTCCAAGGGCGGAATCCGCTTCAGTATGCTGGTGAACGAGGACGAGATACGGGCCCTGGCCGCGCTCATGACGTTCAAGTGCGCGGTTGTCGACGTTCCGTTCGGCGGAGCCAAGGGCGGCATCAAGATCGACCGGAGAGAGTATTCCGACGCCGAGCTGGAGAGAATCACGAGGCGCTATACCTACGAACTGGCCTCCAAAAGTTTTATCGGTCCGGGAATTGACGTGCCGGCGCCGGACTATGGGACGGGCTCGCGCGAGATGGGCTGGATAATGAGCACCTACCGCGCCCTGTGCACGGGCGAGCTCAACGCCGAGGCCTGCGTGACGGGAAAACCTGTCGGCGGCGGCGGCATCAGAGGGCGCACGGAAGCGACCGGGCGTGGCGTCTTCTTTGGTGTGCGCGAAGCTTGCGGCATCAAGGAAGACATGAAGCCCCTGGGCCTATCGACCGGGTTGGCGGACAAGCGCGTAATCGTTCAGGGCCTGGGGAACGTAGGCTCCCACACGGCCCGCTTTCTGGCCCAAGGCGGCGCCTCCATCGTCGCCGTGGCCGAGTACGAGGGCGCCGTCCACAATCCGTCCGGGCTCGATGTGGAGGCGTTGATCGAGCACCGCAGGGAAACCGGATCCGTCCTCGACTTCCCCGGAGCCACAAATCTGTCCGTCTCGGCGGAGGCACTCGAGCTGGACTGCGATATTCTCGTCCCGGCGGCGCTCGAGAACCAGATCACGGCAGATAACGCACCGCGCATCCAGGCCAGGATCATCGCGGAAGGGGCTAACGGCCCCACGACGGCGGACGCGAGCGCCATCCTGCGCGAACGGGGCGTCATGGTGCTTCCGGACATGTACCTGAACGCGGGCGGCGTGACCGTCTCCTACTTCGAGTGGGCCAAGAATCTCTCACATATTCGGTTCGGCCGGATGCAGAAACGGGCCGAGCAGGAGTCGCATCGCCGGCTCCTGGACGCGGTCGAGAAGGCATCGGGGGCTCAATTCTCGGACCTCGAGAAAGACGATCTCACACAGGGCTCGGGTGAGGAGCAGCTCGTCAATTCAGGCCTCGAAGAGACGATGCTCGGCGCCTACCATGAGATCCGTGAGATTCAAAAGAACTTCGGCGACAAGGCGGACCTGCGGATCGCCGCTCTGGTGAGCGCCATCCAGAAAATCGCGGTCACGTACCGCCAACTCGGCATCTTTCCGTAGGCGAGACCCCGTGACCATGGGTTGGTGGACGGCGGTCGATCCGGCCACAGGCGAGGAAATAGCGGCCTACGAGCTCATGGCGGACTCGGAGGTGGGCGTGATCATCGCTCAGGCCCAGGCTGCGCAGGAGAGCTGGCGCCAGACAGACATGGAGTTTCGGGCCCGCCGTCTGGTGCAGCTCGGCCGCGCGCTGCGGGACCGGGCCGACGAGTGGGCCGGCCTCATGGCCCGGGAGATGGGCAAGCCGGTGCGGCAGGGGCGGGCCGAACTGGAGAAGTGCGCCTGGCTGGCGGACTACTACACCGAGAACGGCGCCGCTTTCCTGGCTCCTGAGATGGTGCAGACGGAAGCGGCCAGGAGCTACGTCACGTTCGGGCCGCTCGGCCTTGTGCTGGGAATCATGCCCTGGAATTTCCCCTTCTGGCAGGTGATTCGGTTCGCGGCTCCGGCGCTACTGGCGGGCAACGGGGCGCTCCTCAAGCATGCCCCCAGCGTGCCCGGCTGCGCGGCGGCCCTGGAGGAACTTTTCCTGGAGGCCGGATTCCCGCAGAACCTGTTCCGCTCGCTCGTTGTGGACACGGATCAGGTGGGCGCCGTAATCGATCACCCAGCGGTGAGCGCCGTCACGCTCACGGGAAGCGGCCGGGCCGGGCGGGCCGTGGCGGCCCGGGCCGGAGCGGCTCTCAAGAAGACCGTGCTCGAGCTGGGCGGCAGCGACCCCTATCTGATTCTAGAGGACGCCGACGTGGAGGCCGCGGCCGAGCTGGGGGCCACAAGCCGGCTCATCAACGCGGGCCAGAGCTGTATCGCGGCCAAGCGCTTCCTGGTGGCCGAATCTCTGCGCGCCGAGTTCGAGTCGCTGCTCACCGAGCGCTTTTCCAGCACTATAGTGGGTGACCCGCGCGCGGAGAACACGGAGGTCGGCCCCCTGGCGCGCCACGACCTGCGGGACGCGCTTCACGAGCAGGTGAGCGCCAGCCTGGAGGCGGGAGCGAGCTGTCTGGTCGGCGGCGAGCCGCTGCCCGGGCCCGGCGCTTTCTACGCGCCTACCGTACTCACCGGCGTCCGGCCCGGCATGCCCGCCTTCGACGAGGAGCTGTTCGGACCCGTGGCGGTGATCGTTCCGGTCGCCAGCGAGGACGAGGCGATCGAGCTTGCCAACCGGTCTGTGTTCGGCTTGGGTGCGGCTGTGTTCACGGCGGACACAGAGCGCGGCGAGCGTATCGCGGCGGAGCTTCTCGAGGCTGGAGCCTGCTTCGTAAACGACTTCGTTCGTTCGGACCCACGCCTCCCCTTCGGCGGAGTCAAGCAGAGCGGGTACGGCCGGGAGTTGGGCTCGTTCGGAATCCGGGAGTTTGTCAACGTCAAGACTGTTGTAGTGGCCTGAGGCGGATTCTCTTTGGCGCTTCCGCAGGCGCCTCGCGCAGCCAAGCCGCTTAACGCACCGAGAACGTGAGGAGAAGGCCGGCGCCCTGTCCGCCTTCCGGTCTGAACAGAGATACCGTGGGACCGCCGCCGCTCTGAGCCGCCGAGTGATTCAGCCGCCCCAGGACATTGGCGGACAGCACCCCAAGCGCCGCTCCAGCCACCACGTCCGTGATCCAGTGCCGCTCGTCCTGAACGCGCGTGATGGCCACCCAGGTAGCGCCCGGATACAGCACGAACGGCAGCCAGGGGGCTTCCTCTCGCAGCTCGCCCGACAGTGTGGTGGCCAGAGCGAAAGCCTGCGTCGAATGCCCGGACGGAAAAGAGTGGAACTCGCGGTCGGTGGTGAACGGCTCGAACGAGTCGGGACCCGCGTGCTGGCTGGGCCTGGCCCGGCCCACCGTCACCTTGATGGCTTCCGCCGCGATCTGAGACACCAGAACGCTTTCCAGAGAGTGCAGCCCGACCCGAGTCACGGTGGGGCTGCGGATGGCCAGGCCGGTGAGGAACGTGGCGCTGGTGACGACGGCTCCCACCTGCAGCTTGCCGATCGACCGGGCCGCGCGCCGAAATGGGGCGGTTCGGCCGTCCAGGTCCGGATTCACCTCCGACTCCAGGCCAGCCAAAGGCTCGATCAGCAAGAAGCTGCCCACGACGATTCCGCCCAGAAGCAGATCGTGGGGTGTCCGCCAGCCGGTGGGCGTGGGCGCGCCGGTATCGTCGTGCGCGGCAGGTGCCGCTGTCGCTGCGGATGCCGCCGCCGCTACCGGAGCTGCGTCCTGCCACGCGGCTGTGGCCCCAGTAGGCGCCGCCAGCATAGTCAGCAGAACCACCACCGTCGTCGCCGAAGTTCTCAGAAGCTCAGTCTCATGTGTTAGAAGTTGTACAGCCGGGAGTATCCCGCCTGTAGCGCGAATTCTGCAAGAGCCGTTCCTCACGGGCTCTCCCGGCGGCAGGCGCGGGCCAGCAGGCGCGACCGGCAGGCGGACTGGCTAGTTTGAGGTATGGCCGAGAACGAAACGTTCGATGAACGATAACGGGCAGCCCGACCCCGGACCGGAAGAGCGCGCCGGACCGGAAGAGCGCATGGGGGCGGAGGAGTTCGTCGGAATGCTGCGCCGCAAGCACATGGTCCAGATCCTCGTCATCTACATTGGCGGCGCCTGGGTGTTCATGCAGGCGGTCGGTTTCTTCCGCGAGTTCTACGGCCTGTCCCGCAAGCTCCTGGACATCGTCATCCTGTTGGCCGTGCTGGGCTTCCCCGCCGTCATGCTCATCGGGTGGTTTCACGGAGAAAAGGGCCGGCAGGGAGTCTC
>JBDLJJ010000065.1:0-14437 GCA_039714435.1 Gemmatimonadota bacterium | reverse complement strand
CTTCCCTCGTCCGGCCCGCCTCTAGTAGCAGCCGCCCGTACACCATGCGGGCCACGAAATCTGCGGGGCGCTCCTGGAGCACTGCCTCTGCCTCAGCCAGCGATCGGGGCACGGCTTGAGATTCGTCGTCAGGAAGCCCCTCGACCACAGCTCCGAACCGGCCGTCGAGATGTCGATCGAACCGGCCATCGAACTGGCCCACTGGCTCGTCCAGAATCTCACGGAACAGCTCATCGGTGCTCTTCCCGTCTGCGTATCCACGCAGCATAGCGGGCAGGGCGCCAAAGCCGTGTAGCTCCTCGATCAACGCCACGACGAGCGAGGCCTGGTAGTACGAATGGATCACCTGCTGCGGATACTTGGGCCGCATAAAGCCCTTGTTGAGATCACTTACCGGGTAAAGCAGATCCTGGGACAGGGCGCGCAGGAAGCCGATGTCTGGTGTATGCCCCCAGCCCGGCCGCGCGTCCCGCTGCTCGTGCACGGCCAGCCCCTCGGTGAACCAGCGCGGCACCCGGTGCTTCGACAGGCCCAGGTGAAACGCATGCGCTACCTCGTGCCACAGCGTCGAGGCCCAGTTGAACTGGCCCGGGTCGCGGGCAGAGGGCGAGTCCATGGCCAGCACGCTACCGAAGGCCACGCCCAGCGCTCCCATCCCGGCCATGCCCAGGATGCGGACCGAGAAGTCGGCGTGGCTGGGGTACACTTCGAGGCGGATCGGAGTCGGCGGCGTGTAGTTGTACTTGAGCTGCAGCGAGCTGAACGCCTCTTCCGCCATGCGCGCCACGTACGGCTCCAGCAGGTCGGCTTCTCGCTCGTCCAGATAGATCTCGAAATGCTGCGTTTCGACCCTGCGGTAGCGCCCGAACGTGTCCAGCAGATCCAGATTGTTCTTGAACCAGGGATTGAACGGATCGCCGGCGAACGCACGCTCAAGGCTGGCGCGGGCCTGGTCGACCTGACCCAGCCGCAGCTGGTTGATGCCGAGCAGGCCGTGCGACTCCCAGGACAGGCTGTCCAGGCGGACGGCCTCGGCTGCCATCTCGGATGCGCCCTGATAGCGCCGCATCTTGGCCAGCATGTCAGCGGTCGTGGCGTGAAGACCCGGATAGACCGGATTCAGCGCGGCGACCCGGCCGCGCGCCTCCTCGAAGGCGGACCTATCGTCCTCCAGATACTCGACCGCCGCCAGAACCGAGAGCGCCTCCAGCGAGTTCGGATTCACCTCCAGGGCTCGCTCAATTTCCTCGCGGGCCTCGGACGTGCGCTCGGCGGCCACGTGCATGCGGGCCCGCAGCGCGCGGGCGGGCACCAGGTTCGGGTTGACGGCCAGAGCTTTTTCCAGGGCGTCGGTGGCGCCAGGTGTATGATCGAAGTCCAGTACGGCCGCGAGACCCGTGAGAGCCTCCGGATTGTCCGGATCCAGCTTCAGAGCTTCCTCGAATATGCTGCGCGCCTCGCGGCTGTTGTACTTGCTCAGAAACAGCCGGCCCATCTGCACCATGGCGTCTACGTAGCGCGGATTGCTCTCGACCGCGTCCTCGTAGGCGCGCACCGCGTCCCGGAACATCTGCGGATCCCGGCGGCCCAGGTAGCGCACCGCCGTGCCGACGGCGGTCAGGTCTTCGGGCGTAAGGTCGGCGTCGCCGTTGTAGACGTCGATGAAAGCGTCGAACTGAGTCAGAGCCTCGTCGATGGCTCCGCGATCGAAGTCCAGAATCGCCGCGTTGAGGCGGGCGTCCAAGGCATCCCACGCGCCTGCGGCGATGGAGCGCCGGAAGGCCTCAGCCGCCTCGTCTCGCTTACCCTGAGCGAGCAGGGTTTCACCGAGAAGGTTTTCGAGCTGGATCCGGTCGGGTGCCACCCAATCCAGGGCGTAGCGTTCGGCCTGACCGTATTTCCCCTCGCGCATGAGTGCGCGCATCTGAGCCGGCGGTGTGCCCGCGTCCTGCAACGCACCCCCGGGAAGGGCTCTCTGGCGCGCATCGCTGTCCTGCGTGCAGGCGGCAGCGGGTGCCGTGATCAGGGCGACCGAGCACATGGCGGCCAGGGTGCCGACGAGAGTACGGCTCATGGACCCCCCTCCAGAGCCCGTATCTCCCGGTCTTTGAGCGCGATCTGCACCAGCAGCTCCTCGAGCGCGGCCTGGTATTCGTCTTCAGCCATCGAATCGCGCAGGTCACGCAGTTGGGCGACCTGCGTTTCGAGGCTTTCCTTCTCCGCTATGAGAGACGCCAGTCTCGGGTCGTCCTGCACGCCCCGCTGCGGCGCAGCGCCTGCTACGGCCGGGCCGCCTCTGCGGAATCTGAGCGCGAAGGTGCCGGCCAGGCGTCCGTCTGTGGCGTCCTGACCCGCCGCGCCCGCACCGGCCGAGCCTGCCGCGCCCGCCGAAGTCGCGGTGCCGCCCGGCAGGGTGCCCGGCTCCCGGGTCCCCTCGCCGTCCCCGTTGTCGTCGAGCAGCGAGTGCTCGGTCAGGATCAGGTCGTCTTCGCCGTAGGCCCGCTCCACCTCAAGGCGCGCGAAGCGGTACGCCTCCAGCAACGAAATGTCGTTGTCCTTGTCCAGGTCGGCGCGGCCTTCCGCGAGCCCGTCCACGAAAAAGCCTCCGAACAGCGTCTCGTTGCGCTCGCCCGGCGAGCGGGTGGCGGTGAGGATTACGCGGCCCGGAGCGGAGAGCGGAGCCACGAAACCGCCGCTAGCGCTGGCCGTGTTTACAAACGCGACTCGCCTGGCGGAGATCCGGCCCACAAGATCCGCATACTCCTCCGCCGTCAGGTCGCGGCCCGGAATGTTGAAGCGTGACGTGCCCTGGGCGTAGCTCCCATGCCCGAACAGAACGATCCACACCTGGTCATCGGGTCCTACGGCGGCGCTGAGGTGCTCGAACGCGGCGACCACCTCGTCACGGGTGGAGCGGCCGTCGAATATGGGATTAGATGCGGGTTTCTCTACCAGAGCCACGACGTGGGCCGGGGCCAGTCCGTACCTGCTCACGGCCGCCTCGGCCAGCCGCTGCGTCCAGTCTTGAAATCGCTCGGTATACCGGGCTTCGCCGCCCACGCCGCCCACGATCAGCAGGTGCGTTTCCTGGGCGGCGAGCGAACCTGGGCCTCCCAAGAGAGCCAGCCCGACGAGCGCCGCGGCTCCCGCGGCCGCCCGCCTCACACCAACTCCTTACGGCGCCGGACGACCCATTCGGTCGCCACCAGGCCCACAAGCACCAGGAACAGGACCGGCGCGTCCCACAGGTCGCGGGACTCCGTGACGGTGATGCCGCCGCCCGCCACCTGAATGTCCTCGGGGAGCCCGTCCAGATTACCGCGGTCGTAGAAACGGCCCCCGGTCTCCTCGGCCAGGCGCTGAAGAGCGGACGTGTTCATGCCGGCGTCAAAGAACTCCCGGTTGCTGTCGGCGACTCTGAGGTGCGTCTGCGCCGACCCGATCGGCGAGCCGTCCACGGAGTTCACGCCGACTTCAATCGCGTGCAGTCCGGGCTCGGATGGCGATATCGATGCGGTGTAGGCGCTCTCCTCGGCGTTCCAGCGCAGAGGTATGCTGCCGCCGCCGGCCGGCCCCGAGACAGCTGCCGACACCTGCGCGTTCTCCACGCCCAGGTACGCTTCGTCCATGACCTCGACCCGAAGTTCGACGGGCGTCTCAGCATCCGTTTCGGGCGCCGACAGGGTGGCCGTCACGGGCTCGGGCACGCCGTCCACGAGCCAGCGCAAGAGCTGCCGCCAGAAGCGCTCGTGCGTCATGTCTTCGAGCGGAATGTCGGCGGACATCTGCCACGTCCAGGTGTCATGAACAGGCAGCGCCATCCCCGTACCGCGGCCGTAGCGCTGCGTGGCCAGAACGATGCGGTCGTCACCTTCGGCGCCGGTGCTGCCGCGCAGGAGAGCCGTGGCTCCCGGCTTGAGCGACCTCACGTCGTTCACGGTGATCAAGGCAGGCAAATCAGACCATGTCGAGAACGTGCTCTGGCTCCCTTGCAGCCGCGTCACGGGGTGCGAACGACCGGGCCGCGTGGCGGTGATCCTCAGCGTGTCGGCGTCCTCGCGCGGCTGGGCTGCCTCGAGCACGACCGGGAGCGCGTCGGCCACCGGTGTGCCGGCGTAGCCGCCCTCCCCGAACGAGTCGGTCCCGCCCAGCATCAGCAGGCCGCCGCCCCGCCGGCGCACGAAATCGGCGATCATCTCGAGCTGGTCGTGCGTGAAATAGCTAGCCTCCACGCTGCCGATGATCAGGCCGCGGTAGGCAAACAGCTCCTTTCGCGTCTTGGGAAATCCACCCGCCAACTGCTCGCTGTCGTCCACGTCCAGGCGCAGATACTTGTTCTCCGCCGTTCGCTGCAGCACGACGACCTGAATGTTGTCATCGTCGCGCACCGCCCGGCGCAGAAATTTCACCTCGAAGCGGGGCTCGCCCTCGAAATAGAGGATCTTCTCCGTCCGGTCCTCGACTTCCAGCAGCATGGCCCTGGAGTTGTTCTCCGCCACTCGCTCGCCGTCCTGCGGCGGGACCCTGAATTCAAGCTCGTGGACCCCGGAGGCCAGCGCCTCCAGCCGGACCAGCGCCACCGTCGTCTCGTCTTCCCCTCGCAGCTCGGCCGATTCCGTCGCGACCATCGAGCCACCGTCCAGCACCTGGATGGGGACTGTGCGGCCGCGCATTCCTGAGGCCTTTACCACGACGTTGACCAGCATGCTCGAACCCGCCAGGACGGAGGCCGGAAGCTCGACGCGCTCGATCTGAACGTCGGGAGCCGATCCCGCGTCGCCCGCCCCCACCGTAAACACAGGGACACCGGCAGATTGCAGGGGCAGCAATACTTGGCTGAAATCGGAGCCCGTGTTGGTGGCCCCGTCCGACACGACGACCAGGCCCGCCAGGGGCACGCCCGTGAGTTGCTCCTGCGCTGCCAGAAGGGCGGCTCCGACGTCTGTGCCGGATCCGTCGTAGGTCAGCTCGGACAGGTCATCCAGACGCTCGGCGATGTCCGAAAAACGGAACGTTCGTACGGCGAATCTCTCCTCCAGCCGCTGCATGAGCGGGCTGCCGGGAATGGCGAACACCGAGTCCACGAGTTCATGCCTGGGAGCCCCGTCAGCGCCGGGAATGCGCATGCTCTTCGAGTCGTCCAGCAGGACTCCCACGAAGTTCTGCTCGGGCACGGTGGAGGTGAGGACGAGAGCGGGCTGGGCCAGCGCCAGGAGCACCAGGCTGAGCGCCACCACACGGAGACCTGACAGCGCGGTTCGGGTGCGTGGACCAGCGTCTCCGCGCGGTGAGCGGTAGGACATGAAAGCGGCGACCGCCACCACCACACCCATGACCAGGAGCAGCACGAGCGGCCACGGTGTGGCCAGGGTCAGCTCTCCCTCCTGGAATACGAAGGGCCGGTACTTGAACAGAAACTCGAACACGCTCTCCATCACGGCGCCGGCATGCCTCCCATCAGTGGCTCATAGCGTAAATGATCATGTTGACGCCCAGTTCAACCGCGAACGTAGAGAAAGCGAGTGGATACTCCGGCCTTTCGGCCCACTCCCAGGCGTCACCCAGATCCGTATTCCAATTGATCGCCACCATGAGCCTGCCGTCGTCATCCAGAATCCCCCGGGCGTGAGGAACCCGTCCGTCCCGCTCCCAGGTAACGCCCCGCCGGGCATAGTTGATGCTCGGGACCTGGACCAGCTTCTCGATATCGTAGTACGAATGGAAGATAGGATGATCGAGAGGAAGCTCCACAATCGGACGTTCGGGAAAGACCTGCCTGAGCTCGAACTCCAGGTTGGCCCACTCCCGGCTGCCCCAGAAGTCGTCCACGACGAGAAAGCCGCCGGCGAGCAGGTAGTCCCGCAAGCCTTCGATCTCCGGCGGGGTGAGGTTCATATAGCCAACCTCGACGGCGTACAGGAATGGGAAGCGCCGCAGCTCAGGGTCGTCCAGCCGGATCGGGTTCTCCCGTTCCGGCGCGTCGACATTGGTGAGCCGCCGGATCAGCATGAGGAATTGCTGGTCCGCCTTAGGATAATCCGTACTCCACGAACCACGCGAGAAACCACGCGAAAATCCGGAATACATGGCCCGGGTGAAGTAAAACTCGCGGGGCCTTGGAATCGAGGCCTGGGTCGAGCTCTGAGTCGGGGCGCCGTCTTCGCTGGCCGCGCCGTCTGCGCCGCTGGCGCCGTCCGCGAGCTCAGGCGCGGCCGGCACACCGACCGGATTCTCTGCCGGCCTCTCCTCCGCGGGAGAAGCGGAAAGACCGCCCACAAGGACACTGCCGATGGCCAGATACCGAAGCCCAGCTATCACCACACCTCCACACCACAGGACATGACACGAACTACGCAGCGGACGAGACAACATAGGTCTCACCCGGTTTAAACATGGCACCTACGGTACGCGTTGCCCGGGATCAAGGTTCCGGACACGGTCACCGAATGACGGAACCTGACCCGTCAAGCCCCCGGCAAGTCGCCAGCGCAACGTGCAGAGTTCGCGAGACCGGCCGGAGATGCGGTCCGGCCGGTCCGCTCAGCCCGCCAGGTCAGATACGCCTAACCTGTTTTAATTTCATTAGTTACGATGCTTGGTGTGCTCTGCTCGCCACTTTTCGGGCGATTGCCTGCCGAAGGTCCGCCTCTTGCTCGTAAACTCGCCAAGGATCACACCCTATAATGCACGGCCAAGCGGATCGAGAACGCGGTGAGCGAACCCACGACAACAGACAAGAATGGAAGTGCCGCGCTCCCGGAGGAGCTGGCGGACTTCTTGACCGATCTGGCGTCCGCTTATCAGAAGTATTCCATGTATCCTCCCGGCCATCCGGCGTTGGCACCGGCTGTGGCCAATGTCACAGCCCGCCTGGCCGACCTTCTCGCCAGGCGGGACAGCCTCGTCATCGCCGTAGCCAAAGACCAGTTGATCATTGAGGGAGCGGCGACCGACCGCGACCACCTGCTGCTGAGCACGCTGGCTGATCGCCTTTCGCGCCACCAGCTGGGCGTCATGATCTTCACCGGCGAGGTGGCCGGGAGTGAGATTGCGGACCTGCTTTCCCATGTCGCCGTCGAACCCCAGCGGGCCGAGCGGCCCATGGGCCAGCGGCCGGACCTGAATGAGGGCCGGCCGAATATTCGGCTGCACTCGATGGGCTACGACAAGCTGGAAATCAGGGAGGCGGGGGGCTCCGCCGACAGAGCCAATGTCCCCTGCTCGAGGCTGTGGGTCCTGCTCGCCGATGCGGCGCTCGAAAACAGCGGCGATGAGGAGCGCGCCAAAGCCGATCCCGCGGCGGTGGCGAAGGCTATCGCCAAAAGAAAGGGAGACGAGACCTACGACAAGGTGATCAGCGGATATCTGCAGACGATCACACGAGAGATGAGGGACGAGAATCCCGCTCTGTCGGACGATCTCCAGCGCCGAGTATCGGGCATGGTGACCCGGCTGGACTCGGACGCTTTGCAAAGGCTTCTCAGCAGTATGTCAGGCACGGCCAGTACGGAACTGGAGTTTCTGTCGGGCGCGGCGAGCCAGCTGTCCGCCGAGGCGATCATGGATCTTCTCGAGGCGGCTACGGAAGGTGACGGTCGTCACATTTCGGAAGGAATGATGCGAGTGATCTCGAAACTCGCCCGGCATGCGTCTGCCAACGATGAGTCTCAGCCGCGGGCCGACGCCGCGATGCGGGAGCAGGTGGGCAGGCTTATTTCGAACTGGAACCTGGAAGACTCGCTCCCCGAGAACTACAACACGGCCCTGGCAGGCATGAGCGCAGGGTCATCGTCGCCGGGAGCGCAGGTGGATAAGGCCGCGATCTTCTCGTCAGACCCCGAGCGGATCGTCACGATGGGCCTGGAGCTGGAAGTGGACAGCGACACCGTGTTCGGCGCCGCCGATCAGATGATCGGGGGAGACGGCATGGGCGGCCTGTTCGATCTCCTCGACGAAGCGCCGGCTGACTCGGGGGTCGCGCCGCAGCTCTGGAAGAAGGTGAGCACGCGTGAGACGCTTCGGCAGCTCACGTCGGTCGAGACGCCCAACTTCGAGTGGATTGACCGGCTGCTTCCCTTGCTCGGAGAAGAGGCGGCGGATCCTCTGCTCGACGCGCTGGCCATGTCTGTCTCCCGCCGCACCCGCCGCAAGCTGTTGGACAGAATCGCCACTCTGGGCCCGGCGATCGGTCCGAACTTGGTGGCCAGGACGGACGATGTCCGCTGGTTCGTAACTCGCAACATGCTCTCTCTGCTGGGAACCCTTCCCAGCCTGCCAGACGGGTTCTCACCCCAGCCTTTTTTGACGCACGAGCACGAGATGGTGCGCTTGGAAGCGCTCAAGCTCAGCATGCGGATGCCGGAGCTGCGCAGTGCGGCGATCGCCGCCGCACTGGCGGAAGAGCACGAGAGGTTTGCCACACTGGCGATCGCCGAGCTCGAGGAATCCTGGGAGCCTTCGGCGCTCCCCTGGCTGCGGCGGCTTTCGCTCGACCCGGGAGCGGAATCGCGAATCCGGGTACCCGCGATCCGCTGCCTGGCACGCTCCGGGACCAAGGATGCTCTGGACACCTTGCTTCAAATAGCGCGCGTCAGGCGCCGCTTCCTGTTCTGGAGCAAGCTTCCCCCGCGCTCGCCCGAACTCGTGGCGGCGCTGAGCGGACTCAGATCCGTCTGGCCCAAAGATCTCAGGGTCGGCGCCCTGCTCAAGCTCGGGCTTCGCTCCTCCGATCCGAAGATCCGGCTCGCGGCCGGCGGAGAGGAGACGTCATGACCACGCGCCAGGAGTTGGCGGCCGGATTCCTGAAGGCACTGGCCAAGCAGCTCTCCGCTGTTAGCCTCTATCAACCCAGGCACCCGGAACGCGAGCGCTCGCTGGACGCGGCTTACGGGAAACTGCGCGAACTGCTTCAGATGGCATCGAGCGCGAGATTCTCGTTCCTGGAAGGAGATGTGGTCTTCGGGGACAGCCCGATTCCCGCTCTACGCCAGTGGGAGTGGGCCGTGCGGCTGGGCGAGGTCGGGTGCGAACGCCTGGAGATCGACGCCGGTGCGGCCCGGGCGGAATTGGAAGACCTGCTGGAGGAGGTCAGCGCCCGGTTGGCGCTCGGTGATCGCCAGCCGTCGAGACACGCCTACGGCGCCGATTCACGGGTCCGGTTCGGCCCGATCGCAGTAGCGGGCGAGGAATCGAGCCGGAAAGTGTGGAGCGGCGAGGTTCCTCTGAATCTGAAGGAAGAACTCGAGGTAGCCGACTGGCTGCACACGAAAATCGCCGAGGAGGGTCGCGTACCGGCAGCGGAGGCCACGGCCCTCGTTCAGTTGCTGGCGGCCGTGATGCACAGCGGCCAGGACATCGTTCTGCCGCTGGTCCAGCTGAAGGAATTCGATCAGTACAGCGCCACGCACTCGATCAACGTTTCGGTACTTTCGATGGGCCTGGGAGAGTCGCTTTCGCTGGCCTCGCCCGACGTCCAGGCTATAGGCGAGGCCGCGGCGCTGCACGACGTGGGAAAAACGCTGATTTCCACAGATATTTTGAACAAGCCAGGAAAGCTCACGGACGAAGAACGCCGGCTGATGGAGCTGCATCCGGTGGAAGGCGCCAGGATCCTACTCAAAGAGGGAAGGAAGTACGAAATATCCGCCATCGTGGCCCTCGAACACCACATCGGATGGAAAGGCACTGGCGGGTATCCCGTGTTTCATTATCCCCGCCAGCCACATGGACTGAGCCGGCTGGTTCAGGTGTGCGATGTCTATGACGCGCTACGCACCCGACGACCCTACCGCGAAGCATGGCCGGTCGCCCGTACTCTCAGTCACTTGCAGTCGCGGGCGGGCGAACTCCTGGATCCTGAGTACGTGGACGCCTTCCTGTCCATGATCCAGCTATGGGAGCCAAGCCTGCTCGACGACGAAGGAGAGCCGATCCCGGCTGCCAGCACGGCGTAGCGAGCTAAGGCGTGCCCTGGATCGTCAGTATCCACCGGGTGCCCTGGAAGCGGGTGGGCAGGACCAGTCCGTCTCCGTTGAGGATGAACATCTTGCCCCAGGCTAGCGACAGAGGCACGAAGCCCAGGTGGGTGGTCCACCGTACGCCCGCGTCTCCCCACACCGGCCCGACCGACTGTCCGTCCAGCCACGCCTGTCCCACGTCTGCAAACAGCGCAGCCCGGATCGGAGGCAGCCCTATCCCCGCCACCGGAAGGCCGATGTCCAGGCGGTCGATGAGAGGAAACGCGAGGTAGGCGTTCGCCACCCAGCCGGTGGAGCCGAACAGGCTGAACTGGGGGTAAAGCGTCATGTGGTTACGCCAATCGAGCGTGAAGCGCAGGGGCGTGAATCCGCCGCTCTGGAACCCGAACAGGCGCGCGCCAAAGTTACTCCGCGGACCAAGGCGGACATACTTCCTGACATCGCCCCGGCAGGAGTAGGTGTCGGCCCGAAAGTGGCTCACGTCCAGGTCGAAACCGCAGTCCAGCCGGCCGCGCCAGCCGTCCACCGGATAACCGCCCACAGACAATGAATTGTCTTTGACGTAGGACGCGCCGAAACGCGTGAGCAGCGCGCTACGCTCGAATACGATGTCGTTGGGCTGATTCCGAAGCTGCTGGAACTGGACCAGAAGCAGGTCCGGAAAATCGGCCCTCTCCGACCACTCGAGCCCGGCCGTGAACTCGATGCGGCGGAAGATGGATAGCGGGTACTGGCCTACATAGGCGCAGCCGATCCGGTCTTCACCGTAGATGTTCTGAAACACTTCGTCGGCGTACAGATCCGAGTGGCGGTAGCAGCGGCCGCCCCAGAACAGACGCTTGGACAGGTTCAGGTAGCCCACTTCGGCGTGCAGGTTCTCGAAATCCGTCGAGTCGAGCAGTCCGGTGCGATTGCTCCCCGACAGGAAGCCGGAAAAGAACGTCGTGTAGAGAAGCTGGCTGTTGTCGCGGTTGGTGAAGAAGATGCTGGCCCCTGTCTGGCCGAATCCCGAGTTGAAGCCACCACCGATGTTGCCCAGAGTTACGTGATAGCGGTCCGGAACACGGGCCGGCGTCGCCATCTGCACCAGTTCGTGGTTCAGGTGCTCGTCCCACGTCCAGCCGGCCGCCCAGATGCGTTCGAACCCGCCCCGGAACAAGTCGTCCAGGGCGATGAGATCCTCGGCCGGCGGAGGTTCCGTATCCTGCCCGGCCGGCGCGTCCATGCGGTAGATCTGCTGTCCGCCGTCGAATGCCGTGAACACGATCGACTTTCCGTCCGGCCACCACTGGGCGGACAGGATCCCGGTCGAGATGTTGGTCAGTTTTCGCCCGGCTCCGGCGCGGTCCACGACGTAGAGATCAAAAGCCCCATCTCTATCCGATGAGAAAAGGACCTGGGTCCCGTCCGGCGACCAGGTCGGCGCCCGGTCTATCCAATCGCCATAGGTCAGGAACAGGACTTCGCCGCTGGCCACATCGAGCAGGTACAGGTTGGCGTGCGTCTTGCCGCGCCCATGCTCTCCGTACGGCCCCCGATCCGAAGCGAACACGATGGACCCGCCGTCAGGCGACCAGTCCAGCTCGCCGTCGGCGTACACGTCGTTGGTCAGCTTATCGACGCTTCCGTCCCGGCGGTCGATGCGGTACAGATCGGAGGTGCCGGAGCTGGCGATTCCCGAGAAAGCGATCGCCTGGCCGTCGGGTGACCAGCTCGGAGAGCGGATCGTTCCCAGGCCCGCAATGGGATAGCGCTCGATCTCGCGGTCCAGATCGAGGTCGAACACGCCCACGACCTTCGTCTGCAGCCGGCTGTCGGTACAGGTGTAGGCCAGCAGCCGGTTCGACTCGTCCTGATAGACGTCGATCCGGTTGGACCGAATGTCGAGAGTCTGGCACTCCTCCGTACCGCCCCGAATCACCCGGCGCGCACCCCAGTCCGCGGTCACTCGGCCGCGGTACCGGTCGCGGTCCTCACCCGTCAGATCGGCTGGCCGAAAATGCGCACCTTCCCGAACGACGCCATCAAGCAAGACTCCATTTGCTCCGCCATCGGGCGGCGCTTCCGGCTCCGCCTCGCCGTACTCCACGCAGTCGCCCGGTTGGCGCAGGAGGCAGGCGTCGAACAGGGCCGGGTCGGGAGGCGGCGTCTCGGACGGATGATACTCCATGCTGCGAACGAAGATGCCCTCGTAGCCGTCGTTGGCCGCCGTGTAGAACAGGTCCACCACGGAGTCGGAAGGCGCCTCCTTCTCCGACCTGGAAACGGCGCGCGGCGGAGCCAGATACGGCCGGTCGTACCACTCACCCGGGTTCTCGGAGATGCGGTCCGCGAACATCTCCGCATCCTGCGTACGGGTGTAGTCCCGGCCGAAGCGGAGGTTCAGGTAGAGGCGGAAGGCGCTGTCCAGCTCCTCGATCGATACGCCGTAGATGGCGCTCAGGGCCTCCCCCGGATGGCTATACAGCGACTGATCTTTGAGGAAGCGGACGCGAAGCGAGTCCCCGGTGTTCATGCGCGTGAATACGCCGCGCTCGCGGTCTCTCAGCTCAGTCAGAGTCTCGCTGTCGGCGTCGTTTCCGACGAAGCGCCAGAACTCTGAGCCCAGAAAATAGCTGATCAGACTGCGGGGGGCGGCGAGCATTTTCTTGAGGCCATAGTCCACGCTGCCGCTGTTGACGACGAACCTCACATACATGTCGCCCAGTGAGAATTTTCCGTTGCTGGCATAGGTCGCATCGCCCTCCGTGACCCATGGCGGGAAGAAATATTTCTTCTGCTTGGGCACCAGGTCCTGCATGGGGTGTTTGCGGTATGATTGGTCGTGGATGCTGTTCTGATACTTGTGGGCCACCTCGTGGCAGACCACCTCATGCAGGCGCCCGGCGTCGGCGTCGAAAGATACGCCGATGTTGCCCTTGAGACTCTCCGTGTAACCGCTCGAGCGCGGCGTCATGAAGCCGGGGAACACCCATCCCTGGCGGTAATCTTCCCACTCGCTGTAGAGCAGGATCGTCACGCGTTCGTGCGGCGCCAGCGTGTGCTGGTAGACGCCTGCCATCTCGGTGATGCAACTGTCGGCTATGGGCAAGGCGAGCCGGGCCAGCGTGTCGATCGGAGAGTAATAGACGATGTCCACGCGTCCCGCCGACAGGCGGCTCTGGCTGGCCAGCTCCGGATTCGTCCGCATCGCGTTCTTGCCGAAATTCTGGGCCGCAGCGCTTCCGGCGAAGGTGAGCGTCAGGCCCGCGCTGAGCGCCGCCGCTATTAGTGGTCCTTTCATGAACTTCGGTTCTCTCATGAACTGCCCTCCCCGGGTGTTTCCCTGCGGCTCGTAGTCGCGTTCCAGTCCTGGCGCACCAGGCTCTCGGGGCCTCTCATCTCTCGGGCAGCCTTGAAGAAGTGCTCGTGCAGCGCCTCCACGGCGTTCCGCTGCGCGTCATCCGCGGCCAGCATCATCAGGGCGCCGCTCTCCGGCTCGTAAGGCGCGATATCGATCCGCACCGACCTCGCGTTACTCGGCGTGGCGATAAAAGCAGCGCGCCGTCCGCGCCGAAACGAAATCACATACACGATCGAGTCACTCGTGGCCTTGGACAGCGTTCGGTCGATCTCGAACACGGGAACCGGCGTGAGCTGTTTACGCGGAGCGGAACTGGACGTGCGCTGGGCGCCGACGGACTCCGCGGAATAGGCGGCGCGGTTGGCGGAGCGGATCACGTACTGGACCAGCCACACGACCTCCTCTATTTCAGCATCGTAGGCGTAGCGGTAGTGGCTGGTGCTCGACACACCGGCCTGGTTGACTTCGCCGATAGCGGCCAGAGCCCCTCCTCCCAGCGCCAGGCCGCTCAGACTCTCGGTCGTCAGCGGCACGCCGCATCCGGCCGCCGTCAGCAGCAGCGCGCCAAGGCAGGCGGCAACTCGCACAGGCCGCTCGCTCGTGAACGGATATCTCATAGGCCTATCTCGCTCAGGCTCAGGGCTCGCTGGAACCCGGCCGTCCACCCCGTCACGTCAATGCGGGTGGTGCCGAGCGCGTCGGCAAATTCGAAGTTCTCCAGCGGGAACAATCGGCCACCGTCGAAACGCCAGCGGCTGTCACCGAAGCTCAGGCCGATTCCCAGATACAGTACTTTGGTTTCGATACTCGACCGTGCCGAGATGGCGTGATCGACGTTCCCGTACCCGCCCACGAAAGCCAGGTTGTTGAGCAGGCCGCCGCGCGGAATGTCGCCCCAGTTGGCGAACTGCGGATACGTGTTGTTGAACTGGCTGAAGTACGCCCGGCTCGTAGTGGTACGTACGGAATAGGCCGTGTATTCAGCTCCGCAGTACGAAACCATGCTCAGGGTGACCGGAAATCCCTCCTCCTCCTTCTCACCCACTCGGAACTCGTCCACGCCCCGTATGCCCAGACCTGCGGCATTGCACAAATCAGACACGGGTTCGAAGTGCTC
>JBDLJJ010000064.1:0-14592 GCA_039714435.1 Gemmatimonadota bacterium | reverse complement strand
CGGAAGGCGGCTGACGACAATGGCGGCAGTTTCCTACTTAGCCCCGTACGGCGGCAGGAGATCCGAAACAGTTGCGAAATCTGGCTGGCCACGGGTCCGGTTCCTTTCATGCGGAAGCCGAGACGGGGATCGTTGAGCCGGCCTCCCCGTGTTTCTCGGATCTTGTTCAGAACTTTGTCCTTGCGGAGCGGAAAATGGCTCTCCAACCAACTCTCGAACAGATCCGCCACGACCAGGGGAAGCCGAAGGGGAATGTAGGCGGCGGTCGTGGCTCCGGCGCTGGCTGCGGCCGCCAGAATTTGCGGCATCTCATGATCGGTGAGTCCGGGGATGACAGGCGCCACGTTAACGCCGACCGGCACGCCTGCGGCTGCCAGCGACTCGATCGCCCGTAGCCGGCGCCGTGGGGCTGACGTCCGGGGCTCCATCAGTCGGTGAAGCCGATCGTCCAGCGTGGTAATCGAAACGGTTACCCGCGCGGCTCCGTAGCTGGCCATTTCGCCCAACAGGTCAGCGTCCCTCGTCACCAGGTGGTTCTTAGTGACGATGGCCACCGGGTTCCTGAACTCAGCCAGAACCTCGAGGCAGCGCCGGGTGATCCCCAGCCTCCGTTCGACGGGCTGGTAGGCATCGGTGACTCCGCTCATCATCACGACCTGCGGCTCCCAGCGGCGAGAAGCCAGCGCCCGGCGAAGTAAATCGGGTGCCCGCTGCTTGACGAGAATCCTGGTTTCGAAATCCAACCCGGCTGAGAATCCCAGAAACTCGTGATTAGGCCTGGCGTAGCAGTACACGCAACCATGCTCACAGCCTCGATATGGATTCAGACTGGCGTTGAATCCGAGATCCGGGCTGTCGTTCCAGGAGATTATCGATCGGGTGGCGTCGGTGAGAAACTGCGTGTGCGGCTGGGGATCTGAGGGATCGTCCCAGGTATCGCGGACTACAGCAATGGGCAGGAATCTATTGCGGGGATTGTCACTTGTTCCTCGCCCGTGCACCTGGGGTGATTCCATACCGTCCGCCCTGCAACCACTCGTGTGTGCTACGGCGGATTAGCACCGCCAACTGTCACGATTAGAATAGATCTTCGGGTTTTGTTCGGCAAGAGAGCGAGGCTCGGCAAGCGACAGAAACTCAGCAAGCGTGCGAGTACTGAACTTGTCGGCTACTGATCGTCAGAACCTGGTACGGCCTCCGCCATACGGGCTTCGAAATACTCGGGCGGCTGAAATCGGCTGAGATCCAGCTCGAAGTCGGGTTTGTCGGCCGGCTGCAGCTTGCCGACAAGCTCGGCCGCCTCGCGCCTGGAAAGACCTGCTTCAGCCAGCGCAGCGGAATCCAGCGCGGCTCCGGGCCGAGTCCGGATGCCGCCAGCCTCATCGGCCTCCAGCAGCTCCCGCAGCGCCTCCAGCTCGGCGTGACTCATCCGATCGCCGCACACCTGGTAGTCGACCCACGCCTCATAGCTGAGGGGAGCGACGCGCTTGAGCATGCCCGCCATGACCCGTCCGTACTCCTGGATCTCCCACTGCGCGTGCGAGTCCACGCGGAGAGTGAGAAAGTGGATAAGATTGTGGAGGTCTATTTTCCAGTACCACTGTGTGTAGAGCGACACTGGCAGATCTATGCGGGCCAGCTCACGAGCGATGTCTTGCTCCAGCATCCAGCCGTACGTGTCGGAAGCCGCCTCCCTGATCTTATCCCAGCGCTCGACAGCCTCACGGTAAACGGCGGCTTCCGCGGGCGTGTCATCACGGCCCTGGTTGTTGGAGGCGCTCTGCTTGGCGAACTGCCCCGCCTCGGGCCGGTGATACAGGAGCGGCATTAGACTATAGCGAGCACTATACTCATTGATATTGGCCGTTCGATGTCGCACGAACTGGCGAGCCACGAAGATCGGCATGGCGACGTGGAACTTGAGTTCGACCATCTCGCTGGGCGTCGTGTGCAGGTGCCGGCGCAGATACCGGATCAGACCCCGCGTCTGGCTCTGCTTCCGCGTACCGTGCCCGTAGCTGACCCGGGCAGCCCGCTCGATGCTCTCGTCCGATCCCATGTAGTCCACCAGAGACACGAACCCGTGGTCGAGCACCGGATGGTAAAGGCCAAGAATCTCCTCGGCCGCCGGAACGGTGAGACGCTTGGTCTGCATCGTCACTAGATGTCGAGGTTCCTGACGAAGCGCGCGTTCTTCTTAATGAACTCACGGCGCGGCTCTACGTCGTCACCCATCAGACGTGAGAACAACATGGAGGCCTGTGTCGCTTCGTCGATCGTAACCCGCAGAAGGGTGCGCTTCTCGGGGTTCATCGTGGTCTCCCACAGCTGCTCCGGGTTCATCTCACCCAGTCCCTTGTAGCGCTGGATGTGGACGGACCCGCTGCCGTTGCTGAGCTGATTGACGATCTGATCGCGTTCCTCGTCGGTGTAGCAATAGTGCTCGGTCTTGCCTTTGTGAACCCGGTACAGAGGCGGCTGGGCGATATACACGTAGCCGGCCTCGATCAGGTCCAGCATCTGACGGAAGAAGAACGTCAGCAGCAGGGTGCGGATATGCGCCCCGTCTACATCGGCATCGGTCATGATGATGATCTTGTGATAGCGGGCCGCCCCGACGTCGAACTCGTCGCCGATGCCGCTTCCGATGGCCGTGATCATGGCCCTGATCTCCTCGTTGCCGAGGATCCTGTCGATCCGGGCCCGCTCCACGTTGAGGATCTTCCCCTTGAGCGGCAGAATCGCCTGATACGCACGGTCACGGCCCTGCTTGGCGGATCCACCGGCACTGTCTCCCTCAACCAGATAGAGCTCGGAGAGCGAGGCATCGCGGCTCGAGCAGTCGGCCAGCTTGCCAGGAAGTATGCCCGTCTCGAGGGCCGACTTCTTGCGCGTCAAATCCCGTGCTTTGCGCGCCGCGTCGCGGGCCCGAGCCGCCTGGATGGCCTTGTCGATAATCGTCCGCGCCCAGGCCGGATTCTCTTCCAGCCACGTTCCCAACTTGTCGTTGATCAGGCTCTCGACAGCGCCTCGAACCTCGCTGTTGCCCAGTTTGGTCTTGGTCTGACCCTCGAACTGCGGCTCCAGGACCTTAATCGAGAGAACAGTTACGAGACCCTCGCGGACGTCGTCCCCGGACAGGCTGGGGTCGCCTTTCTTGAGGGAATTGTTCTTTTCGGCGTAAGCGTTGATCGTCCTGGTGAGCGCGGCCTTATAGCCCGTGAGGTGGGTGCCGCCCTCGTGGGTGTTGATGTTGTTCACAAAGGTGAACGTGTCCTCGTTGTAGGCGCCCGTGTACTGCATGGCCAGCTCTATTTCGGTCCCGTCCTGGGAGCCCGATACGTAGATCACGTCCGCGTGAAGCGGCGTCTTGTTGCCCCTCAGATATTCGACGTACTGCGAGATTCCGCCCTCGAAATGGAAGTGCTCATCCTTCTCATCCTCACGCTCGTCCTGAATTCGAATCGAGACACCACGGTTCAGGTAAGCCAGCTCCCGGAGCCGGCTCGACAGCGTATCGTAGTCATACTCGAGTTCGGTGAAGATCTCGGAATCAGGCCTAAAGTGGACCGTGGTTCCCGTTTCGTCAGTCTTGGCGCCCTTCTTCAGGTCGCTGGTCTTGATGCCGCGCTCGAACGACTGCGTCCATATGTGTCCGTCGCGCTTGACCTCGACGTCCAGCTTCTCGGCCAGCGCGTTGACGACCGAAACGCCTACGCCGTGCAGGCCGCCACTGACCTTATACGAATCCTTGTCGAACTTTCCGCCCGCGTGGAGTCGGGTGAGCGCCAGTTCGACCCCCGGAATCTTCTCGGTCGGGTGCAGATCTACAGGGATACCACGTCCATCGTCGGTGACCGTGATCGAATCGTCGGCGTGGATCTGCGCCAGAATTTCGCTGCAGTGGCCCGCCATGGCCTCATCGATCGCGTTATCCACTACCTCATATACGAGGTGATGAAGGCCGCGGGCCGATGTCGACCCGATGTACATTCCGGGCCGTTTGCGGACCGCCTCCAGGCCCTTGAGAACCTGCAGATGCTTGGCCGAATAGTCTTCGTTGTTGCCGTTAGCGGGCTTTTTAGCGGCCTTCTTAGCGGTCTTTTTGTTCGCCATCCAGTTTGTCTCCAGCTTTGTATTCAGGCGTCCGACTGAACGAACACGATCTTTTCTATGGGCGCCCGGTCTCTGCCCGCATTCAACTTGGCGAGCAATTCGGGGCGGAGCATGTTCAACTCCATGCGCCACGAGGCGCTGTCCACCTCTACAAACAAAGTGCTGTGGCTGATCCCGGCCGGGCGGGCCACCTGCGCGATACGCTCGCCCACCAGCTCAGACCAATTGGCTATCGCTCCGGCGCGCTCCACCCGATCGGCGATGCCCAGCTTGGCCAGCGTCGCCTCGACCAGCGTCGCCACCGGAATAGCGTTCGCCTTACCCTGGCCTGCACGGCGGCGGCGCTGCCTGCTCATGCGGGCCGCTGCCTACTCATGCCGCGTGTACCTCACCGTTCAGGATCCGCCATTGGCTGAGATTCCCTCCGCGCAGCGGCATGTCGGCCGACTTCGGCGCGGTCATTACGATCTGCCCCGATCGATTCGTATCCAGCAGACTCACCACGCGCTCCGACCGCTCCCGGTCCAGCTCCGCGAACACGTCGTCCAGCAGGTACAGCGCATCGCGGCCCGAATGCTCCGCGACGGAGTCCGCTTCAAGCAGTCTGAGGCCGATGGCCGCGGTGCGGCGCTGGCCGCCTGAGCCGAAGCGCCGCAGGTCGCGCAGCTCCTGAGTGGAGTCAACCGCGGCCAGAATGGCCAGATCATCTCTGTGCGGCCCCACCTGCGTGGCACCGTGCCGGCGCTCGCGCTCCGCCGTCCGGTCGAGACCTTCGCGCAGCCAGGCGGCCCACATTTCCTCACCGCCCCCAGGCGGCGCGGCGCCGGGCTCACGGGGTGCCTCGCCCGCTGCCGCGTCGCTGGCTGCCGATTCGCTGGGCGCCGATTTGCTGGGCGCCGATTTGCTGGCGTGGTCCGCGTTCAGGCCCGCCAGGCCTGGCTCGTAGCGGAGGACTCCAGCGCCGCCACCAGCGATTTCCGCGTGATAGCGGCTAAACTCGGCGCTGACTCTGCCAATCCAGCGGTCGCGCTCGGCCATGACACGCGCAGCCGGCTCGACGAGCCCGGCCGTCCATGCCTCCACAGCCGCCGAGCTCGCGCCCGAGCGCAGCGCCTCGTTGCGCTGGGACAGCACGGCGCGGTATCGCTGCAAGTTCGCCACGTATCCAGGTCGGACCCGCGACAACAGGATATCCAGAAATCGGCGCCGCCCACCGGGCGACCCGGCCACGATCTCGGCGTCATCCAGGCTGAAAACGACCGCTCCCAGACGCCCCAGCGCGTCCACAAGGCGGCCGGCTTCGGCCCCCTCGACCTCCACCTTCTTGCGCCGCGTGGTTCGCTGATAGGCAGCCGCTATCTCTGTCTGTCCCGAGGATTCCGGGGTCACGGCCTCAACACGGAATACGTCCTCCCCGAACCGGATGAGGTCCCGGTCGCGCACGCCCCGAAAGGACCGGAAGATCTCGAGATAATAGATCGCCTCGACCAGATTCGTCTTGCCGGCTCCGTTCGGACCCAGGATGACGACCCCGGCCGCCGGAAGCTCGATATCGAGCCTCTGCAGGTTCCGAAAATTCCGTATTTTCAGGCTTTCGACCGAAACGGGCGGGACTGCGTTTTCCGTCTTTTGAGGCGTGCTAGCCATTGCTTGAATCGACACCCCGAAAAATAGGCCCACGGAGGCCTACTCGCAACGCGGTTTGCCGGAGTCTGGAGTGGCTGAACGAGGTCGGGAACCAAGCGAGGAAACGCCTATTTCGAACCTTAGCATGTCTTCGTCCGCGTTGAATAGGTGTGCGCGTTTTTCTACAAGTGCAGCACCCAGGAACGGCGCTTGGCGGCGACTTGTTTTCGGGACGCCGGAACTTGCAGCTGCGCGTTTGGTAGGGATCGAGGCTGCCGCGCCCCAAGCACACCGGAGATGCACTGCATGGATTGCCGGAGCTTTGCGCTGCTCACATCTCGAGAACGTGAGATACTGACCCTGGTCGCCACGGGTGCCTCGAACAGACAGATAGCCGATCGGCTCTCGATTTCCCGCCACACGGTCCGGGCACACCTAAGCAGTATCTACTCCAAACTGGGCGCGAGGAACCGCACACGTGCCGCTATTCTTTTTGTGATGCACGCACCCGCAGTCGATCCGCCGCTCTAGCATCTGTTGTAGGCTATAGGCCACGATAGCTAGGTGTTCTTGACTAGTATGAACGTCCGATTCGCAGTCCCCCGGCGCTGCCTATTCTCTGTTGTCAAACGAATAGTGTCCACTAGCCGCGATGCCAGGTCGAATGTCTACCAGATTAGTATTCGCAGGCCGCAGAGGTATTGAGGAAACCACCATTGTCAAGCTGCTGCTGCTGGCGACTCTGCTGCAAGGATGTGGTGATGCACTTCGGAATGGTGACGATGTCGCGATGTCGGAGGAATGTGCCGAACTTTTTTCAGACCCCGGTACGCATACTCCTGCCACTCTACCACCCGCGATCAAGAGCCGAGAACAAGCGCTTCGGGTAATCGGCTCTGAGTATCCAGAAGCTGAGAGGTCGGCTGGAGTCGGTGGAACTGCTCTTGTGTGGATACTTGTCAGTGAAACTGGCTCAGTCGCAAGGGCAGAACTAGCCGCGACAAGCGGTCATGCATCCCTTGATAGCGCGGCCGTGCGTTCCGTACTGCAGTTCCGTTTTACACCGCCCTATGAGGGCAAACAACCTACGTGTCACTGGATGAGGGCTCCCGTTGTATTCAGCCCCGAAAAATGAATGCGCACACAGCTTGACATCTGAGAATGGCCGGGTAGCCGAATAGATCCTTACTCCCATATTCGTAAGGAGTTTACAAATGAACTCACGACGATTCTTGACTCTCGTTGCGTCTCTTTTTCTAGCCAACGGACTGCTGTTCTTCGGCGGTAGTAGTTCGCTCGAAGCTGGGACAGTTGAAACGAAAAGCTGCGTTTGTGTCGACGGTTCCGATCCCGAGGGCCCTCAAGGGCCCGGTGACCCTGCTTGCATTGAGTACCTGTACGACGAGTGCACCAGTGCCGCCGAGTGTAGTTGCCCGCTCGGCTAACCGTGCTCCTATTGCGGCTACCCGGTCGCCGTCAACTCCAAAGGCAATCATATGCTAACCAGGCTTAGAAGCCCCTCTAGTATCGTTATCGGAGCACTGGGCATCTTGCTTGCAGTGCAGCTTGCAAACCGCGGGCTCGGTTTCTCATCCGACTCAGAGCTTCACCCCTTTCTTCCTGGCGACACATTCCGTGGAACTCTCGTAAAGATCGACGGTGACCGGTCGTGGCCGACCGCCGGGTGCTGGGTTGGGTTCATTATGGACCCAAATTGTCAGGCTTGCATCCGCCTCGCTGCGGACAAGAGAGAGACAGCAGCCCGAAGGGCGGGAGCACAACCTCATTATCTCTTCGAAGGAACCCCCGAGAGGGTGTCGCAGTTTGCACGTGAATACGGTCTGCCGACGGGAAGCGTTCTTCTACTGGCTGACCGAAGAGGCCGGCCAACTAGTGCTCGTCGCATGGGATTTGTGGCGACACCGACGCGTGTGGTCTTCACGGAAGACAGAGTCGCAGCCGATGTGAGGGTCTCCAGTGAGATGCCTACCGATGGAGAGCTGCGTCGCATCTGCATAGGTGATGGAGAGAATCCGTGAGCAACTCGTGCGGAGACTAACACTAACAGATACCATCGTCCTAGTGTGTATCGTGGGCGTCACAACAGCGATCGCAGTCGGCTGCGGTGGTGCGGAGCAAGCCTCTGTCTTAAGAACGGCGCGCCGAAACATTCACCAAGTTGGCTGGGACACCGTCTTGGCTATACAGATTCTCGATGCGAATGATACTACTCTTCTCGTCCCGAGGTCGCTGAAAGTGGTGGGTGATCGACTATTCGTGAAGGACGACATTAATCAGAACATTCGTGCGATCGACCGGCACGACGGCACCTTGTTGTGGAGCTACGGTGTGGAGGGCGCAGGACCAGGCGAGGTCGGAAACGTGGCGGCGTTTCAGGTTGGACAGAATGGCGATGTTTGGATTCTCGACTCCAAGAACAGAAAGTTCCTCGTCCTAACAGCTGATGGCCAGCTGGCATCAGAGCTTTCACTTAGCCATCTGGGACTCATTCCTGATGCGTTCGTCGCTCTTTCTGACAGCGTACTGTTCCCGACAGCATGGCCAGATCGAGGTTGGATCTGGTTGTCGCGGTCGTCATTGCAGGTTCTCAGCACTGAAAGACATCCTTGGCCGGAGCCACTAAGCTATGATCAGAATCTCAGGGTATCGACATACTCCGGCGCTACGACCGGAAGAGAGCTCTGGGTAGTTGCGTTTTCGCTGGGGCCTGGTTTCTTCATTGGCGACGAGGGCCAAGTCAGTCCTTACCAATATGTCGAGCACGTCCCTTTCGCCTTCAAGGTGTCGCCGCAACTCAGAGCTGCCGGTGCCGACAGCGCAAGGTTCGCGGCTTTATCAGTTAGCATCGTCCACGGTGAGATCTTCATGTTATTCGGGGGACGACCGGTCCGTCGCGTACATCCTGGCGAGCCGACCGAATTGATAGATGTGTACGACACCCGGGGCGCATATCAAAGATCGTATGGTCTGCCCTTTGACTCCTGGTCTATGGACACCAGTGATGGTCAGACATTCTATTTCCTTACTCAAGCTGACTCGCTTCCGGCGTTATTCGGTCTCAAGCTGAGAAACTGATTGGATCGTGCTAGACATCGACCGCGAACGGGCTGGCGGCGTGCGGCGCGTCAGCTATTCAGCCGCGCACCATCGAGTTCCAGAATCATGGCCCTGACAGCGGCGGGAATTGGCGCCTTTCGGGCCTCGTCGTAGTCGTAGGAGACGATGACGCTGGAGCCCTCGGATGCCACCTCGTCGAGCTTTGTCGAAACGGCCCGGTACTGGGTCATGAACCGGTCCTCGTACAGCTCGACAGTTCGGGCGCCGACCAGAATCGTGTCGGGATAGAACAGCGGCCGCCGGAAGCGGCAGGCGGTGGAATGGAGAATGGGTCCGATACGCGTCTCTTCGTAGGAGCGCTCGAAGCCGCAGCGCTCCAGATACACGATTCTGGCCGACTCGAAGTAGCGGAAAACCAGCGTGTTGTTCACGTGGCCGAAGGCGTCCATGTCTGCCCAGCGGACGGGCACCTCCACCACGACTGGAAAATCGGACAGCGCGGTGCTGGCACCTTCTGCCGGCCTCGCGCCCTCTACCTCTGGCGTCATCAACGCTTCACGAAATCGCTGACGACCGGCTCGTCGCCGCTGTAATCGTAGAACCCTTTGCCCGCCTTCCGGCCGTGGTGCCCGGCCAGATACATGCGCTTGAGCAGGGCGGGAGAGGAGAACCGTTTCTCGCGGTACTCGTCGTACATGATCTCGGTGATGAAGTACAGCGTATCCAGGCCCACGTAGTCGCCCAGCATGAAGGGCCCCATGGGATAACCGCAGCCGAGCTTCATTCCTGTATCGATGTCCTCGATCGAACCGATGCCTTCCTCATAGGCCCTGATCGCGTCCAGCATGTACGGCACCAGCAGGCGGTTCACGACGAAGCCCGAGTTGTCGCGGCAGGCGATCGGAGTCTTGCCCACGGAGCGGGCAAAGGCGAAAGCCGCGTCGAACGTAGCCTGCGACGTGGTGCCGGAGCGCACCACCTCGACAAGCTTCATGACGGGTACGGGGTTGAAGAAATGAAGACCCACGAAGCGGTCCGGCCGGCTCGTAGCCGCGGCCATCTCAGTGATCGTCAGGCTGGACGTATTCGAGGCGAACACCGTGTGCTCCGGACAGAGCCCGTCCAACGAGCCGTACAATTCCTTCTTGACATCTATGTCCTCGATGATGGCCTCGATGATCAGATCACAGTCCGCCAGATCCGCCACATCGGTGGTTCCGGTGAGGCGCGACCAGGTCTCGTCTCTGGCCGACTCCTCCAGCTTGCCTTTCTCCACTGCCTTGCCGAGACCCTTCTCGATCGCGGCCATGCCCCGCTCCAGAAACTCCGCGGAGACTTCGCGCACGACAGTTTCGTACCCGGCCGCCGCGCATACCTGCGCGATACCACGCCCCATCAAGCCGCATCCGACGACGCCTACCTTGTTTATGTCACTCAACGCCTGGCTCCTTTTCTAGTTGTCCTCGAACAGGCCGGCCAGCCGCTGGCTCCAGGTGCGTCTTCGCACGACCGACAGCTCCGAACCTCGCTCTATCCTATCGAGCAGACCCTCGATGACGATTTCGACCTTTGCCCGCTGCCGGCGGAACGTCGCCCTGGTGAAAAGGGTGGCGAGACCCGCCACAGCGCCGCTCAGGGGTAGCGTAAGCAGCGGTGGAAATCCGGCCTGCGCTATCAGGATCGCCGCGACCGGGGCTCCTATCGCGGCCGCTCCTATTAGCCAGCCGATGGCATGACCCCTGCGCTGATTGGAAAGATCAGCCCGCAGAGTAACCAGGGAGCGATCGCTCTCCAGCGGCTCGACCATCACCTCTACGCGGCGAGCTTTGGCCAGCTCGTATCCCTTGCCTCCCACATCGAACCCACGCTGCAGCTGACTCAGAAGGTCGGTGGCCGGCTCCCAGATCTGGCGCTCACGCTGATCACGCACTCGGCGCAGAGTAGCCTGCGCCTCGAAGTACTCTTCGAGCTTGGACAGAACCTGCGCCGGGGATCCTGTCACGACTCGCGTGAACTGCACATGTGCGCTGCCCCAGGCCCGAACCGCCAGGCTTCTGTCGGATGGCCTTGAGGGAACGAGGGCGTTGGCGCGTGTCTCGGCCAGGGCCTGGCGCACGTAGCGCTCCTCAAGGCCGACCTCGTCCGCGATGCGCACAACCTCGTCGTCGCTCAGCCGATCGGCGGCTTCAGTTCGGTGCAGCTGAAGCTCGGCCGCCCTCTGGATCACAGCCTCCAGCTGCCGGCCCGACAGATCAGGGCCGGGAGGAATGCCGGACAGGGCCGGTGGCTGGGCCAGGGAATCGTGATCAGGCGACATCGCGCTAGCCGGTAGAGCCGGAGCCGGAGCGGTCAGGCCTGGATTTCAGCCCTTCCCGGCCGGCCGTGTCCAGTTCGCTGTCCGCAGCAGACCCACCTGCGCCCAGCCTGGCGGCCGCGTCCACCGCCGGTGGGACGAGATGAGAAGAAGACTGGCTGGCATCCTCGGCCGCTCTTCGGGCCCGTGCCTCCAGCTCGGCGAAGCTCTCCTCGCTCTGTTCGCCCTGTTCGCCTCTCAGCGTCTTCCCCATGGCGCTGAAGAACTCGAGCGGAAGAGGAAACAGGGTCGTGGAGTTGTTCTCGGCCGCGATCTCCGAGGCGGTCTGCAGGAAGCGCAACTGCAGAGACGCCGGCTGCGAGCTGAGAAGGCGGGCCGCGTCTTTGAGCTTGGTCGCAGCCTGGAGTTCGCCCTCCGCGTTAATGACCTTGGCCCGGCGTTCGCGCTCCGCCTCCGCCTGCCTCGCCATGGCGCGCTTCATTTCGTGTGGAAGGTCGACATCCTTCACCTCCACCGCAGTCACGTCTATTCCCCAGGCGTCCGTACCTTCATCGATGATGTCGCGCAGGATCTGGTTGAACTTCTCCCGCTCGGCGAGCAATTCGTCCAGCTCAGCCTGTCCGATCACTGAACGCAGCGTCGTCTGCGCCAGCTGGGAGGTGGCGAACAGGTAATCCTCGATCTCCAGGATGGCCTTCTTCGGATCCGACACCCGAAAGTACAGCACGGCATTCACCTTCACGCTGACGTTGTCGCGCGTGATCACATCCTGAGGCGGAATGTCCATCGCGATGATGCGCAGGCCCACCCTGTTCATTCGTTCGATCCCGAGCGGGACCAGGAAAATCAGTCCGGGACCGCGGACTGGTTTCACCCGGCCGAGCCGGAATACAACTCCGCGCTCGTATTCCCGCAGGACACGCAGGCTTGTAGCCAGGATTCCGGTCCCGGCGATGGCTATGACGGCTAGTATTACGTCCATGGTTACCTGACCTTTACGATGACCGCGATCCCCTGACCTCCGCCGATGCAGGCCGATCCGAGACCGAGTCCCCCGCCCCGCCGCTTGAGCTCGTGCAGCAGGTGGGTCGTGATGCGCGCTCCGGTGGCCCCGAGCGGGTGCGTAATCGCGATGGCGCCTCCGTTTACGTTGACGCGCTCCCGGTCGAGGCCGAGCTCGCGTTCGACCGCCACGTATTGGGGCGCGAAAGCCTCGTTGACCTCGATCAGGTCAATGTCGTCCAGGGTCAGTCCGGCCCGCTCGAGCGCCTGCCTGGAGGCTGGGGCCGGACCGATGCCCATCGTACGGGGAGGCACCCCCGCAATGCCCCATGAAATCAGTTCGCCGATCGGGTCGAGCCCATGGGACTGAGCGTACTCCGAACTGGCCAGCACGAGGGCCGCGGCTCCGTCGCCGATCCCGCTCGCGTTACCAGCCGTCACCAGGCCGTCTTCCTTGAAGTAGGGTCGCAGACCAGACAGCGCCTCTAGAGTCGTATCGGGCCGCATGTGCTCATCGATCGCGAATTCGATTTCCTTGCGCCTCTTCTTGATCGTGACGGACACGACCTCGTCGCTGAACCGGCCTTCGTCCCACGCTTTCTTGGCCAGCTGCTGGCTTCGAACAGCGTACTCGTCCACCTCGGTGCGGCTGATGTCGTATTCCTCGGCCAGGTTCTCGGCCGTCTCCGCCATGGAGCACCCGGCGTAGGGATCCGTAAGTGCTTCCCACAGAGAGTCCTCGAAGGGTGCCGCCGGCCCGAGACGTATGCCCCAGCGGGCCCCGCGGACTACGTGAGGCGCCTGGCTCATCGATTCGGTGCCGCCACTGAGGCAGACCTCCGACTGGCCCATCAGAATGTCCTGAGCGCTGTTCACCACGGCCTGAAAGCCCGAGCCGCACAACCGGTTCAGAGTGAGCGCCGGTGTTTCGATGGGCAGGCCTGAACGCAGCCCGATGTGCCGGGCGGCGTAGATCGCGTCGGCCGACGTCTGGAGGACGTTACCGAAAAAGACGTGGCCCACATCACTGGCCTCTACGGCCGAGCGCTCGAGAGCCGCTTCGGAAGCCAGGACGCCCAGGTCATTGGCTGAAAAGTCCTTGAGGCTTCCACCGAAGGTTCCGAAAGGTGTACGGACTGCGGATAGGAATACCACGCTGCGATCACTCATGCTTCCCCCATGTATGCGACAGGCGAGGTGCGCTCCGCTGTGAGGCGCGCTCCGCCATTCTGTTATCAGTAGCGCCGTCCATGCTTACGGGCAGGCGGCGGCTTGTGTTTCTCGGAGCTAGGCGCGGATTCTGTCCGCTATCCAGCTCCCCACTTCGCTGGTCGTCGACGTACCGCCGACATCAGGCGTTCGGATGCCTGTCCGCAGCGCCTCGTCTACCGCGTTTTCGATCCGGTCAGCCACTTCAGCCGCACCGCCGTCCCGGAGCAGCATGGCCGCGCACAGAATAGCGGCCATCGGGTTGGCCTCGCCCTTGCCGGCGATATCGGGCGCACTGCCGTGAACCGGCTCGTACAGCGCTCCCCCGGCCGGGTTCAGGTTGGCTGACGGCGCCAGCCCCATTCCCCCCACGAGCTCGGCGGCCAGATCCGACAGGATGTCGCCGAGCAGATTGCTCGTCACCACCACTCCGAACCGGCCCGGATCACGAACCAACTGCATGGCCAGGGCGTCCACGTAGGCCATCTCCGACTGAATGTCGGAATACTCATCGGCCACTTCGGTAAACACCCTGCGCCATAACCCGTACACATGAGGCACGGCGTTGGCCTTGTCGCCCAGCGTGACTCGTTCGATCCCGTGTTCGCGGGCGTGTTCGAAGGCTGCCCGAACAATGCGTTCCACGCCGAAACGCGTCGCGATCGCCTCGCTTACGGCTCGTTCGTCCGGGGTTCCTGCGCCCGTGACGCTTCCGGCCCCCGTATACAGCCCCTCCGTGTTCTCCCGGAAGATGACGAAATCGATATCCGCCCCATCGGCCAGGCGCAGAGGTGACAGCTCCCGCAGCCTGAGTTTCGCGGGCCGCAAGTTAATGAACAGGTCGAGGCGAAACCGCAGGCCGAGCAGAATGTCCCGGGCGTGTCTTCCGTCCGGAACGCGGGAGTCGCCGACGGCGCCGAGTAAGATAGCATCGAAGTCGTCCCGGAGCCTCCCGAACGTCTCCTCGCCCAGCGTCTCTCCGGTGGCCAGATAATGATCGGCCCCGTGCGGAAACTCCTCGAAGGAGATCGACACACCGGCCTCGGCCGCGGCATCGAGGACTCGCCTCGCCTCGCGCACTACCTCGGGACCGATTCCGTCGCCAGGAATGAGCGCCACGCGTATCAAGCGCCGCCTCCGCGAACAGGCCACAGGTCAGGCCACAAGCCGCGAGCAGGCCGCAAGCGAAGAGGCCGGCCCGCCCAAATCTGGGAGACCGGCCTCGACTTCACCGCGAAACTACGATC
>JBDLJJ010000063.1:0-14683 GCA_039714435.1 Gemmatimonadota bacterium | reverse complement strand
TTTCTTGCTGAGACTGGACGAGCGATCCATCTTGCCCGACTCGCCAGGGCACTTTTCGTGGCGATTTTCCTCAGGAGGCGGTGGATGCCGGATCAAAACGTCAAGAAACCAGCCGGAGCCGGAGCCGATAAGGCGCTGGATCTGGCCGCCCGGACACTTGTTCAGGAGCGGCTGCGCTGTGTGCGGCGAGTTACGAAGCGCAAGCTGGATCTGGACGACATCGTGCTGCGCCCTACGCCTCCTCCAGCCCGGCGCCATCTGTTCGAGGAAGCCCGTGAGCTGTACTGGAACGAGCTCAACTGGGAGCAGCTGACCGACGAGGAGCTGCATGAAGATGGCGAGCTGACCGAAATGGTGTTCCCCGGGCTTCTGACACTGATGGACGCGCTCCTGCCGACCGGACATAACGGTGAGCCGGATCGCGACCGCGAGCACAGAGACGTGGCGCACGATTTTGTAATGTGGCTGGCCCGCCGGATTCTGGAGCTTCGCTCGTCCAAACCGGAGGACGAAGGCGATCGCAAGCGCCTGCTCCGAGAAGAACGGATCACGGACGATCTTCTGGATCTGGTGGCCTACCGGCTGTATTGCCTTACGGATGCTGAAATGGAAGGCCTGCAGGCCTGACAGGCCGCCGGGACGTAGCCCAGTACAACCCAGAGACTAAGAAAACTGGAAGCGAGACAAGAGTGCAATCTATTGTGTGCGTAAAGCGGGTGCCGGATTCGGAAACCCGCGTGCGGATAGCCCCGAGCGGAGACTCTCTGGATGCGTCGGGAGTGAAGTATGTGCTGAATCCGTACGACGAATACGCGATCGAGGAGGCCCTTCAGCGCAAAGAACAGGCGGGCGAAGGTTCCGTCACCGTGATGACGGTCGGGTCCGAGAAGTCCGCGGAGACACTTCGCTCCGCGATCGCTCTGGGAGCCGATGAGGCCGTTCTCCTTCAGGCCGAGGAATCTAACGATGGCCTGGTGGTGGCCCACGCGCTGGCTGAGGAAATCAGGGGCCGCCCCTTCGACCTTCTGTTGTTCGGCAAGCAGGCGATCGATGACGACAACATGCAGGTGCCGCAGATGGTGGCCGAGCTGCTCGAGCTGCCCTGCGTAACCGTGGTCGTCGACCTGAGCATCGAAGGGTCCCGCGCCACGGCGCGCCGCGAGGTCGAGGGGGGGCACGAAGTGGTGGAGTTCTCGCTACCCGCGGTCATCTCGGCCCAGAAGGGACTCAATACTCCGCGCCGCCCGAATCTGAAGGGAATCATGGCCGCGAAGAAGAAGCCACTGGAGCAAAAAGCGGTGGATCTTCCGGCCTCGGGGCTGGAGCTTGTCGCTCTCAGTGAACCCCCGCCGCGACCCGCCGCGAGAATCGTCGGGGAAGGGCCGGATGCGGTATCCGAGCTCGTCCGGCTGCTTCAACAGGAAGCCAAGGTCCTCTGATGGCTGACATCCTGGTTTTTGCCGAGACACGAGCGGGAGCCCTGCGTGGGGTGGCGAGGGAGGCCACGTCGACCGGATCCCGGATCGCGGCCGAGTCGGGGGCGGGTGTCCACGCGCTGGTTATCGGGGGTCCGGGCGTGGCCCAGGCCGCCGCCAGTCTGGCCGAACATGGCGCCGAGCGAATATTCGTAGCGGAAGGCGCCGAGCTTGCTCAGTACTCTCCGGACGCCGCTGTTCGGACCGTCGCGAAGCTCCACGGGCAGCACGACTACGCGGCGATCCTGTTTCCGGCCTCAGCTCAGGGCAAGGACCTGGCCCCGCGCGTCGCGGCTCGCCTGGGGCGGGCTCTGGCCACCGAAGTGACGGCCATTTCCACCGAGAACGGTGAGTTAGTGGTGGAGCGGCCCATGTACGCCGGAAAGGCGTATGGACGGTTCCGTTTCAAAGGCTCGCCCGCTCTGGTCAGTCTCAGGCCGAACGTGTTTCCGGTAGAGCAAAGACCGGCCGCTGGCGCGCTGGAGCCTGTGTCTGTTCCCGCTGGAGAGGAAAGGATATGCGTCACCGAAATCGAGGCCTCTGAGCGAGCCGCGCTGGACGTCCGGGAAGCGGACGTGGTCGTAGCGGGTGGGCGGGGCCTCCAGTCGGCGGAGAACTGGTCCGTCCTGGAAGATCTCGTCGAGTCACTGGGCGACGAGGCGACGCTGGGTGCGAGCCGTGCGGTCGTCGACGCTGGCTGGCGGCCACACGGGGAGCAGGTGGGTCAGACGGGCAAGGTCGTTTCTCCGAGCTTATATTTCGCGGTCGGAATCAGCGGCGCGATTCAGCACCTGGCGGGGATGCGGACGGCCAAGGTGATCGTGGCCATTAACCGGGATCGCGAGGCGCCGATTTTCAACGTGGCCGACTATGGGATCGTAGGAGATGCGCTGGAGATAGTTCCGCGCCTCGCAGAAGAAGTCCGGGCCGCCCGGGCCGCGAGAGGCTGACACGCCTCACAGGAGACACCGTGTCCAAGTCCCAGGAAGAACCCAAGCAGCCGATTCCGCCGCTCGTGTCCTACGCTGTCACGGCCGCCGTGCTGGCGCCCGCTGTGGCGGCGATCTTTCGCATTACCCTCGGGAGCTACCTCGGCCCCTCGGTAGATCTGTTCTGGATCCTGGCTCTGGTTCCGGCCTTCATTCTCACCGACCGCTGGGGCTGGCGCGGCGCCCTGGCAGCCCTGGTCTGGACTGCAGCCCTGGCTTTCGTGGCCGAATTTGTAGCCGCTGCGAACGCCGACGTCCCTATTCGCTGGTTCACCGTGCAGCTGGTGGTCCTGCTGGTGGCGGCGGCGAGCTTCGGCGCCGGGTGGCTTAGAGAGCGCTGGGCGGACGCCCTTCTGGGCGGCGCTGCCGGAGGTCACCCAGGAGGCCCTTCCGAGGAGGCGGACGACGAGCTGGCTCGGGCCAGAGCCGCCATGGCGACTCCCTCCGTGTTCGACTTCGTGTTCGTGCGGGCCGTGGCGGGAGCACGCCGCGATCCACCTTTGAGCCTGGTACTGTTCCGCATCGATGGGATCGAGGACTACGACACCCTGTACGGCTCGACAACTCAAGACCGGGCCGAGAAAACTCTGATCAAGGCGCTGTTTCGGCACGCAAGGCAGATGAACACTTTCGCGGCGCTCGAGGAGCATCGGTTCGCGGTCCTGCTTCAAAAGGAAGACCCAGTGGGCGCCAATACGTTCGCCCGCCGAATTCTGGAGGAGTGTTCAGCCGCGGACACGGCGTGGGGGGCGCGGGTTCTGGTCAGCGCCGGCATCAGCTACTTCGATTCGTCGGGCGCTGAGCCGGAGAAGATGATCGAGTATGCCGACAGGGCTCTCAAATCGGCACACGACATAGGCGGCGACTCGGTTGTCGTGGCCGAGATCGCCAGTCAGCCTCTCAACGCACCGGGCTTGACCGTACTTCACCCCGACGGCTCCGTCCGGGAAACCAAGCGGCACGCTTGATCTTGGGCCACCATGAGCTTCTCTGAGATCCGCAGCAGCGTCGAGGGCTGGACGCAGAGAGGACAGGCCAGCGGCGTCGCCACCCTGTTCAGGGTTCAGAGGAGCGCTCCCCGCCGGCCGGGGGCCAGGTTCGCGGCGAGCATGGGTGGCGCGGTAGCCGGCTCCATATCCAGCGGCTGCATCGAGGCCGATCTGTCGGAGGCGATCAGGGAGGTTGTTCGAGATGGAACTCCTCGCCTCATGCACTACGGAATCTCGGACGAGTTGGCGGCCTCTGTCGGCCTGGCCTGTGGCGGTGACATCGACGTGCTGGTCGAGCCACATCGACCCGGAGAGGCGGCCTGGGCCGCTCTCGGCGAAGCCCTGGACGGGGACGAAGCGGCGCTTCTGTTTACGGGCCTGTCTGAGGACATCCGGACGCGCAAGATGCTGGTGCGGCCTGATGGTTCGCGGGTCGGATCACTCGGATCAGAGGCCCTCGACGCCGAGGCCTGCGAGGATGCCCGGAGCTTGCTCGACACGGGAGGGGCTGCCGTCCTCTCGCTGGCCGGTGGAGCGACGGAGGTTTTCGCGGAGGCCTATCTGCCTTCTTCTCGCCTGGCGATTGTCGGCGGCGGGCTCGTGGCGCAGGCGCTCTGCCATCTGGCTGCTTTTGCCGGCATCGCTGTGACGCTGGTGGATCCGAGATCCCAATATGCCCAGGCGGATCAGTATCCGGACGCACGGCATGTGTTTGCGGAGTGGCCCGAGGAGGGTCTGGGCCGAATGGGGCTTGACCCTTACGTCAGCGTCGTCGTTCTCAGCCACGACCACAAGCTGGACGTGCCCGCCCTGTCAGCCGCACTTCGTGCCGGGTGCCGATACATAGGTCTGCTGGGCGGACGGCGGACACAGAGACTACGCCGCGAAGCGCTCGCCGACGAGGGTTTCAGCGATTCCGATCTGAGCCAAATTCACGGTCCTGTCGGGATGGATATCGGGGCCCAGTCTCCACAGGAAATAGCCTTGTCGATCCTTGCCGAGCTGCTGGCGGTCCTGAGGGGCCGTGACAGCGGCCGGTCAGGCGCTTGACCGCTGGGGCGGAGGCGCCCGTAGCCGGACTCATCCTGGCGGCGGGTCTTTCGAGCCGAATGCCGGGAGGACCGAAACCTCTGCTTCAGTTCGGCGGCCGCAGCGTTATTGAAACTGTTGTGGCCACGGCCGTTGCCGCCGATCTTCGCCCCGTAATAGTGGTTCTCGGACATCAAGCACCTCTCATCGAGGCACATCTGACGCCGACAGACGCGGAGATCATGGTTCACGCCGGCTACGAGGCCGGGATTCTGTCCTCGGTTATGGCCGGGGTCAGGAGCCTCCACGAACGAGGTGCGGAGGCGGCTGCCGTCCTGCTGGGAGACGAGCCGGGAGTGCGGCGCTCCGACATCCGGGCCGTGGTTTCGTCCTGGAGATCCACGAGAGGGCTGGTCCGGGCCCGTTACATGGATCGGCCCGGACATCCGGTCGTGTTCGAGACCGCCCTCGTGGCGGACCGCCTGCGGGAAACCGGCTCGCGTCGCGTTTGGGAGGCGCTGGCCGCGGTTTGCCAGCCAGTGCTCGAGGTGGAACTCGAGATACCAGCGCCTATCGACATCGATGATCCCGATGAATACAGCCGCGCCCTGGCCCGCTTACAGACGGAACGCGGCGGCGCGTGCTGACGCGGCGAGCGCTGGCCGTGCTCATCCTGGCCCTGTGGGGCGGCGTGCTCGGCTGGCATGCCCAAAGAGTGTTGTTCCCCGGCGAGCTGGCCCGACTGGCGGAGGCGGCGAGAACGCTGCCGCCCGGTGCGGCCTACTACGCTCTCTACCTGGCCGGAGAACGAGCCGGCTGGGCTCAGCTGGACTTGGATACCCTCCCTGGCGCAACAGGCTTCAAGACGACCAGGCGAGTCGTTTTGGAACTCCCCGGGCTTGGCAGCGCCGGCGTATCCGACGTCCGGACTGAGGCCTGGCAGGGGGCCAGCCTGGCGCTCGACAGCCTGATGGTGCAGCGAATCACGCAGGGCGACACGGTGCTCACGAGCTTCCGCGCGCTTCGCTCGCCCGAAGATCCACTGTTTCTCGACTCTACGTGGCCGCTCCGCTTTGCCGCCGATGGAAGTGCCCGACCGGGCGACCGATTCGCCGTCGATCTATACGATCCCGTTCAGGGTGTGGTGCGCAGGCTGGAGTTGAGTGTCGCACAGCAGGCGAGCCGGGTCTGGCCTGACAGCGCCGATCTGGATTCCCTGACTGGGCGCTGGTTTTCCGTTCGTGAAGATACCGTGCAGGCCTGGCGCGTCATCAACGCGGCGGACGGAACGGAGGAAGAGCTCTGGATCGACGAGAACGGAAGGGTCCTCGAAGGGCCACTTCCGGGTGGCATCCGGATGGAGCGGACGACGTTCGAGATCGCGTTTTTCAATCGAAATCAGCCCCAGGGGACCAGCCCGTGATCGTTCTTGAAGGCCTGACCAAGAAGTACGGTGATTTCACCGCGGTAGCGGGGATCGACGTCGAGATTCCGGCTAACTGCATCTTTGGCCTGCTGGGTCCGAACGGGGCGGGCAAGACTACAACGCTGCGCATGATAGCAGGCATTCTCCGGCCCGACGCCGGCCGGGTCCTGCTGGGAGGACACGACGTTCACGAGGCGCCAGACCTGGCCAAGGCCATTCTCGGCTTTGTTCCGGATCGTCCCTTCGTGTACGAAAAGCTGACCGGAGCCGAGCTGCTGAGATTCACCGCCGGCCTGTGGGGAATGTCCGGGCCCGAAGTCGAGACCCGGATCGACGAGTTGCTGGAACTGTGGGACCTGATGCCCTGGAAAGATCAGTTGGTCGAGGCGTACAGCCACGGGATGCGCCAGAAACTCATTATTTCGTCCGCTCTGGTCCATAGTCCGAAGGTTCTGGTAATCGACGAGCCCATGGTCGGCCTGGATCCGCGTTCCGCCTGGCTGTTCAAGGATTTGCTCCGATCATTCGTAGACAAGGGGGGGACCGCGCTCGTATCGACGCATACCCTGGAGCTGGCGGAAAATCTGGCCGACGTCATGGCCGTGATCCATCGCGGACAGCTGGCTGCTTTCGGCACGCTGGAAGATCTGCGGCGACAGGCGGCTTCGGAAGGAGCCGGCCTGGAGGAGATCTTTCTCCGCATCACGCGGGGAGCCACGGACGAAGACATAGAGCGCGTGCTGAGTCAATGATCGGTACGTACCGTACGCTCTTGAGCCCGAAGCTGCTCACGATCAAGCAGCGCAGCAGGGGCGGGGGATCAAGGACGGCGCGTCGGCTGCTGATAGGGGCACTCGGTCTGCTCGTGGGATACGGGTTGTACTGGGGGATCACCCGGCTTCTCGAGATCCTGTTAATGGTTGAAGATCTGGGGCCGCTTCTGGCCTCCAAGATACTTTCCATCGGCCTCCTGGCCATGCTTGGCATCCTGCTTCTGTCCAGCCTCATCGCGGCTCTGTCCAGCTTTTTCCTGGCCCGCGACCTGCCCGCGATCCGTTCGGCGCCGGTGGACTGGCTGGCGGTCTACTTCGCGCGACTGACGGAGACTCTGGTCAGCTCGTCCTGGATGGTCTTGCTTCTGATGCTTCCGCTCCTGATCGCTTACGAACAGGTTTTCGAGGGAGGAATCGGCTTCTACGCCGTATCCGCTTCGGCCCTGATTCCCTTCTTTTTGATTCCCGCGGTCGTAGGCAGCGCGGTGACGCTCTTGCTCGTCCGGGTATTTCCCGCCGCCCGTTCGCGCGACATTCTGACTTTTGTCTCTATCGCTACTGTCGGCCTTCTGGTGCTCGGGCTGCGCCTGCTGCGGCCGGAGCGGCTCGTAAACCCGGACGCGTCTCGCGAGCTGGTGGACTACCTGGCGGTTCTACGCGGACCATCCTCTCCGTGGCTTTCTTCGCAGTGGACGGCCGATGCGATGACCGGATACCTGGAAGGGGGGTTCGATCCTTTCTGGCTGCTACTCCTGTGGAGCACCGCCGCCGGCCTGGTCGTGCTGGGAGCCCTCCTGCACTGGCGCATGTTTTCCCTGTGTTTCACGAAGGCTCAAGAAGGCGCCGACCAGCGGGTCCGCAGGCACGCCGGGTGGAGAGCGTATGAGACCCTGCTTTCGCCGCTACCACTGCGCAGGCGGGAGTTGATTCTGAAAGACACCCGCACCTTCTTCCGCGACACCACGCAGTGGTCGCAGCTCATCCTTCTGGCCGTCCTCGTAGTTGTCTATGTGTATAATATCCGGGTGCTTCCGATACGATCGAACGAGGTGCTTCAGCGCTGGCTGGTGTCGATCGTCTTCTTTCTGAACCTGGCGCTGTCGGGTTTTGTCCTCGCGGCCATCGCGGCCCGCTTCGTGTTCCCGTCGTATAGCCTGGAAGGCCGTACGCTGTGGCTGCTCGGCTCGTCTCCGGTACAGACGTCAACTCTGATGTGGTCCAAGTTCTGGATCGGGGCCGCGCCTCTGACCGTCCTGGCCGTAGCTCTGGCGTGGGTCACCAACGCGTTTCTCGGAGTGGAGACCGGTTTCCTGGTGCTGGCGCTCGTGACCACGGCCGCGCTGAGCCTGGCGTTCGCCAGTCAGGCGCTGGCCTGGGGAGTGTTCTTTCCTCAGTTCGAGGCCGAGAACGCGGCGCAGATTCCGACTTCAGTGGGGGGGCTGCTGTTCATGTTAGGCGCCGTAGGGAACCTGATCCTTGTGATCCTGGTCCAGTATCTGCCTTTGCGGCGCCACGTGTGGTCGGGATTCACCGGCGGGGAGGCCACACAGGCGGTGGGCTGGGAACTGGGGACCGCGCTGGTACTGACGCTGGCCGTGTGCGGCCTCACTACGCTCGTACCCTATGTGGTGGCGAGCCGCCGCCTGGACGCGTGACGTAGACGGCAGCTATTCAGCTTCTGACATGGCGCTGACCGTGGACTGGCGGAACTCCTGCAGACGCCGCCGGGCGTCTCGCATTTCAGCGTCCGTAAACAGGCCTTCCTGCTGAGCAAGAAGCAGTTCCTCACGCTGGGACTTGGTGAGGAGTCCGATATCCACCGCCAGAGCGGCGAACCTGGCCTCTGGACGTCTGCGCTGCTCGAGCAGAACACGGGCCACCTCGGCCGGTGTCAGCATCTTGCGGACAAGAGCCACCGTGCCGAGCGCAAAGTGCCGCGGCACCGGTACGTTAGAGTCGACGCGGGCCGGCTTGGCCTCCGCGCTCTCGGCTTCCGCTTTCTCGGCTATTGCCTTGGCAGCGGGCCTGGCCAGAGTCGCCGTAGCCGCCTGCGATCCTCCCCCGAAGCCAGACGATACGACCGGTGCAGCCACTGGCCGAGCCGTCTGCTGGCGCGCTCCGGACTTGCCACTCCTGGATCTGCCACTCTTGGATCTGGCACTCTTGGATTCCGCTGCGGTGTTCTTAGCGCGCAAGCCGCTGGGGAGTTCCAGGCGGAATCCGCTCTCGATAGCGGGTCGGACCAGCTTGCGAAGGAAACTCCACTGGCCTTCGAGAGAGGCCTGCTGTTCCCTGTGTGCCTCGATAATGAAGCGGATGCTCATGAGGTGGAGTGCATAAAGCCCGACTATCGCGGCTGCGAACGCAAGGGCGGTGTTGGCGACCGCCCAGGCCACCAACGCTACGACGATGGCTACTCCTCCGACGGCAATCTGATAGTGCGTCGTGTAAAGCCTGTTCCTGCCTTCTTTTGAATCCACAGCCCGACCCTCCAGAGACGAAAAAAGTGCCTGGGCCCACCCGTCCCCGACTCCGGAAAGGTGAGCACGCATCGGACACGGCTACTGCATCAAGCATGCCTTAGCTGCGGCTGCGCAGGAGCTGCCGCTGCGCTGGAAGGATTTCCGTCAGGAACTGCGGCTACGCCAGATCTTCCACTGGTCTACAACGTCTTCGCCACGCGCAACGTGCAATGTATCAAAGCAGGCGACAGCGGTGCATACGTGATTGGGCAGGATTCGGACTCGATCTCCGACCGTTAGCGCGCCACTCATGTGCCCGTGCTCCTGGCTGAGGCTCGTAAGCCGAAACCGCGGGCTCAGGCTACCAGCCGCATAGTCGTCGAACACGCGACCATACGTGCGATCTGCAAGATGATGAGGGCCGGCGTCCAGAGAGAGCGCCAGCGCTCCGGCGTCGAGAACGCTCTGGTCCAGGTCCGCGCGGGACGAAACGACTGTAGCCATTACCGTTACGGCACAGTCTGACAGTTGACAGGAACCTAGACACGCCTGCGTATAGTCGAACAGGGCGTAATTGCCCGGCCGCATCTCGGTGGCGTCTGACAGGGTCGTAGCCCGCGTGGCCGCCGGAGTCGAGCCCACAGATACGTCCGCCGCCTGAATATTCTCCGCTGCCAGACGTTCTTTGAGCCCTGACATCGTACGCCCCTCGTCCTCCGCGATCTGAAGCACGTGGTCCTCGGACCGTGCCGAGTACGTATTGCCGGAATGCGACAGGAGTCCGGCGAACTCGAGACGCTCAGCCTCGACAATTTTGCGGGCCATGGTCAAGACGTCAGGCGACTCGGGATCGAGTCCGGCGCGATGGTATCCGCAGTCGATTTTGAGCCAGACCCGGAGCGGAACGCCCAGCCCGGAAATCGCCTCCAGCGCCTCCTCTGAGTCCACGACGACACCGAGGTCAGCGGACCGGGCCAGCTCCGCCAGCTCATCCAGGCGAGAAAGGATGACGGGAAAGGCCCACGTGATATCCGTGAAGCCATGCTGTGCGAAGACAGCCGCTTCCTCGAGGCACGACACCGTAATGCCGGCAGCGCCGAGTGCCTTCTGGGCCAGAGCGATCTCTACGCACTTGTGCGACTTAACGTGCGGCCGCAGCCGGACGCCCAGTTCATCCGCCCGGGCAGCCATGTTCCGGAGATTACGCTCGAGCCGGTCCAGGTCGAGTACAAGGGCCGGCGTCGGCAGGTCGTAAATGGTCGGCATGGACGACACAATATGTCGGAGATCAGCGCCCCGCCACGGCCCGCAACATGACCGGAAGTGCCCTGGCAAATCCCCAATGGTGCCGTACTTGCACGTGTTCCCGTCCTGTTGGCCCGTTTCGGGCGGCATGCTAGCTTTTCATTCGATGACCCTGGCATGCGACGCGCGCCCGAGCGGCTTGTTACGTTGGAGCCATGAGGATCGTCATATTCACGGACAACCGAGAGTAGCGGCTACGGAGGCGCAGTCGAGCGACCTGGAGCTTGTCACCGCGGCCCTGGACGGGTCGGAAGGCGCGTTCACCGAGCTCGTTCGCCGGTATCAGGACGTACTGTATCGGCACGCGCTACGGATGACAGGTCGGCCGGACGACGCAGAGGACGTCGTCCAAGCCGCCTTTGTGAAGGCGTGGCGAAATCTGGCGAGCTGCCAGAATCCGGAGCGAGTCGGCGCCTGGCTGTTTAGAATCGGGGCCAATGGATGCAAGGATTTCCTCAAGAGCCGGCACCAGCGAAACGTATCGCTGGAGGAAGTGCCGCTGCTCAAGAGCGACGCGAGGGGACCGGAAGCGGCCGCCGAGCGGAGGAGTATGGGCCAGTTGATAATGGACGCCTTGCAAACACTACCTCCTGACCAGCGCGAGGCGTTCGCCCTGAAGCATATCGAAGGTTGGTCGTACGGAGAGATGTCGGAAAAGCTGGAGGTGTCCGTGGCCGCCCTCAAGATGAGGGTGCACAGAGCCCGGGATGAGCTGCAGGTACTCCTGGCCGAGTACCGCGGCGGATGAGGAAATGAGGGATGACAATGCGTGAGGAGTTACAGGCGTATCTTGACGGCGAGTTGAAGCTGGAAGATCTGCCACAGGAACTGCAGGCGGACGCCCGGGCCTGGGACGGCCTGCTGGGTGCCGCATCCGTGGGTCCAGCGAGTGCTCCCCCGGGCCTTGAAAAGCGAGTCATGACCCGGATCCGTGAAGAGCGCGCCGCTGCGACGCGGCGCATCGGGTCGAGCGTCAGTCCCCTGCGGGAAGTGATCTCGTGGCTGACGAATCCACGTCCGATCAACGTCTCGCCGTTGGCCGCCGCCGCCGTCCTGGCGGGCTTGCTCCTGGTGGCCGTGGGCCCGAGGCTGGGCCTGTTTTCGACACCTGATGCAGGCCTGGTGGAGACCCCCTCGACCGTTTTCGTCCAGTTCGTAGTGGATGCTCCGCGGGCCGAATCCGTTGAATTGGTAGGAGACTTCAATAGCTGGCAGCCGACTATCGCCCTGGAGGATCTGGACGGCGACGGAATCTGGACGGGACGTGTGCCGCTCGAGGCGGGGGTGCACGAATACATGTTCGTTCTGGATGGGACGAGTTGGGTGCCGGACCCGAACGCCGAGTCCTACGCGGACGACGGATTCGGGCAGAGGAATTCCGTGGTTGCGATCCCCGAGCCCGTGAGCGGGACGTAAGCACATGAAGTTCACTGGTTCGGTTCGGTTCGGTCTCGGGCTCCGCGTCAGCCTGGCGGCGATCTTGTTGATCGCGCCTCCGCTCGCGGCTCAGGACTCGGCTGCTGATCGTCTACGGGAAACGCTCCCTGACGCGGCAGTGGATGAGATCGAATCCATCGCCTCCCGTGCTGAGCGCGCAGGAGTGCCGCCCGGGCTGATCTACCGCAAGGCCGCGGAGGGTGCCGCCAAGCGGGTTCCACCGCGGCGCATCGTTCAGGGTGTCGGCGAGTATGCGGGCCGGCTCGCACATGCCAGCCGGCTGCTCAACGGACGAAGGCACCAGGCCAGTCTTGTGGCCGGCGCGGAAGCACTCAATAAGGGCGTGCCACCCGCCGTGATCCAGGAGCTTGGCCGCTCCCGGGCGCGAGACCTGGCCATTCCGCTCCGGGTGGTCACCGATTTGTCGGAGGTCGGAGTTCCGCCGCCTCTTGCGGTGAGAATGCTGCGGCGAGAGCTGGAGGCGGGAGCGCAGCCCCGACACCTGCTTGCCGCCTCCACAGCGGTCAAGCGTATGGTGAGGCGCGGCGAATCGCCCGAGAAAGCCCTGCGGGATGTCGGACGACGTCTGTCTGAAGCTCGGCAGCCCAGTCCGCGCTCGGGCAGAAGCGTCCGGCCTCGCCCGCGCCCTGACGGCGGCGGCAACCGGAATCCTGGTTCGACAGACGGCCAAGCGAGACCACGGCGGCCGGGTACGGCCGATGAGTCTGGCGGCGCGAACCCGTTGCCTCCTGAACGCCGCCGGCCGACAGACGCTCGCACGCCTGAACGCCGCCGGCCGACAGACGCTCGCACGCCCGAACGCCGGCGGCCTACGGACGCTCGCACGCCTGAACGCCGCAGGCCAGCGGACGCTCGCACGCCTGAACGCCGTCGGCCAGCGGACGCTCGCACGCCTGAACGCCGCAGACCCGCGGACGCTCGCACGCCTGAACGCCGCAGACCCGCGGACGGAGTCAGGCCAGGTTCGCGCCCGGACACCGGCGGCGCCCGCCGCCCGGCCGCTGACGGCGCCCGCCGTCCGCCTGTGGACAGCACCCGGCGCCGGCCACGTGATCCCGTTCAGCGCTGAGTTGCGCCGAGCCCGATTGAGACTGGCCGCGGCAGCCGCTACCTTCCGCCGATGGCAACCGGCACCGAACGAGCGGGAGTAGCAGGTACGGGACGCTATCTTCCACCAGACATTGTAGATAACTACGAGCTGTTTTCGCGGCCTAGTATTCAGGCCGCCTTCGATCACGAGCGCGCCCGAGGTTCCCTACGCGACGTGGACGATGTCGAGTCGCTCAGCCCGGCCGACGTTTTCGATCGGTGGGCGCGGCAGCTGACGGGCATCCAGCGCAGGCGGTTCGTGAATCCGGACAGCGGCCCCACCTCAGAAGAGATGTGCGCCGAGGCGGGACGCTTGGCTCTGGAGCAAGCGGGGATGCCCGCCTCTGAGCTGGATCTCATAATCGTCGCGTCGCTCACGGCGGCGGACATCGTGCCTAACGCGGCTTGTACGGTGGCCTCGTTGCTTGGTGCGCCCCAGGTTGGCGGATTCGTCCTCAACACTGCGTGCGCGGGTTTTATTTCCGCCCTGGCCGCCGGTGACGCCTTCATTCACTCCGGGGCGGCCGAGAACGTTCTGGTCGTGAGCGGTGACGCTCTCTCGAAGATCACCAACTACTCGGATCCGACGACGGCCGTCTTGTTTGCGGACGGGGCGGGAGCCATGGTGCTCACAAGGGACCGAAGCCGGGGCGCGGTGCTGGGTCCTGCTTACCTGAGCGCCGATTACGCGCCCGAGCACCTGCACCTGGGTTCGAAGCGTTGGCTGTCCGATGAGGATCCGGAAGCGATTCTGCGCATGGGCGGAGGCCCGCACGTTCTCAAGCAAGCCATCCAGACGATGGTTTCCATGGCTCGGTATGCCATGGAGGGCAGCGGCGTCTCGTGGGATGACGTCGATTATGTCATCCCGCACCAGGCCAACCTCCGGATCACCACGGGTCTCGAGCGGCAGCTCAAGCTGAATAAGGGGCGGGTGATTCACACGATCCAGAATTACGGCAACGTATCGGCCTCGACGGTTCCCATCGCGCTCGACGAGTTGCTTCGCGGAGAGCATGGCCCACTTCCTGACCCGGCTCGTATCGTGCTCACCGCAGTAGGCGGGGGCTACGCCAGCGGCGCGGTCGTAATCGAGTCGAGGCCGGCCGGCTAGCCGTAAGTAGCAAGATGGTTGTGCACCGGAACCCGGCGAGTAGACTTGAGGTGTGATGAATGATTCAACCCGCTCGTCGGAGGAACGGGTGAACGTGCACAAGGCTGCGAAATTGACGCCTGCAGGGCGAGTGCTGTTGGTTAGTCGGTTCGCGCCTGAACAGCTGAATCGCGGGCATTCTCGGTATTCGAGCTAGTCCGCCGCCGAAAACGAATCCGGCGAGCGCGCGCCTGGCCTTTATAGTGGGCCTGGCGCGCTGAGCTCGCCTCCTGACGTCCGCCTCAGCCGTCCGCCTCACCCGAGCGCCTCGGCGGCCCGGAGGTAGACCCGGTCTGGGATGTCCGCCTCGCGTTTCCAGCTTGCGCCCGCGGTGTAGAAGTCGGGATCGGCACCTCGACTGCTGGTGTCTTCGACTAACGAGGCCACGGGATCGGTCGGCAGCTGAGGCGAACGAGACGAACTCCGGCGAAACCCGGCGTGGGTCTGCCCTTTCGGATCTACGAAGGCCGGCTGATCGGCCTGACCCGTTCCCGATCTCCACCACTGGGTCTTCCAGCCCTGCTCGTGCACCAGC
>JBDLJJ010000062.1:0-14706 GCA_039714435.1 Gemmatimonadota bacterium | reverse complement strand
AAGGACCCGCACCATATCGCCCGCTCTGCGCCGGGCGCTCGAGGCGCGTGACAGCGGCTGCAGGTTTCCCGGCTGCGGGCTGCGCTTCACCGACGCGCACCATGTCCGTCACTGGGCTGACGGAGGCGAGACCTCGCTCGAGAATCTGCTGCTCCTGTGCCGCCATCATCACAGGCTGGTGCACGAGCAGGGCTGGCGGATCGAATTGTGGAGATCGGGAACGGGTCAGGCCGATCAGCCGGCCTTCGTAGACCCGAAAGGGCAGACCCACGCCGGGTTTCGCCGGAGTTCGTCTCGTTCGCCCCAGCTGCCGCCCGATCCCGTGGCCTCGTTAGTCGAAGACACCAGCAGTCGCGGTGCGGACCCAGACTTCTACACCGCCGGCGCACGCTGGAAACGCGAGGCGGACATCCCGGACTCAGTCTACTTCACGGCTCTGGAGGCGGCTGAGGCCCTCGCGTGAGCGGCGCTGGGGTGAGGCGCTCGGCTGAGGCGGCCGTCAGGAGGCGAGCTCAGCGCGCCAGGCCCACTATAAAGGCCAGGCGCGCGCGCCAGATTCGTTTTCGGCGGCGGACTAGCTCGAATACCGAGAATGCACCCGATTCAGCTGTTCAGGCGCGGACCGACTAACCAACAGCACTCGCCGAGTTCCGCTCAACAACCATCCTGCCACGTACAGCCAGGCGTGGGGCCCAGGCTTCGGGCGTGGTGAAGCGCCTAGGCTGACGCCTGTTGCTAGTGCTTCAGGCCTTCGGCGCTAGCGAGCTTTTCGGCCGCCACTCGACCTTCCTCGGACAGCTCATCCGGGACCACGACTTTCACGCGCACGAGCTGATCCCCCCGCTTTTCACCCTTCTCGATTCCCTGGCCGCGGATTCGAAACATTGTCCCGTTCTGGGTGCCTGGCGGCACCTTCAAAACGACTTTCTTGTTGTCGATCGTCCGCACCTTGATTTTCGAGCCTAGCATCGCCTGAGCCAGATTGAGGGGCACTTCAACAACAAGGTGCAGGCCTTCCCGCGCAAAAAACCTGTCTGATTTAACCCGGAATCGAACGATAAGGTCGCCGGGCGCCCCTCCTTTGGGACCTCGTTCGCCCTGGCCCGATAACCGCAGCCGGGACCCGCTTTCCACGCCGGCGGGCACCGTAATGGCGATGCGCCGGTGCGACGACACATCACCGCGCCCCGAGCATGTGACGCACTGCTCCCGGGGGAGGCGGCCACGGCCGACACAATTCGGGCAGGGGCGCTGAACCGAGAAAGTCCCCTGGCCAAAATCTACCGTTCCTTTGCCCCCGCACTCACCGCAGGTTTCCAGCTTCGTGCCCGGCTTCGCTCCGGACCCATCGCAGGTGGCGCACTCTTCCGTAATCGGAACGCTGATCGTGGCCTTGCCGCCGAGGGCAGCCGTTCTGAGGGAGATCTCCACCAGGTACTCTACGTCGTGGCCGCGCGTCGGCCCTCTGGGGCGGTCTCTCTCGCGCTTGCCGAAGTCGAAGATTGAGCTGAAGATATCGCCGATACCCCCAATATCCTCGAACCTGAAACCGTGCTCAGCGGGTCTTCCCCGGCTGGCGCCAGACCCTTGCCGCAGTCCCCCCAGTCCGCCGAAGCGGCGCACCTGGTCGTACTTGCGCCGGCTGTCATCGTCGGAGAGTACGCCGTACGCCTCGGCGATACCCTTGAAGCGCTCGCCCGCTTCCAGATTGTCCCGATTCGCGTCCGGATGATACGTCTTGGCCAGCTTTCGGTACGCCTTCTTGATCTCCTCGGCCGACGCGTTCTCGGCCACACCTAAGACCTTGTAGTAGTCTTTGGGACGCGTGGCCATCAGTCGTCCACAGGCTCCGTGGAGGGCTCCGTGAAGGGCTCCGTGTACTGATAGATCTCTACCTGCGCCGGCCGGACCAGGCGCCCTGCAAACTCATAGCCTTCGAGAAGTACCCTGGAGACTGTGTGATCCAACTCCGGATCGTCCACCTCGGCGATCAAGATACCTTCGTGGAACTCCGGGTCGAACGGTTTGCCGACGGCATCGATCCGCTTGAGGCCGCTCTCATCCAGCTCCTTGACCAGATTGCGGAGTATGAGTTCGACGCCCGCATCCAGCGCTTCCACGGTTGTGGTTTCGTGCGGTATCGCAGACACGCGGGCCAGGTCGTCCAGGGTCGGCAAGAGCCTTCTCACCAGATCGGCCTGAGCCGTTGGCCTGAGTTCGGCCTGTTCCCGCCGGGTGCGTTTGCGAAAATTCTCGAACTCCGCCACGAGGCGCAGGTGCCGATCTCGCAGATCTTCGAGTTCCTCGAGAGGATCTGGCGCCTCCACCTCGGCAGCGCTTGTTGTCTCCTCTTCGGCGGCCTCATGAGCACTTTCGTCGCCAGCGGGATCAGACTGCTTGTTGCTCCACATGTACTATCACTCCACGTAGTCTGTTGTGTGCCGGAACCAGGCCTGGCTGATCTTGTCCTGCAGCCAGCGCGTGACATCGGCCAGTGCTCGATCCCGTTCTGGATCTCTATACAAGTCGTGAAACGCTCCCTCGTAGATAATCACGTCGCTCGGAACCGCAAGGCGTTCGGCCAGCCTCAGCGTCGCCTCGTTACTCACGATCCGGTCATCGCCGGGGAGTTGGATCAAGAGCGGACACGCCACGGCCTCCGCTTCAGCCTCCGCAAGGTCCGCACCCCTCACCATCTCGCTCCACATCCGGGCTGTGATGCGCCTGTGCGTCAGGCGATCCGTCTGGCTTTCGATTCGTTCCTCTGGCAGCCGGAACTGGTCCTCCAGAGGAATTCCGTTGTCCATGGCCAGGAACGGCACCGTTCGGCTGGCCACCTTACCGAGCCGCAGCTTCCATTTCGGAGTCCGCAGCGAGCTGGCCAGAAACGGCGCGACCAGGATTCCTCCCCGCACACTGCGGCCCCTGGCGCCCTGAAGATATCGAAGCGCGACCAAACCGCCCACAGAATGCCCCACAAGGAATGTCGGCAGCCGCGGTTCGCCCTGTTCGATTCGGTCACGAAACAGGCCGACGTCGGCGATGACACCGTCCAGCGTGCGAGTGTGGCCGCGCTGGCCGCTGGATCTGCCGTGACCGCGCTGGTCGAGCGCGAACGCGTCGCAGCCGGCCGCGTTCGCGGCTCGGGCTACCGATGCGTACCTGTCTCCGTACTCGCCCAGCCCATGCAGAACGAGCACTCTTCCGCGCGGACGGTCGACGAGCCACGAGGAATAGTGCAGCCTGTGCCCGTCCGAGCCGGCGAGCGTGTGCTGCGTCATTCCTGAGGAGCGCCTTCGAGCAGATCTCCCTCACGCAGGGCGCCCTCAAGCAGCATGAGCGCAGAGAGGACGGCCTTGTGGCGAACTGTGGACCGCGTGTCTGCGCCGCTGAGCAGCCGCGTCGCCGGACGAGGACCGGCCAGGGCCAGCCAGACCGTACCCACCGGCTTGGCGGGACTGCCGCCGCCCGGACCCGCCACACCAGTCACAGCGAGGCCCCATGTAGTACCGAGCAGCTGCCGCACGCCGGCCGCCAGGCTTTGGGCGACTCCCTCCGAGACCGCTCCGTGCTCCTCGATAAGGGGCTCAGGAACTCCCAGCACCCCGGATTTCACCGGATTGGCGTAGGCGATCACTCCGCCCACAAAAGCGGCGGAAGCACCCGGAACATCCGTGATTGCGGCGCCGAGACCCCCGCCCGTGCAACTCTCGGCCACAGAGAGCGTTTCGCCAAGCTCCGCCAGCCGGCCTACGAGGTGGGCGGCCAGCTCGGCCGTGGACCTAGCCTCCACGGGGCTGGTCGAAGCCGTCGGCGCCAGGGTCGGCAGACAAGACACGCCTAAACACTGCCAGGTACACGGCCAGAGAGTATACGGTCAGGGCCAGGGCCACGAGCAGGGAAATCGTCGTAAACCAGCCGTGAAACCCTCTCCAGAAACCGTTCAGCGTACCCGTCCAGCCGTTCAGCGCCGCAGCAGTCCGGTAAGCGATCCACAGGATCATGGCCCCGAGGAAAACATTCTGGGCCAGGGCCTTCCTCTTTCCCGACGGCCCTGCCGCCACGACCACTCCTCTGTGCGCGGCGGCGCCCCGAAGCGCGGTCACGATCGCCTCACGGCCGATGAAGACGACAAGAACCCAGGTCGCGATGCCGCCGAACAGGGGAATACCGCCCAGCCCGGGGTCTCCCCGCGTGAGGATAAAAAACGAAATCAGTGTGACCGTCAGGAGGAGCTTGTCGGCGATCGGATCGATTAGTTTGCCGAGGTTGGTGATCTCTCCTCTGCTTCGCGCCAGACTGCCGTCAACCAGGTCCGAAAGTGCGGCGGCCAGGAAGACGACGAACGAGAGCACCCGAAGCGTCGGCGAGGGTTGGAAGAGTAGCCACGCGACCAGAGGTACGAGGGCGACCCGCAGTATCGTTATCGCGTTCGGAAGGTTCATCGCGGAGTAGCCGGCGAGTTCAGGCGAACGACGCGACTACAGCCTGGGACACAGATACCAACGAATCGATCACTCCGTCTCCCTGTATGGCTATAGCCTCGAACGTCGGAAGACGCTCAGAATTCAGCGTCTGGTCAAGCGTCTCGATAGCTGTCGCGTCAGCCAGATCTCTCTTGTTGTACTGGAGAACCACGGGAACGTCCGAACGACCCAGCATAGCGAGATTGTCTCTCAGTTCGGCGAGTGCGACGGCGTTGTCATCCAGGCGGTCAGGGCCGCTATCAGCCACGAAAATTACGCCATCCGCTCCGGCAAGTACTCGACGCCGCGCCTCCAGGGAACCCGCCCGCCCAGGAGCCGCCAGAAGATGGACGCGCGCATGCATTCCGGCCAGGTCTCCGAGTTCGACCGCCAGAAAATCGAAGAAGATGGTGCGATCGCTGTCGCCCGCCGGAGCGATTAGCGGACCGCGTGTTTCCGGCTCCAGCGCACGGTGAACGTGGCGCAGATTTGTCGTCTTGCCACTTCGAAACGGTCCGCAATACACGATCTTACAGTCGATTTCGTTTCTCGACGTGTTGATCGTTGCCATGTCAGCCTCGGCGCAAAGGGATCGCAGTGACCCGCGAACTACGTTCCTTCCATCGATTCCTGGTCGGAAAGCTGCCTCTCCATACCGTCCAGGATCGCGGCCGCCGTCTTACGCAAATTCGGCCGTTCCTCCCAGGCCAGGAAGTCCCTCAGGAGCAAGACGTTGTCCACACCAGGACTCCGGCGCAAGTGACCCAGAGCGGCCAGTCTGCGCATCGGGTGCGGACTGAAGAGATCGCTCTGGTGCCGGTCCATCTGATCCCGAGCCAGCCAGAAACCGATCGCGCCGAGTGCCGCGGCACCGACCACCAGTCCAGCTGACACGCGCAGAACCTTCCACAGCGCGCCATTCCCATCGCTGACAACTACCACCTTCTTCGCCATCTACATCTCTCTCCGTCCGCTGAACGCTTCAGCTATTGTCACACCGTCCGCGTACTCCAGGTCACCTCCAACAGGTAACCCTCGCGCCAGGCGTGTAATTCGCACCCCGTCTACTTCTGAAGCCAGCCTGTGCAAGTACGTGGCCGTGGCCTCCCCTTCCACACTAGGGTTTGTCGCGATGATGACTTCCCTGACACCAGTCGGCAGTCGCCTGAGAAGTGACTCGACGTTCAAGTCCTCAGGTCCGACACCGTCAAGTGGCGACAAACGTCCACCGAGCACGTGGTATTTACCTCGAAACTGTCCCGACTGTTCGATCGCGGGTATGTCTGATGCCTCTTCTACGACACAGACTTCACTTGGATCCCGACTCGGATTCTCGCATAACTCGCACGGGTTCGCACTGCTCAGATTGCCACATACGTGGCAGGCTTCGACCTCCTCCACTACGCGCTGAATCGCCTGCGCCAGGCGGCGAGCTTCGGCAGATGGCGCCTTGAGCAGGTGATACGTCAGGCGCTGTGCCGTCTTGCGCCCCACTCCCGGCAGTCGTCCCAGCTCGCGCACCAGCCCCTCGATAGCCGACATTGGTACCGCTCAGCCGCCCAGCAAGGAATCGAGACCGGGCATCGGGAGCCCACCGGCCGCCTGTTTCATCTCCCGCTCCAGCGCCGCGCGAGCCTCAGATTGAGCCTGTGTCAGGGCGGCCAAGACCAGATCTTCCAGCATCTCGGGATCGCTCGGATCGATCGCCTTCGGATCGATACGAATCGAGCGAATGGCGCCCTTCCCACTGGCGTTGACTTCAACCAGACCGCCGCCGCTCGACGCTGTTATTGACACGTCTTCCAGCTTCTTCTGCGCGTCGGCCATCCGGGCCTGTACCTGCTGCCCCATCTGCATGAGCTTCTGGAGCTGGTCTAGTTTTTCCACCGGCTGTCCTACTCCTTGATTCTGAGATCTAGTACTTCTACCGCCTCACGAAGGCGGGGATCCGCCGCGACCATGCTGGACAGCTGCTGTTTCTTCGCCCCCTCCGACGTAAGGCGCTCTCGCGCCCCGGAGGGCTGCACGTCGAAGGTCAGGCGATCGGCGGACAGGCCGGCACGTCTGGCCAGCTCGAGCCTGAGCGCCGCTGAGCGGGTCACGTCGTTCAAGAATCCCTGCAGATCGTCCACGAGGCCAGGCGCCGCCCGCAGCACGAGCCGGCCTTCCGAGAAACTCTGCACGTCGACGCCGCGAAGGCTTACCGCCACGCCCGTCAGCCGGGCCCTGTCCAGAGCAGCGAGCCATGACTCGCGAGAAATCGTGGCTGAACCGTTTGCTGCCTGGCTTTCCCGTGGCTCCTCGGCGAGTGGCGGTGGTTCTTCGGCGGCTGGCGGCGGCTCTGGAGGCGGCGCTGCTGGCATCGGCGGCTCGACTTGCTGCTCGACTTGCTGCTCGACTTGCTGCGCGGCTTGCGGCTCGACTTGCTGCGCGGCTTGCGACTCTGGAGGCGCCGCTGCTGGCTTTGGCGGCGCCGGCGGCGTACCGGGCGGCTGCCCTCGGGTTCGCGCTGGTGCAGCCGCCCGGGGCTCGTAGGCTCCGGGACCGCCGGCCGCTTCCAGCAGCTCCGTGAGCTCGGCTGACGCGTCCAGGCTCGCAAGACGCAGCAGCAACACTTCAACTTGAGTCCGGGGCTGCGCGCTACGGCGAAACCGGCCCGCCGCTTCGAAGTCTGATACGGCGACCAGAAGCCGAAGCAGATCCGTTTCCTGGAACGCAGCGCCGGCCTGGACGAATTGATGGCGGGATTCAGGCGTCAGCTCAGCCACATCCGTGTTAGGATCCAGCTTCAGAGCCAAGGTCGCCCTGAGTGAATCGCCAAGACCGCGAACGAACTCCTCCAGGTCGTATCCGGCGTCCACGAGAGCCTGCACGTACGGAAAGACGGCTGCCCGGTCACCCTCCGCGCACAGCCTCAGCAGCTCTATGTATTGGTCCTCCTCGACCAGGCCCAGCATACGCCGCACGTCGGCGAGTTCGACCGAATCGTTGGAAAATGAAAGCACCTGGTCCAGGAGTGACAGGGCGTCGCGTATTCCGCCTTCAGCCCGGCGCGCCACAGCCATCAGCGCTCCCTCTTCGGCCTTCACACCCTCCCTGTCCAGCACGTCCCTCAAATGCGCCACCATTTGCTCGACCGGGAGGCGGCGAAAATCAAACCGCTGGCAGCGAGACAGTACGGGCTCGGCCGACTGCCTGATTTTCTGAGGTTCGGTAGTGGCGAAAGCAAAGATTACGCGCGGCGGAGGCTCTTCGAGCACTTTGAGAAGAGTGTTCCACGCCTGGCTCGTCAGCATGTGTGCCTCGTCCAGGATGTACACCTTGTACCGTCCCTCATCAGACGGTGCATACATCGCCCGCTCCCGCAGATCCCGGGCGTCGTCCACTCCCCGATTAGACGCCGCGTCGATTTCGATGACGTCCAGCGACATGCGGCCGGCCCAGATCTGCTGGCAGGAATCGCATTCTCCACACGGCTCTCCCTCCGACTGCTGGTCGCAGTTGAGCGCCATAGCAAGGATGCGAGCCGCCGTGGTCTTACCGATTCCTCGGGGGCCGCTAAACAGGTAGGCGTGCGCCAGCCGGCCAGATTCGACGGCCCGTGAAAGCGTCGATCCGACATGGTCCTGACCCACAAGTTCGTCGAAACGGCGGGGCCTGTAGCGCCGCGCCAGGGCAATCCGGTGCATCGGCTGAAGCTACCGCTGGGAACGCCGGACCGAAAGCGGAAACCCCAGGCGAACCGTGGCGACCTTTACACGCTTACCGCTGCTACCTTCACGGTCCTGACGGGGTTCACGCGCGCCGGCCCCACGGGCCTGGGGCGCGGCAAGCTACGGGGAGACAAACAGGCGGGCAAACGAGGCTACCGGTCTCCCGTGAAGGCATCACGTACATGCTCGAGCCGAGCGCCCTCGCGACCGTTCAACTCGACCCCGACTACGTCGAATCGAAACTCCCGGCCCACACCGGGATGCGCATGGATCCAGGCCTCGGCCGCTACGCGAAGGCCGGCGCGCTGCCGAGGAGAAACAGCCTCGAGGGGTGACTGCGGACCACGGGAACGTGCCTTCACCTCTACGAACACGGCCGTACTCCCGTCCAGAGCTACGATGTCCAGCTCGCGTCTGCCGTAACGCCAGTTGCGGTCCAGAATCTCGAAGCCATGGCCCCGGAGCCAGCGGGCCACCTCCTGCTCCGCCCATCTGCCGGACCGGCCGCGGCTGGGACCCTGCCGGTCAGGCGGAGCCGGCAACCGGTTGGGCATCGGCCGGGCTGCCAGACGTCGGCCGCGGCTCCAGGTCCCTGCCGATGGCCCGGGCTATGAGCCTGAGCTCGTCCAGGAGCTGGGGAAGCTGCTCCGTGCGTAGCGACTGGGCGCCGTCCGAGAGAGCGCTCTCCGGATCCGGATGAGACTCAAGCATGACGCCGTCAGCCCCGGCCGCTACGGCGGCGCGGGCCATCGGAATCACCTTGGAGCGGCTTCCGGTAGCGTGACTCGGATCCACGATGATCGGCAGGTGAGAGAGTTCGTGCACCGTAGCCACGGCTGTAAGGTCCAGCGTATTCCGGGCATGGCTGGCGAAGGTCCGAATACCTCTCTCGCACAGGATCACGCGGGTCTCACCTTCCAGAAAGATGTATTCCGCCGCGAGCAGAAGCTCTTTGACCGTAGCGCTCAAGCCTCTCTTGAGGACGATCGGCTTTCCGGCCCGGCCCGCCTCCCGGAGCAGTGAGTAGTTCTGCATGTTTCTCGCGCCGATCTGGATGATGTCGGCGTGCCGGGCTACGAGTTCTACCCCCGCCGGGTCCACCGCCTCGGTCACGACCGGCATCCCGGCTTCAAACCCCGCCGCGGCCAACAGGATCAGGCCCCTCTCACCCAGACCCTGGAAGGCGTACGGCGATGTGCGCGGCTTGAAGGCGCCGCCCCGAAGCACCGACGCGCCCGCGGCCCGTACCGCTTTCGCGGCCGCGAATATCTGCTCCTCCGACTCGACCGCGCACGGTCCCGCGATGACCACCACGTTTCGCCCGCCCATCAGCACTCCGTGAGGGAGGTCGAACACCGTGTCCTCAGGCCTCGTCTCCCGGCTCACCTGCTTGAAGGGCTGCGAGACATGGATGATCCGCAGGACGCCGGGCAGCGCTGCCAGAATGTTAGCATCGATTCGGCCGTCGTCACCGATGAGGCCGATCGCGGTCCGCTCGCGGCCGGGGATGGGCTCAGCCCGATATCCGCGCCGCTGGATCTCCGATATGACGCGCTCGATCTGCTCGGGCGACGCCGTATGTCTCATGACAATCAACATTGAATGTCCAGCGCTTTCATCAGATACGGTATTGTGGACAGATACAAGGAAGGCTCATCGTCCTCTCAACGGAGGGGCACTTCCAGCCCTTCCGATGCCAGGCGGACGCTTCCCTCATATCCATGGCTTCGAACCAGCGCTACGACGTCATGCGCCTGGCGCACATGAGGGTATACGTGCGTAAGAACCAACTCCCGAGGCGCGGCCCGGCCCGCGATTCGTACCACCTCCAGCGGAGAGAGGTGGTTGTCGCCGGTCCAATCGTCCGTGAACGAGCACTCACACACTAACACATCCACACCGCGCATGAAGTCTCCTAGTTCCGGACAAGGCCCGCTATCGCCTGAGTATCCTACCGATCCGGCCGGCGCCGACAGGTGTACGGCCTGGCTCTCATCCGTATGGGGAGTCTTGAAGCTCCGCAGCTGGGCCCCCGAAGGCATGCGTACTTGCTGGCCAGGCTGAATCTCGTGAACGCGCACTTCGAACCCCGGATCCAGCACGAAAGAGCCCAGTACATCCGCCAGCCCGCTGAGAAGAGCACCAGTTCCCGGAGGCCCCCACACGTCGAGCGGTTCGGCCCGGACAGCCGGGAGCAGGCCATGGGTCAGGGAGAAAAAAAAGCCGGGAAGAGCCCCGATATGGTCCGCGTGGAAGTGGGTCAAAACCAGATCGGTGATGTCCGGCCAGGGGAGGCCCAATCTGGCCATGGCCTGGACCGCTCCCGGGCCGCAGTCGATCAGCGCCCGCGTGCTACCCAGATCCGCCCAGAACGACGACCCCCCCGTGTCCGGCTCCGGTACGACAGTTCCACATCCGACGACTACGAGCACGGAGCGGCTTTCAAGCGACCTGGCCGCTCGGAAGATCCTGAAGCTGGAGACTGACGACGGTCGTAACGCCCGGCTCCTGCATGGTGACACCGTAGATCCAGTCCGCCGCCTCCACGGTTCGGGCGTTGTGCGTGATCACGATGAACTGAGTGTCCTGCTTGAATTCGTCCAGCATGGCCGTAAAGCGGCCGATATTGGCTTCGTCCAGGGGAGCGTCGACCTCGTCCATGATGCAGAACGGACTCGGCTTTGCCAGATAGATGGCGAATACCAGAGCCAGAGCGGTCAGGGCTTTCTCGCCGCCTGACAGCAGGTGGATTCTCTGCGTCCGTTTTCCTCCGGGACTCGCCGCTATCTCGATGGCCGAATCCAGCGGGTCGTCCGGATCCTCGAGCCACACGTCCGCGCTACCCCCATCGAACAGCGTCGCGTAGATACGGCTGAAGTTACCCCGCACCTCCTCGAATACCTCCATGAACGCGGCGGAGGCCTGCTGGTTGATCTGGCGAATCGTGCGGTGCAGGTCGTCGCGAGCCTGAGACAGATCTCCCTTCTGTCCTTCCAGGAAGTCCAGCCGCTCTTTTTCCTCATCATATTCCTGGGCCGCCAGCACGTTCACAGGGCCCAGACTGGCCAGCTTCTGGCGGATTGCGTCGAGCTCGGCGGACCACTCCGCCGGACCACCGTCCTCAGGGAGATCGACCCGCTGCTTCAGTTCGGAGAACGAGGCTTCCCACTCGATCTCGAGCCTCTCATGAAGAGTTCTCCGGTCGCCGCGCAGCTCAGCGAGTTCCAACTCCAGGCCATGCCTGCGTTCAGCGTGTTCCCGCTCCGCTCCGCGCGCCGCTCGGACAGCCGATTCCAGTTCCTGTTCGGTACTCTTCCGCCGCCCCAGTTCAGCTTCGGCGGCTGACAGCTTGCCCCTCACGTCACCACGCTGCTCGAGCAGCTCAGCCAACTCGCCTTCGGTCGCCGCCACCCGCTCGCCGCCTCGCTCGATGGCCTCCGTACGATCCTTCAGCTCCGCTGCCAGGCGAAGCGAGCGGTCACTCAGGTCGTCCCGCAAAGCCCCGACCCGCTCGTTCTTCTCGCGTATGGAGGTCAGCTCCGCTTCAGCTCGCGCCAGTTCCAGCTGCCGCTCGTGCAGCTCCGAGTTGGCCGCCTCCCATTGGGCGGTAGCAGCAGCCGCGCTGGCCCGTTCCGTGGCCAGGGTGCTCTCGGCTCCTTCCCGGCGCGAACGCAGATTCTCGATCCGGCCGTCCTCCGCCTCGACCGCGCCCGTTCCCTCACGCAGGGCCTCCTCCAGACTGGCGATCCGACGCACCATCTCCGCCCTGGACTCCTCGACGCCTGTCAGCCGAGCCCGAGCGGCGTCCCGCTGGCCGAGCGCTTCGTGTCTCTTGTCGACGACGCCTCGCAGCTGCGCTTCCAGTGCATCCGCCGCGCCGGTCATGGTCTCCAGGCGCGCTACCGATTCCACGAGGCGTGCCTCGAGCCCGGTCAGTTCCTGCTCGTCGACCTGTAGTCGCTCCTCGAGCTGCTTGACGTCAGCGCGGCGGCTGAGAACTCCCCGGCCCGTTCTGGGCTGTCCGAGCCTGACCGCGCCGTAGGCATCCTGGCCGCTGCCGTCGTCTCCGGCCCAGGGGGTGGATCCCAGGCGAAGATCATCTCCGGACCGATTGGCGACCCCGTCGAGCAGAGCACTTACCCAAGGTCCGGCCGGGAAGCGGACCTTGATGTGGTCGAGCAGCTGGTCTTCAGAACCGGATGAGGCTTCGGAGCGCGGCCGGGGACCCGGGCTGCACGGGAGAAGCAGTAGCCCATCACCCTCGCCCCGGCCCGAGAGCCACGTCCGCACACGTTCGACCGCTTTCCAGTCCCGAACCAGGACGCCGTGCAGAAACTGGCTCAGGTGAGCTTCGAGAGCGGCTGAGTACTCGCCCGGCACCTGAACGAAGTCAGCCAGACTCCCCAGAACGCCATCTTCCTCGCCCAATTCGGCCAACAGCTCGCCAACTGTGGGGGACATGTCGCTTCCGGATGACAACATGCTTTGCAGGCCCGCCAGCTTGGCTCTGTCCGCCGACAGGCGGCCTTCGATTTCGCCCAGCGAATCTCTAACTCCGCGAACGTTACTCCGTTGTTCCACCGCCGCGCGGGTGGCCGACTCGAACTGGTTTCGCGTATCGGTCTCGGACTGGGCCAGCCGCTCACAGTCCGAGCCGGCGATGTCAATCGCTTCCCCTACCTCGGTAGCCTGTAGAGAGGCCGCTTCCAGTCGGGCTTGCAGCGTCGCCAACTGTTCGGCGCGCTCCTCCGACCGCTGCCGCGCTACTTCTTCCTCCGCCTCGATCGCGCCAAGGTCACGCAGCACAGTGGCCAATCTGCTTACAGACGCCTCCTCGGCTCTCTTGCGCTCGATTCGCTCCTCGCGGAGTCCCGAGACGGCGGACAGGCAGCCATCCCTGGTCTCCCGCAGCTCCGCCAAGCGAGCTTCCCGCTCCGCGAGCAGCTCAGTGAGATCCTGGAATTCCATTTCTATAGCTGACTGGTGCTTGTCGATCCCCTGGCGTTCGGAGTGGATCGCCTCAATCCTCGCCTTGGCAACCGAGATCCTTTCACCCGTCAGGAGCCGCTCGCGCTCTATCTCCTCGATGCGGGTCCTGGCCAGCTCCGCTCTCTGGGCCAACGTCAGGCGTTGCTGCTCCAGTCTCGCGGTCTCCAGGCGCAGAGTTTCCAGTTCGGTCTCACGGCGCTCAACGTCGAACTCCTGACCGGGCTTCTGCTCCAGCACCGAAGCAAGCTCCTTCTCAGCACTCCCCAGCCGCTCCTCGATCCGTTCGAGCAGCGATTCGGCCACCGCGACCTCGAGGACCAGCCGGCGGTCTTTAAGATCGCGGAAGCGCTGTGCTCGGCCGCGCTGGCGGGCCAGTGAACGCACCTTGGAACGCACCTCGCCGAGCACGTCTTCGAGCCGGTCGAGATCCTGCTCGGCCTGGCCCAGTCTGCGCAGCGCTGTACGTCTGCGGTCCTTGTACCTCCCTACTTCAGCCGCTTCCTCGAACAGGGACCGCCTCTCCTCCGCCTTGTCGCTGAGGATCTTGTCGACCATGGCGCCCTCGATGATCGAGTAGGCGTTCGCGCCGAGGCCCGTGTCGCGGCATAGATCATGGACGTCGCGCATGCGGCAGGAGTCATCGTTGAGCGTGTACTCGCTATCCCCGCCCCGAAGTACAGTTCTGCCGATGGCGACCTCGGCCTGGGGCACCGGCAGGATGCCGTCTTGGTTCGCGATACGAAGCTCGACTTCGGCGCGGTGGATCGGCTTGCGCTCGGTAGTCCCGTGGAAGATGGCTTCTTCCATCCGCGCGCCCCGAATGGCGGTCGGCCGCTGTTCTCCGAGAACCCACCTGAACGCATCTGAGATATTCGACTTGCCGCATCCGTTGGGACCCACGATCGCGGTTATGCCGTCATGGAACTCGATCTCCGTTCGGTCGGCGAACGACTTGAATCCGTGCAGTGTCAGCGATTTGATCTTCAAGGGTGGGTACCTCTCCTCTGTTCTAGCTGAACATCGTGACCCGCTTGCCTCAGCCGCAATCCCAGATCCGCCGCGGCCGACGTCGATTCGAAAGCTCCGGAGTACACGCGGTACGGAAGGCCATTGGAGCCACCCCGTAGCACGTAAGCCGGAATTCGATCCCCCCGAAGCCGGCTTTTCTCTGCATAGGCCTCGGCGAGAGTTCTAAAGTCGCCAATCACATAAGCCAGGCGCACGGGGCGCATATCCCAGCGCCTGTATTCCTCTTTCCTCCCCGACGACACGAGCTCCTGCATGAATTGGTCGGCCGCGGCCGCGTCCCGCAGCGCTCCCGACAGGACCCGGTAGTAAACCCGCTGCCGAACCGGAGTCGGCGCGATAAACACCGCATCGGTGCTGGCACGCTCCAGCTCATCCACGTGATCTAAAGCGTCCTCCCAACGAACATAACTGGCAATAAGAACCGAGTACGGCCGCTCACCCGTGTCGAGGTCGGCAAGCGACCGAAGTGCGGCGGGCGGGCCCTGCGAAAGAGCGGCCGACCGCGTGGG
>JBDLJJ010000061.1:0-14708 GCA_039714435.1 Gemmatimonadota bacterium | reverse complement strand
TGGAACTAATGCTTCAGGCCCTGGCAGACCCCCGCCGGCGCGAGATCGTCGAGATTCTTCTGCAAGAAGAGCAGCTCGTCGGTGACCTCGTGCGGCGGCTGCCCATCGCCCAGTCCGGCGTGTCCCGGCACCTGCGTATCCTGAAAGACGCTGGGATGGTCGAGTCGCGGACCGAGGGTCAGCGGCGGGTCTATTCGTTGCGAGCCGAGCCTTTCGAGAAGCTCTCGGAGTGGTTGGCGCAGTATCGCCGGCTCTGGGAGGGCCGGTTGGGCAACTTCGAAGTTGAACTCGAGCGGCGAACGTCAGAACTGAAATCAACCAAGCAAGGATAGCTAGATGAGCGATCGGAAGGTCATTGAACGAGTCTGGCAGGCCCCCATCGATCTAATCTGGGAGCTGTGGACGACCGCCGAGGGCATCGCCTCCTGGTTCGGCCCAAGGGGCTTCACAGTCGAGGTGGATGAGATCGACCTCAGAGTGGGTGGAGCGTTCAGCTACACCATGCGTGCCACGGACCCGGATGCCGCCGCGGCCATGGAAAAGCGAGGACGGCCTACCTCCTTCTCCGTAGTGTCGACGTTCACCGAGGTAGATCCCCCGAACAAGCTCGCCTACGACTCTCCAATGCTAATGCCGCCCGATACTGAGACCATGACGACCGCGGTCGAATTTTCGGAAGGCCCCGGAGGCGTGAAGATGGTGCTGGCTATATCAGCCACCAAGCCGGGCATGACGGAAGGAGCCGCCATGGGTTGGAAGAGCTCCCTGGAGCGCTTCGCCGAGCAGTTGGCGTAGCCCCGCTGCCGGTGGCCTCGCGGTACGGGGCTGCCGGCTGCCCGGTCGCGGGTGCTGTGCTGACCGGCTGCCTATCCGGCTCCGCCCAAGTGCTCATCCGCAATCGCCAGTCCCACAAGCGTGAGCAGCGGTTCGCTGCGTTCGACCGTGCGGCAGTGGGGGGCGATGAGTTCGGCCAGTCCGCCGGTCGCGAGGACGAGAGGGTCGGTGGGCTCCCACTCGGCCAGGATACGGTCCACGACGCCGTCTATTCCGTCCACGATCGAATAGAACACGCCTGAGTCCAGGCACTCCACAGTGGTCCGGCCGACCACGCGGCTGGGGGGCCGAATCTCAGCCGTGGGCAGCTTGGAGGCCTGCTGCGCCAGCCGCTGAATGCCGGCGCGCGGGCCAGGGGCGATCACTCCGCCCACGAAGGTGCCATCGGCCGTGATGCAATCGAACGTGGTGGCCGTGCCCAGGTCCACTACGATCGTGTTCCTGCCATAGAGCTGGCTCGTGGCCAGCGTGTTGACCAGACGGTCCGCGCCCACGGAAGACGGCTCCTCCACGTCTAGCCGTATGGGCAATGGCGAGGCGTAGTCTACAGAGGTCCGCGGGATCCCCAGGCGGGCCAGAGCCTGATCCCAGGCCAGATCCAGGGCCGGGACTACGGAGGCGATGACCGCACGCTCGGGTGAGTCGCCGCCAAGCGGAGCGTCTTCCAGGAACCCGCGCAGCTGCAGCCACAGCTCGTCTCCGGTTCTGCTCTTTACGGTGCCGACGCGCCACGTGTACCTGGCCTCGCGTCTCTCGAACAGCCCGATGCTGGTCTCGGTGTTGCCTATGTCTACGGTCAGGATCATTCGGCCACCTCCACACTTCCGGTAGTGACACGGCGAAGCGCGCCCCGGTCGGGCCGGAACAGCAGCGCCCCGTCCGGAGCTATCCCGACCGACATTCCCTGCAGCACAGTCGCTTCCGGCTCCTGCGGCTCGGGCTCGGGAGTCAGGTCGCGCTTGGGCTCGCCTTTATCCGAGTCGGTCAGATCCGGCCCAGGCTCGGCCGCTGTCGGCTCGGCTGCCTTCGGTTCCAGTGTCAGCGTAATCCGGCGGTCTCGCAGCCAGTCATAGCGGTCGATGCGCTCTAGAAGCGGACCCGTGAGTGTTTCCGGAGGCTCGGAAAGGTAGGTCTCGAGCCCGGTCACAATGGCGTCGGCGACATCCACGAGCGCTACCTCGGTGCCAACGAGATCGTCGATGGCGCCGGCCCCCTGCAGCTCGGCTGGAAGCAGTTCGGTAGGACGAACGTTGACTCCCACCCCAACTACCAGGTGACGCGGCGTACCGTCGGTCCAGACGGCCTCCGCCAGAATCCCGCCGATCTTCAAGTTTCCCGCGATGATGTCGTTGGGCCACTTGAGGGCCGGCCGCAGGCCGCGAAAAGCTCGGTCCAGCGCCTCCACGATGCCCAGGCCCGCCAGCACCGGCAGCAGCGCCGGACTCGGGAGCGACCCGGGCCGGAAGACCATACTCAGGTACACGCCGCGGCCAGCCGGCGAAGCCCAGGTGTGCCCACCCCGGCCCCGGCCCTCGCTCTGCTCCCGGCACACTATGATGGCGCCCGCCGGCGCGTCGGCGCCCGCCAACTCGCGGGCCACCGAGTTCGTCGAGTCGACCTCTCCATAGGTGTACACGGACTCCCGGCCCCAGCGCTGCTGAAGATCGGCCCGGCTGTGGCCGCCCCAATGCGGCGCGAGTTTCGGCGGCATCAGTCGCTCCCTCTGATCGTCCCGCCGTCGATTCCGCCGTCGGTTCCGCTATCGATTCCGCCGTCGACAGCGCCGTCGTCATCGCGGCCGTCTACCGACTGCACTTGAAGTGATAGATCAAGTACAGTAGCTGAATGTGTTATAGAACCGACAGATATCAGATCCATTCCAGTTTCCGCGATCGAGCGTACTGTGTCCAAGCGGACGCCTCCGGAAGCCTCCAGCAGCGGGTGAGGCGGCGAACCAGCCCGCGCCATGGCCGCGGCCTCCCGCAGCATCTCCAGCGACATATTGTCGAGCAGGATCCGGCCTGCCCCGCCCTGCAGCGCCTCCGCCAGCTCCTCAAGATCGGTCACCTCTATCTCGACTTCCAGGGCAGTCCCTTCGACCTCCGCCGCGCGGGCCGCGGCCGCGCCGCCCGCCAGAGCAGCCGAAATACCGCCCGCCGCCCGGATGTGATTCTCCTTGATCAGAATCATGTCGTGCAGGCCGCTGCGGTGATTCACGGCCCCGCCAACCGCGGTGGCGCATTTCTCGAGCGCGCGCCAGCCGGGTGTCGTCTTCCGGGTGTCCGTGACCTGGCAGCCCGTGCCTTCGACAGCCTCCACGAACTGGCGCGTCAACGTCGCGATTCCGCATAGCCGGGACAGGAAATTGAGGGCCGTGCGCTCCGCAGCCAGAATGGAGCGCAGGCGCCCACTTACAGCCAGAAGCGGATCGCCGGCGGCGAGCGGCTGACCGTCCCGGCAGCGGATCTCGACCTCGAGATCCGGATCCACCCGTAGAAATACGGCCTCCGCCACCGAGAGCCCAGCCGTCACGCCCGGTTCCTTGGCTACAACCAGCGCCTCTCCAGTCGCCGCGGCTGGTACGGTCGCCTCGGAGGTGACGTCACGATCCCAGCCGTCCTCGGCCAGGGCCATGCCGATCAGCTGAGCGACGTCTGGCCAGTCCATGTCAGCGCAGCGCGGGCAGGAAGGCCGCCGCGACGAGATAGGCTCCGCCGGCAGCCCAGCAGTAATACGCGAAGCGGCTGAAGTGCTTGTGTCTCAGCATGCGGACGAACAGCCGGATGGCGAATATGCCCGAGACGAGAGCGGCCACGAAGGCGGCTCCCAGAACCGCGGGTGTAATCCCTCCCGCGGCCCCACGGCCGAGTTCGCCCAATTGCAGGACGGCAGCGCCGATGACGGCCGGAACTGAGAGCAGGAACGAGAACTCGGCCAGCTTGACCACTTCGACTCCGCGCCACGACCCCATCGCCACTGTCGCACCGGACCTCGAAATCCCTGGAAGAATGGCGAACGCCTGCGCCACACCGATCAATAGCGCCTGTGCCGAGGACGGCTCTTCGTCGTGAGCGGACCGGCGCGTCAAGTGAACCGAGTACACCAATGCGCCCGTCACGAGCAACAGAATCGCCACGGTGACCGGCTGTCCGAACTGATACTCGAAGAAGTCCTTCCCGAGTATCCCGGCCAGCCCGGCCGGCACGGACGCCAGAATTAGGAGGCCTACATACCGCAGGCTGGACCGATCGCCACGCAGCATACCGGCCGCGAGCCGCCCGACTCGGGTGCGATATACCCACAGGACGGCCAGAACCGTGGCCAGATGGACAGCGACTTCGAACGTTACGCCGGGGGTCCGAAGGCCGAGAAGGGCCTCCGTGAGCACAAGATGTCCGCTGCTCGATACGGGCAGGAACTCGGTCAGGCCCTGCACCAAACCGAGAAATATCGCCTGGAAGAGATTCACCCAGAGCCCTCGGAGGCTCGGGCGGCGTCCGCGATCTCAGCCGCGGCGTTTGCGATCTCAAGAGGCTGGCTGACGGGATCTTGCCCGTCTTGTGCGGAGGCGGGGACCTCGCCCCGCAGCACTTCTTCGTAGTACGACTCGTACAGGGGCACGATTCGGTCCGCCGAGAACCTCTCTACCGCACGCTGCCGGGCCGTCCTGGAGACTTGTTCCCAAACCGCGTCATCGCGGAGAAGTTCTACGCTGCTCGCCGTCATGGCGGCTACGTCGCCCACCGCGTGCAGATACCCTGTTACTCCAAACTCCACTACCTCGGACAGTCCGCTCCCTGCTGTTCCTACCACAGGGACACCGCTCGCCAGAGCCTCCAGCGCGACCAGGCCGAACGACTCCTGTTCACTGGGAAGCAGGAACAGGTCGGCGCAGGCGAGCAACTCCGCCACGGACTCCAGTTTTCCGAGGAACGTAACCCTACCCTGGAGACCGGCCTCGGCGACCGCTTCTTCCGCGGCCATACGATCAGGTCCGTCACCTATCAACACGAGCCGGGCGGGTATTTGACGCTGAATACCGTCGAAGATCTCGATCACGTCAGCCACCCGTTTGACGGGCCGGAAATTCGAGATGTGCATGATCAGCTTCTCATCCGGGGCGGCCAGCGACTCTCTCCTGCAGTCGTGCGCGTCGCGCGAGTAGACACCGGGGTCGATGAAATTGGGAATTACTCTGATCTCGCGGCTCGGACACGTGAACTTGTGGTAGGTTTCCCTCTTCAGGTACTCGGACACCGCCGTCAGTCCGTCCGAACGCTCGATCGAAAACTTGGTGATCGCGTAGAACGAGGGATCCTGTCCGACCAGCGTGATGTCGGTTCCGTGCAGGGTGGTCACGATCTTCAGGTCGCGGCCCTCCGCGCGCATAGTCTCCCGGGCGATCCAACCACTGGTGGCGTGAGGTATCGCGTAGTGCACGTGAAGAAGATCCAGGTTTTCGTGCACGGCTGTTTCGTGCAATCGCACCGCGAGGGCAAGCGAGTATGGCGGGTACTCGAACAGAGGGTAGTGCGCCATTTCCACTTCGTGGAAAAATACTCTTTCCTGAAAGCCCGTCAGGCGGAAGGGCTGGGCGTACGAAATGAAGTGGACCTCGTGCCCGCGGGTAGCGAGCTGAAGGCCCAGCTCCGTGGCGACTGCCCCTGAGCCGCCGTACGTCGGATAGCAAGTGATGCCAATCTTCATGTCGTAGTATCCGTTTGCCTCTGCAGGCTCTGCAGGTCTGAAACGATGCGGTCCGCAAGCTCGCCGGAAGGTAGCTCCGCGTCCAGTCTAACAGCGTGGGGCGGTAGCTGGTGCCGGCACCAGGTACGCTGGCGGCGCGCGTACTGCCACGTGTCCTGGCAGATTCGCTCCAGCGCTTCGGCGCGCGGCAACTCGCCCCTTACGAGATTCGCCACATGCCGGTAGCCGATGGATGTGAAAGCCGGCGCTTTCATGTCAGGTGTTGTTTCCAGGAGCGTGCGAACCTCGTCGGTCCAGCCCGAATCCAGCAGGTGCTCGGCGCGGGCCCGGATCCGTGCCCGGTGCTCCTCGGCCGGCAATTCGAGCACATAGACAGGCGCGCCGGGAGCTAGCGGCTCCGGAAGCCGGCCCTCACGTGCCTCGGCCTGCCACGAGCTGAGAGGCCGGCCCGTAAGGAGTGCGACTTCGATGGCCCGGAGGGAGCGCTGTGGATCCAGATTAGGAAGGCGCTCTGCCAGGTCGGGATCCAGCCGGCTGGCCCAGGCGGCCAGGCGCTCGGGCGAGAGCGTACTGAGCGCCGTCTCAAGATCACGCCGGCGGGCTGGCTCCAACTCCGGCTCCCCGAACAGAGGCTGCCACACTGCTCGGAGGAAGAATCCAGTGCCGCCAGCGACGATCGGTACGAGGCCGCGGCCCCAGGTGCCGGCCATCCACACCCTGGCCAGGTCTGAAAAGCGTCCGGCGCCGTAGCGCTCGTCCGGCGCCAGGAATCCGACCCCGTGGTGCGGCACCCGCGCCAGTTGCTGTTCGCTCGGAGCGGCCGTGCCGATCCGCAGGCCGCGGTATGCCTGCCGGCTGTCGGCCGAGATGATCTCCCCGCCGACGCGCTCGGCCAGCAGCACAGCGAGCTCTGATTTACCAGTCGCGGTAGGTCCGGCCAGTACGACGGCCAGGCGGCCGGAGGCCGCGGGCGCAGTCACGCTGCGATCAGGTACGGCCGAAGCGGCGGCCCAGCTCGTCCAGCGTGAGGCGCAGGATCGTCGGGCGGCCGTGCACGTCATGACCCGGAAGCTCCGTCGCAAACAGCCTGTCGAACAACTCCACCATCTCAGGCTGAGACAGTGGCTGACCAGCCTTGATGGCGCTCTTGCAGGCCAGGCTCTTGGCGATTCGTTCGTGCTGGTTGCGGGCCGAATTCACGAGCTCCGAACCGCTGGCCAGCTCCTGGATCATCTCCCGAAAGCACAATTCCGCGTCGAAGTAAGGATGGGGATTGGGCGCCGCATGGACGATCACAGTTCCGCCGCCGAAATTCTCGACTTCGAATCCCGTGCTGTGGAGCAGGCTCCCCAGCTCCTCCACCGCATCGCACTCGGCCGGCGACAGGCGGAGGGTTAGCGGAAACAGGAGCCGCTGCGACTCGCTTCCTCCGGCCGAAAAGCGGCCCATGATCTCTTCGAACAACACGCGCTCGTGGGCCGAGTGCTGGTCGATGATGAGCAGGCCCTGGCGGGTAGCGGCCAGAATGTAGGAGTCATGGAGCTGCCACAGGTCCGGCGGCGCACTGAGCGCCGCCGCTCCCTGACCCGCGTCGGGCGCCGGCCCCGCGTGTGGGCCGGCCGCGGCTTTCGTATCGCCTTCGACTTTGGCTCCAGCCGCGGCGGCCTCCGCCGCATCCGCCGCAGCCGCACGCCGGGCGAAGAAGGCCAGCTGCGAGGCCGCCTCATCCCCGGGGCTGCGCTCGGCCACTCTTGGCGCAGCGGCGCGGAGTGGCGTGAAGCTCGAATCCGGGGCCGCAGCGCCGAATCCGGGAGCGCTCGATACGTCAGACAGCGAGCCACGGACGGCAGCCTCCACGACCTCCCGCACAGCTCCAGGTTCGGCGAACCTTACCTCCGACTTGGCCGGGTGAACGTTCACATCCACAGTTCCGGCCGGAACCGCGAGGTAGAGAAAGGCGGACGGCCGGAGACCCGGAGCAACTGTCGTTCTGTAGGCTTCGTCTACCGCGCGAAGCAGGGCGGCATCCCGGAACGGCCTGCCGCTCACGAACAGGTAGCGCCGGCCGCCGGAACGGCGTGCCGCGTCAGGCCTCTGGACAAGGCCCGCGATCCTGATGCCGTCTCTCTCCAGGTCGAGCGCAAGCAGCTCGGCGGCTTCCGCATCTCCCCAGATGTCAGACACACGCTGCTGGATAGTGTCGGCGGGCGGCAGCCGGAGGAGCTCTCGCCCGTTCGAATCGAAGCGGAAGCCCACACCGAGGTTGGCGAGCGCGAGCACGATGATTACTTCGCTTGCGGCTCGCGTCTCGGCGCGCGCCGAACGCAGAAACTTGGCCCGGGCCGGTACGTTCTGGAACAGGGAGCGCACCGTAACTGTGGTTCCGGGCTGCCGGGCGATCGGGTCAGCACCGAGTATTCGCCCCGCCGCGACCCGCACGCGCGTTCCTTCTCCCCCGCTGGCAGGCGCCGTCTCCAGTTCGAACCGGCTCACTGCCGCTATCGACGGCAAAGCCTCTCCTCGGAATCCGAACGACGACACGCTTCTCAGGTCGTTCGCTTCGCGGATCTTGCTCGTGGCGTGCCGGTCGAGAGCCATCAGAGCGTCCGCCCGCGCCAGGCCGTGCCCGTCATCGGACACCCGAATGAGGGTCTTGCCGCCGTTTCTCAGCGAGATGTCGACGTGGGCCGCACCCGCATCGAGCGCGTTCTCCACCAGTTCCTTGATAACAGAAGCCGGCCGTTCCACCACCTCTCCGGCCGCGATCTGATTGGCCACATGGTCGGGAAGGATCTGGATGCGGCGCGATTCGATTACCGACTCGACTTTTGTCTCGGCGCTGAGGCCGGTCCCGGAATCCGTCATGGCCCGCCTACAGGAAGATCGCTCGGAGGATGAAGAAGAACATTGCCGAAAGAGCAGCGCCGATGGGCAGTGTCACCAGCCACGAATTGACTATCTTTCCGACCATGCGCAGGTCGAGGGCCGCGATCCCGCGTGCCAGGCCGACGCCGATCACCGCCCCCACCAGAGTATGCGTAGTAGACACAGGCATCCCCAGGCGAGAAGCCACGAGAACCGTGGTGGCGGCTCCAAACTCTGCGCTGAAGCCACGAGATGGAGTCAGCTCAGTTATCTTCCTTCCGACTGTCGCGATGACCTTGTACCCCCACGTCGCCAGGCCGAGCACGATACCGACGCCGCCCAGCACCAGGATCCAACCGGGCACCGGCACCTTGTCGGGGAGAGTGCCGTACCGGGCCACCTGCACCACGGCGGCCACCGGAGCGACAGCGTTCGCCACATCGTTGGCGCCATGAGCGAAGGCCACGAATGCCGCTGTGACGATTTGGAGCTTGGCAAACACCCGCTCCACATAGTCGTACGGATCGTCCGGATCCCCAGGCTTCGAACGGTTGAGCCAAACGCGGCCCAAGATCCAGCCCAGTCCCGCCATGACCCCGGCTGCCAGAATGACGAACCACCATTCGGGGTCCTGCACCACGTTCTTGAGGGCCTTGTAGATGAAGCTGAGGACCAGGATAAAGGCGACGAGGGCAATGAGATGCGGCCCGATGCGCCGCGTGGCTTCAATCGGATGGTCACTGCGCAGCACGAACCGGGTGACGAAGATGAACATGGAGGCCGCGATCAGTCCTCCGAGGATCGGAGAGACCACCCAGCTCGCCACGATCGTCCCCACCGTGCCCCAGGAGACGGCACTCCTGCCCACAGCCACCAGCGCGAATCCGATCACGGCACCCACGATGGAGTGAGTCGTGGACACCGGCAGCCCGAAAGTGGTGGCGATCTGTAGCCACACACCCGCCGCCAGCAACGCCGCCACCATCCCCAGCATCAGGATGGTCGGACCGTCCTCTCCCAGTAACGGACTCTCCGGCTGGAACAGTGAGACCTCCAGAATGCCCTTGCGGATGGTCTCGGTCACGTGGCTCCCGACCAGGGTGGCGCCCGCGAACTCGAAGATTCCGGCCAGGACAACCGCCCCGGCCAACGTCAGGGCGCCGGAGCCCACGGACGTGCCCATGGCGTTGGCAACGTCGTTGGCCCCGATGTTCCAGGCCATATAGAACGCCGCGATGATTCCGAGAATCAGCACGATGGTCGTGGGACTCAAAGCTTTGCGGCTCCTGATCTAGAAATGTTTGATTTGCTTGCGCTTCCGCTCGGCACGGCGGGATCCATGTTCACTAACGCCTCGCTACCGGCGAGCCATCATGGTGCGAAGTACATCACCCGTGTTCTCGGCCGCGTTGGCCAGGTTGCCCAGAACCTGGATCGCATGCATCCACAGGCCTATGGATACGGGGTCGATATGATTCTCCGAGCGCAGTAGGGCCCGCGCCGTTGCGTGCTGCGTGTCGTCGGCCCGTGATTCCTGGTTCGAAACATCCGTGACGAGACCGAGCACCTTGTCCACTTCGGGACCGCCGAAGGACGACTCCAGCAGCGCCGCCATCTCCTTGCCGGCCACTACGAGCAGCTCAGCCGCCGTCACGACCTCGTCTACGAGCTTGAGCAGAAGCGCGCGGAACGGCTCCGGAGTCTCCATGTCACGCAGGGTGATCAGCATCGCCACATCCTCCGCAGCGTCCACAATATGGTCCTGCTGCCGGACGTAGCGGATCACGTCTCCCCGATCGACGGGAAGAAACAGGTAGCGCGGAAGATGGTCGCGGATTTCCTCTTTTATCTCATCCGCGTCGTGCTCTACCTGCGAGATTTCATCGTAGATTTCCTCGCTGCGCTTGAAGTCGCCCGCCACGTAGCTGTCGAAAAGCGGCCGCACGAGGGCTACGGCCTCCGCCACCTTTTCCGTGTGCGCCACGAGAGGCGCGAAAGGAGATTTGCCGAACAACTGGTGAATCGTGCGCATCGGATTCCTGCTTGATCAATTAGAGTTCGACCGGACGAACGGGCCCGGGTCAGTCTTGTTCAGCGCTAGCCGGCACCGATCGCGTAAACCGCGCTAATCAGCCCTGGGTCAACGAGTAGAATTCACGAGCGTTCCGAAGAGTGAGACTGGCAACATCCTCGGCGCTACCCTGTCTGATATCGGCCACTACGTTGCACGTGAGGGCCACAAAGGCTGGCTCGTTTCGCCTGCCTCTGTTTGGGACGGGCGCAAGATAGGGACTGTCAGTCTCGATGAGAAGTCGGTCATCCGGAACGCGGCGCACGGTCTCGGCGGCAGCGAACGCCTTGAAGCTGACGATGCCCGAAAAGGAGACGTACCAGTCCGCGTCGAGCGCTGTCTCAAGGAGATCCATTCCTCCTGTGAAGCAGTGCAGGACGCCGCGCGCACGGCCCTTGAAGGCCTGGATGTGGGCCGCCGTTTGGGCGTCCGCTTCCCGGGAGTGCACCACGGCAGGCAGGCCGGTGCTGGCGGCCAGTTCCAGCTGAGCCTCGAAGGCCTCCTGCTGCCGCGCTTTCGGAGCGTTGTCGTAATAGAAGTCGAGTCCCATCTCGCCCACCGCCACGACCTCAGGTTCCCGGGTCAGAGACTCGATCGTGGACACCGTATCAGGACCGAAACGCTCAGCTTCGTGTGGATGGAGACCGGCCGTACACCACATGCCACGCGTCACACGAGCTAGCGCCAGGGCAGCATGCGCGTCCTCGGGATGCGTGGCCACCGTGACCATGCCCTCCACTCCGGCTTCACCGGCGCGCTGCAGGACAGCCGCGCGGTCGTCAGCGAAGGCCTGATCCGTCAGGTGCAGGTGGGAGTCGAAGAGTCTCAGGTCGGCAGGCCCGGGGCATTCGGGGCGTTATTCCTTCTTGCCGCCGTGCTCCTTGTTGTATGTGTAGTCCTCGATCTCCTGGAGCACCGGGGAAGCTACAAAAATAGAAGAGTACGTTCCGATCAGGACACCGAGGATCAGGACGCCGGCGAAGGGGCGAATCACAGCTCCGCCGAATGTGAACAGGGCCAGCAGCGTTACCAGAGTCGAGACGCTGGTCAGGACCGTCCGTGGCAGCGTCTCGTTGATGCTGCTATCCACAATCGACGTATACGTCTCCTTGCGGCGCTTCTTGAGGTTTTCACGCACGCGGTCAAACACGACGATCGTGTCGTTCAGCGAGTACCCGATAATCGTCAGAATTGCCGCCACCGTGGCCAGCGTAATCTCTACGTTGAATACGGCCAAAAACCCGAACGTGACAAAGATGTCGTGGATCGTAGCCACGACAGCCGCGATGCCAAACCGCCACTCGAAGCGGAAGGCCAGGTATATCAGCGTCAGCACAAACGACGCCAGGACCGCGAGCAGCGCCCGGGTCCTGAGTTCGGCCCCGACCTTGGGCCCGACCGCATCCGAGTTTTCGACCTGCCACTGGTCGGCTCCGAACGCCGCATCGAGCGCGGACCCTACCGCGTCCAGCGCTTCCTGGCCGGTATCGTCCGTCAGGGAGCCGACCCGTATCACGTATTCCCCCACGCCGCCGAACGCCTGAAGTTCGGCACCCTCCACGGCGCCCGCCAGAAGCGCCGCCCGGATATCCGCCGCGTCCGTGGTCTGCGTGAAGCTGACGTGGATCCTGGTCCCGCCCGTGAAGTCCACCCCGAACTGATATCCGCCCCGGACTATGAGGACGAGGAGACCGGCCAGGATCATGGCCGTGGAGACCATGTAGGCCCGGCGGCGCAGCCCGAGGAATTGATAGTCTGCGTTCTTGAAGAGTCTCATCTAGATGCTCACCGGATCGGTCGGAGCGTGTCGGTTTAGGTACATCAGGAAGAACGTCCTGGTAATGAACAGCGCCGTGAAGAACGAGGCGATAATCCCTATCCCCAGCGTTACGGCGAACCCTTTCACCGGTCCCGTCCCGAACTGATACAGAATTCCAGCCGTGATGAGCGTCGTCAGGTTGGCATCCACAATGGCGGACATGGCGTGTTGAAAGCCGGCGTCCACCGCCGCGCGCGACGTTTTGCCGCCGTCCACTTCCTCACGGATTCGCTCGAAGATCAGTACGTTGGCGTCTACGGCCATGCCAACCGAGAGAATCAGTCCCGCGATGCCCGGCAGCGTGAGCGTGGCTCCCAGTCCGGCCAGGCCGCCCAGAACCAGCCCCACGTAGCCAATCAGCGCCACCACGGCCATCACGCCCGCCATTTTGTAGTAGCCGATCATCACCAGAACTACCGCTGCAATCCCGATCATGAAGGCGAACTTTCCGGCAGCGACGGAGTCTTTGCCCAAGGACGGCCCCACGGTGCGCTTCTCGACGACTTCGATCGGCTGCGGCAGAGCGCCGGCCCGCAGTACCAGAGCCAGATCCTGCGCCTCCGCGAAACTGGCCTGGCCGAGTTCGATCTGCGCGTTGCGGCTGAGTACGCCTCGGATCACCGGTGCGCTCTGCACCCGCCCGTCCAGCACGATGGCCATCTGGTTGCCCACGTTGCGCGACGTTCCGCGTTCGAAGGCCCGGGCGCCGCGCCGAGTGGTCTCGAACGGAACGATGGGCTGGTTGAACTGGGGATCTCTACCGGCCGGGCCGGCGTCCGCCAGTTGGTCACCCGTCAGGATCGCATCGATCTCCAGGTCGTAAAACTCGATGTATGAAGCTCCCCCTGCCGCGATGGGGGTGGATCCGCGCACCAGCTCCGAGCCGCGGGGCAGAGCTCCTTTGACCGCGTCCAGGGCCAGGTACCGCTCCACCGTCGGCACGTTCTCTTCGGCGACGAGAAACGTTCCGCCCGAGCCTGACTCCAGGAGAAGGCTCGTAAGAGGGCGGAATACGTCCGTGCCGGCGTCCTGGGTGAAGGGATCGGCCGCCGCGTCATCCGCAGCGCTGTCGCCGGCCGCTTGCTGGCCGCCGGCCAGGTCATCCGCTCCGGCCGCGGCGTCAGCCCCGGTCTGATCCGCCGCTGAGTCGGCCGCTTCGTCGGCCGGCCCGACCGTGTCCGGAGCCACTCCGAGCAGGTCGTCCAGGCTGGTGGCAGCCGGCACCGTATCCACGGGCTGCAGTCCCTCCGTACCGATTTCGGCCACTATCCGCCGGTCGATCCGCGGCAGGGCGGCCCGCAGAGCCTGCCCGTCACGCAGGATCCGAAACTGCAGAAAAGCGGTCCGCTCGATGATATTCTGGGCCCGGTCAGGATCATCGATCCCGGCCAGCTCCACAATGATTCTGTCGGGCCCTACGCGCTGAATCGTGGGCTCTGAGACCCCGAACTCATCTATCCGATTTCGAATCGTGGTAAGTGTGCGGCTGATGGCGTCCGCCCTGTCTTCGGCGGATAGAATCCCTCCCGGGTCGGAAATTTCCACCGCCAGGTGCATTCCGCCCTGGAGGTCGAGGCCGAGCTTGAGCGGCCAGACGAGCTCCGTCGTGCCGTCTTCCAGCGTGACGCGCTCGGGGAGAAGCGTCCAGCCCGCGATGGCGAGCAAGGCTAGGATCAGGATGAGCCGGCGGCCAGTTGTTTTTAGCATCTAATCGAAGTCGCGTTCAAGTCGTGTTTTAGTCGTGTTCGGAAGCTGCGTTAGGCGCAGGGGCTAGAATAGTTTCAGTTAGAGCGCGCTAAATTACCCGGTTGCTCGCGCGCGCGCTACATGGGCGGGTGTCCGGCATCAGCGGCTGCGGCGGCCGCGCTTGAGACGGGATCGGGGTGGGGCGTCCTCAGCATCCTCAGCCGCGACGGCTGACTTGGGCGGCTCGACCGAGGGCTCGAAGCCCTCAACGGCGGCGCGCGGAATGGGATAGCCCGTCAACGCTTCGATCTGCCTGAGGTGGATCCACTCGTGCGGAGAAAGCAGCGTGATCGCATCCCCGGTCTGATCGGCGCGTGCCGTGCGGCCCACGCGGTGCACGTAGTCGTTGGGGTCATCTGGAACATCGAAGTTCACCACATGCGTGATTCCCGCTATATCCAGCCCGCGCGCGGCCACGTTGGTCGCCACCAGAACTCTGGTTTTCTTTTCCCTGAACGCGTTGAGGCTGCGTGTACGCTCCGCCTGCGTTTTGTCTCCGTGCAGATCGTCCACCGAAAGACCCCGGGAGGCGAGAAACTTCGTGAGATAGGCCGCCGTGCTGCGCATGCGGGTAAACACCAGGGCCTGGCCTTCAGCACCTTCCAGAATGTGGAGAACGAGCCCGTGCTTGTTTGCGTAGTCCACCGGGTGCACGACCTCGGTAAT